>JAFURE010000123.1 GCA_017471985.1 Akkermansia sp. | reverse complement strand
GGCCTGATCCACACATACACCGGAATAAACCGTATCCCATTCATTACCGGGTTTATTCGGTTCGGTGTATGTGGTGCGATTGAACCCAATTGGGCTTTCACTTGCGGTGAAGTTGAAAGTGGAAATGTAATACACGCCCTCAGAAGTGGGGGCACCTGCATTGTTGGTGTTGGATGTCGTATTCATGACGGTATTGGTTGTGGCACAATCTGTGCCGGAGTTAAGGTTTGCAGAAGCGATAGCTGCTGCATTTTCGGGAGTGATGTTGGTAACATCGGCGGCATTCACGTCAGAGACGGAACCATTGGCGGGGATGTCGTTATTTGTAGACATATCTGTAGTAGTGTTTAAATGAACAGCCTTAGAAGGCCGAGTGAAAACATCATGTGACAGAAACCGGAATGAAACAAGAAAGAAAAGAAGCTCCGTCGTGAGTGCACACCTGCAAAGCTCACACACTGGGCGCAATAGATAACAAAACCTGTTCAAGTGCTGCAATTCAACCGTTCCCCTTGGCGGCCGAAAGTCAGGGTAAAGAACGGCCTGTTGATGGCCGGAAGTTTGAAAACTGCCTATCTGACCCGATATGGTTCGAGCGACTTGGCATAAAAAATGCGCTCAGAGCCGGGGCTCTGAGCGCTGAATGAAAGGGTTAATCCTGAGGTGAGCTTTTACAGCTCGGGAGTTACGATAATGTAGTCAGGAGAGGTATCGCGACCCTTCTTGGTTTCGGGGAAGGGGGTGAAATTATCGGCGTATACGCTCTTGGTGTCGTCCTCGCCGTCCTCCTGCAGCTTGTCCTTCAGGTCGGTTACAGCACCGTCGGTCTTCACCATGAAGGCGTGAGCATAGAAGAGCTCACGGTTGAACTTCAGCTTGTCGCCGGTGTAGGGGGTGCGGGAAGAGGGAACACAGCTGAATGCCAGCGGGGTGCTGGTGCCGGTCACGGAGCGCTTGCCGGGGGCGTCCTCGGGGTTGGTGCTCTCCTTGCGCAGAACGTAGGCGAAAGCGTTCTCACCCTTGGTCAGAGCCTGACCGTTGGCGAACTTGCCATCGGGCTCCTTGGTGCCGTTGTGCTTGGCATAGAAAGTAGCCTCGGTGGGGTTACCCTTGTAGAAGAGCTGGCGGAAGTAGGCATTGGCGCGGTCGCCCTTGAGCTCACCGAAGTTGTACTCGGCATTGCGCTCGTCCTCAAGCAGAGCGTCGGCAGTGGCATCGCAGGGGTAGGAGCCGTTCTCCTGGCTGAAGGTAAGGAGCAGTTTCTGCACCTGACCGAGGTTGGAGGAAGCCTGCTGACGGTCACCGTCGTTCATGTGCTCCATAATGGGGCCATAACCTACGGCTGCGAGAGAGGCGAGAATGGCGATAACCACCATAAGCTCAATCAGGGTGAAACCCTTCTTCTGTCTGTTAAGTTGAATTTTCATGCTATATGCGTTTGTGTTGACTCTTTATGTATACCATGAATCCCTCGCTCTTGCAAGCGGCAAATTCAAAATTACTCAAAAAAACAGGTTTTTAGGTCTGTTCTGGGGCTTAGATTCGGTTGAGATAGGCAGTGATGCCGGTTTCGTACAGCTCCGGTTCCAGCAGGAACGAGTCGTGCCCTTTTTCGGAGCGTATGCTCTTGTACTCTGCCTGTACGCCATTTTTGAGCAGTCTGCGGTGGAAAAGGGAGATATCTCGGGAGGAAAAGCAACAGTCTGTATTGATGGAGAAGAGGATGAAGGGAATGCCGTACTCCGCGAAACGACGGAAGCATGCGTCTGTGCTGAGGCCGGTGAGGCTCTCGAGATCGAATGCTGTCCACATGTTGATGATACGGATGTATGCGTTGGCATCGAAACGCTTGGCGAATTTGGTGCCTTGGTGCAGCATATAGCTCTCCGTGCTGCGTGCCGGAGTGTACCAGGTGAGTAGTCCCTTGCGGTCGGGCGAGCAGCCCTTGCGGGCGCGTTTTTCCAACCCTCGCTGGTAAATGAAGTGCTTGTGGCAGATGATGCGTGCCAAAGCTACACCGCGCAGGGGAGGGTCGCAGAGCGGGTAGCGTCCACCGCGGTACTTTTCATCCATTTCGATGGCACAGAACTGCTCGAAGCTGCTCAGCTTGTGTTCGATGGCCGGTTTGTAGTTGGCGCCGATAATAATGACGCTGCGTACGCGCTCGGGGTACAGGTTGGTGAAAGCCAGAGAGAGCATGCCGCCGATGCTGGGGCCAACCAGAGCAAAACGGTCGATGCCGAAGTGATCGAAGAGTTTTATCTGTGCACGAGCCTGGTCGTTGGCGTTCACCATGGGGAATCTGCAGCCCCAGGGCTCACCGTCGGGGGCGATGGAGGCCGGACCGCTGGAGCCGTAGCAGCTGCCCAGGAAATTGATGCACACGATGAAGTATTTCTCGGTATCGAGCGGTTTGCCGGGGCCAATCATGCGGTCCCACCAGCCCTCATAATACTCCGGCTGCCAGAAGGTGCCGGCCTCGGGCACATCATCGTTGTACCCATGGGCATGGTGACTGCCGGTCAGGGCGTGGAAAAGGAGGATGGCGTTGCTCTTGTCCGGTGCCAGTGTACCGTAGGTTTCGTAGGCAAGTTGAAGGTTCGGCAGGGTTTCGCCACTATCGAAGGTGAAATCGCCGATGGGGAATATCTGAGTGCGGACTGTGTTTTCCATGGTTGCCGTGGTGGAGAAGGGGGGCTTGTGATAAATGAAAAAAGGACCGGGGTTACATAACACACCGGTCTCCTTTTTTCTCTGTATGCGGTCAGGCCGCGCAGGGTTTACTTAACACCCTTCTTGCTCAGGCGCGTGCCGGCAGTCGTGCCCTGACGAGCCTTGAACTTGGGGTTGCTCTTGCAGATGACGTAGAGCGTACCCTTACGCTTCACGATCTGGCAATCAGCGTGGCGGCGCTTCATGGAGGCGAGTGAGGAAAGAACTTTCATGATCTCTGGTTTGTTTGTGTGTTGTTAAGATTTTCGACCGCGAAGCATTTGCGTCGGGACGCGCATTATACTCAATTGTGACCGTTTGTAAAGACAAATTTCACTTTTGCTACATTTTTTTGCGTCTGCGGCACAGTTTTCGGTGGCAAACTCGTTCAATTCAGGCTGCGCCACAAGTAACGAGCCGCTCCCGTAACCGCCAGCAGAATAGCGGCGGCAATGACATTGGTGATGACGCTGAAGGTGGCGCTGAAAATCGCGTAGACTTTGTTGAAACCGTGCAAATAAAAATCGACATAGGCGCCGAAGAATGCCACCACGGCGGGGATGAGCAGACAGATGACGAGCGTCTCTCCACTGCGGATGGGGCGGCGCTGCACCCACAACCAACCCACGCAGCAGAATAGGCCGGGCAGCAGGAAACACAGCACTGCCAGCATGATGGAGCGGGCTGTCTCCACATTCCCGTTCGGCAGGTAGTCGGGGTAGGGGAAGGGGATTGATTTCACAAGGGTTTCGTCCTTGAGTTCACGGTTGTTGTCATCGTACAGCGTGAGGAGCATGCTCCCGTCCGGCCTCAGCTCCAATCGGGGGTAAAGGGTGGTCGAGGCGGACAGGATTGTCTCTTTCTCTGCCGGGTAAATGGGCGAGATGCCGTGATTGTCGTAGATACCCGGGTAGCTGCTCTCCAGCTGAAAGGTGGTGATGATGTTCTGCCTGAGCGTATCATCGGCCGGCAAAGCGTATACGATGTAGGGGTAAGCTTCGGCATTTCTCGAGCGAACCAGCTCAGCGCTGACCCCGGCCGGCGGTTCGCCCAGCCAGGGGGCGGCTTCGTCATACCAGAGCGAGTTGTCGTTGAAGTCATCGCTGTTACCCAGCCAGAACAGCAGGGCATAGACTACCGGCAACAGGATGGCGTAAAGGCTGATGGATTTCATGTTTGTTGGCACATTTTACTATCCGATTGTACTGTTTGTCAACCGGAATGTGGCTCAACGGGCGGCGCGCAGCAATTCGGCGATTTCACTGTGCCCGTTCTGTTCTGCGAGTTCGAGGGGAGAGTTGCCGTTTTTATTCCTCAGGGTGGGGTCGGCACCGTGCTCCAGGAGCAGGCGGGCGCCCTCGGTAAATCCGCATTCGGCACATTGCAGCAATGGGGTGTCGCCGTGGCAATCCTGAGTATTGACGGCGGCACCGTGTTCCAGCAGCAGGCGCATGACGGCCAGGGCCGCCGGCTTGTCTGCCTCCGTATCGGGCAGGGTGGCGTTGTGCAGCGCGGTACTACCTTCGTTGTCGGTCAGGTTGGTATCTGCGCCCGCCTGCAGGAGCATGCTGACAATCTCGGGCGAATTGCCGGTCAGGGTGCTCTGATACAGCGGGGTATAGCCCAGGTTGTTTGTGGCGTTCACGTCTGAACCGGCCTGCAGCAGGAGCCGAACAATTTCGGCATTGTTCTCAATGCAGGCAGAGAGCAGGGCGGTATCGCCATCCACTCGACAGACATGGACATTGGCCCCGGCAGCAAGCAGGGCTTTGACGGTGGCAACCTGATTTCGGGCCGTGGCATGAATAAGCGGGAAGAAATAGGATAATTCGCCATCGCGGTCATTGGGGGCGACGAGGGGACGGTTGACTTTTACTCCTTCTCTCAGGCAGTGCTGAACTTTTGTTATATCATTTTCCTCTATGGCAATTATTAACTCCTCCGTCAGTTCGGATTTACGGCTTTCTCTCAGCTGCTCAGCGTAGAAATATATGTTAACCGCCCCGAATTGTACAGCCACGGCAATGGCCGTTGTGCAGATAGTTCGCACCCACGCCTGTCGCAGTACGTAGCGCAGGTTAGCGGCGTAACACAGGGTGAGTATCAGCACCGGCATGCACAAAATGAAGAGCGACAGGTGCTCCGGTGGGGTGAGTTTCCATAGATCATTGCTGAACAGCACCCGCAGCAGAGCCCACAGACTCGGCACAATAATCTCTGTCAGACTATTGGCGACAATCAGGGTCGCCGCAGCTGCAAAAATACGCTCTGTTCTGCCGATGCTGCTATCCTTGCGGGTACAGAGAAAGATGGTGAACCAGACCCAGGCCAGCGTGAGGTAGAAGTCGACACCTGTCAACAGAGTAAGCGATACCGGGCAGTCGCTGAGCATATTCAGCGGAATATGAGCAAGCACACCCAGTGACTTCACCAGTGCATACACACCCAATGCCAGGAACGCACGCCGCTTGGTACTGCCCAACATGTACCTGCCCAGCAGAAAGACGAACAAGGGCATGATATACACCAAGTGCTGCAGTATTGCCATTCCATATTCTCCCGGGTTTTGGTGCAGTATGGCGCATAGCCCGGCAAATGACAGCACAATAAATGCATAGCGAGCGGCAGCGCGCTTACCGGGGCGCAACCACAGCAGCGCGGCAAATGTCCCCAGTAGTGAAAATGCCAACTCGATGGTTTGAAAAATGTTCGGGCTCATAGTCTGTCGGTAGAGAATGTTGATGGTACGCGCTTGTCCTCGCACAGGATAGCACAGCTTTCCTTGTGGTGTCAAACCGAATGTGCTTTTTGCTCAGTAAGTTTTTGGTAATCTGACCATAAAATAACATGGTTGCGGGAATCTGCACCTGAATATTGAAAGAAGACTGCAACGGTGCTGCCCATCCCGGCAATCTTTTGGGCAAGTGCGTAATCGCCGGTCAGGAGTACATTTTGCAGCGGACCTTCTTTGCTGAATATATCCACAAAGCCCTCGTCTGCATAGGCGGATTGCTTTTGGGTATAGATTCTACGGCGTTCTTGTTTATTGCCGGGTAAGAGCTCGAAGTACTTGCCGGATTTACGGAGTGTGTCCAGTTTTCGTTTTGCCCAGACCTGTTTGTTTTTATTGCCTAATTCCAGCTGTACGGATTTAGTGACTTTAACCCGCTGCCCGTTCTGCTGTAATTCGAGCCCGTGGCGCAAGATGAACGCCAGATGAAAACAGGTATCGGTATAGATAGCTGCTGTGTGTGATTTAATGAGTTTGGTGAACTTGCGGTGGGCCGATTTTTCTGCGTCTTGAATGTTGAACATGGTGATTTCCTTTGTTTGTTTTCCATTGGTGGACAACAAGAAGGAAAGTATCGCAAAAAAATATATGTTCCCTGCACTAAGGGCTAGACAAGGGGACTCTGCGCTATTCCTTCTTCCTGTGGTACAGATGGATTAACTGACCGGGAAGATAGGCTCACAGCACAATCTCCAAAGCCCCGAACAGGGAACTTGTC
>JAFURE010000122.1 GCA_017471985.1 Akkermansia sp. | reverse complement strand
TCACACTTACCGCCGCCCGCGCCTGAAAGCGCGGCCTGTCACGGCGACCCGTCTCGGCGTATCGAAGAGAAGCCGGAAGCAAGCGAGCGCAGCGAGACGCGAAGACGGGGGCGTGAACGGTGGGATAGACACGCATATCTGCGGGCGAAAGCCCGCCTAACTCAACACTTTGTAAATTGTAGATCGTAGATTGTAAATGCTCACCAAACTCCAATTTTGCTGTCAAAATAGGTCTAAACCTCTATTTGTTCCAACGCGTACTATTTTCCTTGTAAGCCCCCTTCAGCGGCAATTTTTGAGATGTATCCCGATAGAGGGCTTAGTTCATGAGTCATCGGGCGAAGTAAAGATTAGCTTGCTTTTTTACCTGAAAAACTCTACAATCGTCGCAACGTTATGGTATATCGCATCTCAGCAGTAAGCAGCCGCACGGTCGTCAAAACAGTTCTTATCAGCTTTTTTACAAAGTGGTGCATTTTCGCACTCATTTGCTACATCGCGTTCGGGGCAAATGAAGCCTCCCCATTAGCCCCTTACTGCGAATGGATTGTGCTCGGCATGGCACTACCGGCTGCGCTGGTGGCTATGCTCCACTATCGACGGGTCAAGGAGAATATACAAACATACGCAAACCACTTTTATACCGTTACAGAAGGCGGGGTTCTGCTAGAATCCGGCGACAGGAAGATGGCGTTCTTCTTACCCTGGGCAGAAATAACGAAAGCCCAGCGTGTTATGAAGCACACCATATACCTGCAGCACACCAATGGTAAGGGCATAAACTGCCTGCTGGAGGGACTGCCCGAGGAGCGTATTGCCGAGTTTGCCAAGTTCGCTGCCGAACATGCAGGCACCACCCCTCCCCCCTCGGCGCTCACACCGCCACCGACTGAGCTGCTGAAAATCGAGCCACTCCGCTTCAGCGCAAGCCCGGAACAGCGCCGTGAGGTAGAAGATGCCAGGGCGCTGCTCTCCGGGCGCCCCTGGGTATGGACAAGGGTATACCCCACTCTACTGCTGCTTTTTGGAGCCCTGTTCGTAGTCTACGCCGGCGAGGCTCGCTACCTCGCCATGCTGCTGATTGCCTGCTTTGTATGGAAATATGCCGACAAGCTCTGGCGCCCGGGAGGTGCTGCGGAGCACCTGCGCCACATGCGGCCTGCCCGCTATCATACCGCAGATGGGCAAATACTCATCAAGACCCTTAACAGTGACGTGTGGATGCTGTACCGTCAAATTTCCCCGAAAGCCAACTACATTCTGCCCCACGGCCCCTGTGTGGAAATCCTCGACCTCATCCTCATGGTCGACCCCGACCAAACTCTGCCACCACAGCTGCAGGCCCCCCGCAAGCAACTACCGCGCCGCATGCCGCGCACAGCCATTGCGGCCACACTGGTAGCCATTCTCCTCTGCGCGCTGTATTCCTTTTCCCTGAGTGACACCTGGCGTCTGCACCGGCTTATCAATCAGCCGACACCCGATATCCCGACCGCACTGAGTCTGGCACAACTGCCCCCGACGACGGAGGTAACCAATGTTGAATCTCATTACGACGAGAAGGTCAGCATACTCCTGCACAGTATCCCCGATGATTACCGCTACGCAGCCATCCTTAGTTTTGAGCTCGCCAACGGTGACATGATTTATGCCTTCTTTGACCGCTACGCCAAACTTGTGGGGCGCAATGTGATTCCCAATGCCATTGACAGCGATGCTGCCGAGTACGAAGAAGAGGCCGCAGCATCGGAGAACGACTCGCAAGATACCGAATCATAAAAGGATAACAACATGAAAGCAACAACACCCCTACGCTATCTCATCGTTGCCCTGATTGCCGCGGCCTGCGGCGCCGGGGGCACCTGTGCCTTCTACCACCAGCAGCAACAGTTGGAGTACGCAGAAGTAATTCTCCCTATGCCGGAGCCCCCGCCGGGTGAACAGCCGGCGGCAGATATTTCCCTGGCCGACCTGCTGCAAGGCATGAACACCCTCAAGCCCTACGCTTGGTCATACTCGGGGCACCATGGCATTTCCATACTGGCAAACGGCCCATACTTTACCGAAGATGAAGCCGATATGTGCACCGAGCAGGAAATACGCGATGCCACAAGAGCGGCCATCCAAATCTACCTCGAGAACTACCACAAACTCGAACTGGCATGGTGGCAAAGCAACTCCCCCCTGCGCCGCATCATCATTCTTTCCGTCTTTTACTCGCAAATGAGCCCGAAAATCTGCTGTTTCCCGCGATTTGCCTGCCGGAGCTTTGCGCCGGAAATCGCGGAACAGCGCCGAAAAGAGATTGAGTGGGTTGCCGCTCACCGCAACGAAATTCACCAGGTTCTTTCCCCGCTCGTCAAGGGACTCGAGGAGAAACGCGAGACGCACGAATAGTCACTATCGAAAATTGAGAGCCTCAGGGTGCTTGGCCTGCGAGCTGCCATCCGTTACAATGCCAAAAGATATCATCACATTCCCTGCCATGAACCGAATCTCTTCCCTTCTATTGCCCTTGGCAAGCCTGTGCTCGCTGGGGCTGAGCTCTTGCGTATCTACCGATCTTCCAATTGCCCTCAACAGCATTGGTCGCGAGTACGCCGTCATTGCCCGGGAAAATTATAAGCCTCGACAGATGCCTGAAATATACAGACTGGGTGACAGCTACTACATGAAGCTCGATTTGAAGTACCTGCCCACCGAGTTCGGGCTGTTAACTTGGAATTCCCTGTACAACAGCGAGTCCGTCTTCACTTTCAATAAAAGGACACAGCAGCTTTATGACTCGGCCCCGGTAGAAACCCACATGGTGTTACTGTCGGACAACGGAAAGAAAGAACTGCTGGGGATAGATGCCGAGGCTGTTACCCCAACCACCGCGAATATGATACCGGTCGCGGAGTTTGATTTTGCTCACGCGACACGCTGCACGCCCAAACAGCTCACCGGCATGGATCCGAGAAGCATGCTTTCGAGCTATGACTATCTGGAGCTCGAACCTCGGTGCTCAGCCCTGAATGTTGCTCTTAAGCCGCTATCCTGGGCCTCGTGGGCGGTGGAAATTCCTTTCGTTATCGCCACCAACACCGTCATCTGGAGCGTAGCCCTGCCGGCCAATCAGATTATGGCGGCAGCTCAACAGCAACAGACCCCGGCACAGGACGAGGACAACGAAAAGGAATGAGCGTTGGAACAATTGTGGTGGAATATGGCGAACCGAAGGTGAGCGGAATTCAAAAGCCCGAGGTACGAGGGCGGTAGCTCAATAGGCAGGGGCGTAAGCCCCTGCAACGAGTACAAAAAAGAACATGAGCCCTGAAAGGGCGGCAGAAACGGCGCGTATTGAAATAGTCGCGTTATTTATGCCAACCTGCCTCTCATCTGCCGCCCTCGTTCCTCGGGCTCAACTATTTTATATACTCCTACCCGGGGTTTCGCCG
>JAFURE010000121.1 GCA_017471985.1 Akkermansia sp. | reverse complement strand
TCCTGCGGCATCGACGGCAAGCACATCGGCCCCGGCTTTCAGCAGCGGCTCCATTTCAATACTCTCCGCCAGCATGATGGGAGTAATGCCATCATGTGCAACAGCATTCACATCTGCACCATTGCGCAAATGCACGTCCACGCTGGTATAGTAGCATTGCTCTTTTTTGCGCAAATCCGCCAACAACAAGGTATCTCCCAACGAGTCGCGTTCATTGACGCTTCGGTTGCACTGAGTGAAAAACGTATCGATAAAGACCTGCAGTTCTTCATCCATCACTCCCTCCACCTTCTCGTGCAAAAACTCAATGGATAAACGCCTGCGCTGCTCTGCATTTCCATAAAACAGCTCAGCATGGGGCAATGCCTGTCTGAAGGCATAATTACTCAACAGCATGGGGTCAGCCCCCGCCTGCAGCAACAGAGCAGACATCGCAGCATCTCCGGCAGCCTCATTCAGCAACTCCTGCAGCATCTGCGCCTTTCGCGGAGAAGCATGCAACGCGGCCAAATGCTTACGGACAGAGCTCTCATCAAAGGGAATCCGCTTATCGCAGGTATGCAGCAGAGCTGCGTATGCCTGCACCTCCGGAGCTATACCATCGGCAGGTGCCCCCAGCTCCTGATTCAGGAACTTTTTCTCTGCAATCGAGAACAAACCGGGATAGGGCACGCTATCACTCGCACCGAATCGGCGCAGAACTTTCTCACAGCGGTAGTGGGCATCTAACATATTATCAATGAGTTTATGCTCATGGCAATAATGCAGCGGAACATAACCGACATTGTCGGCAGCATTCACATCCGCCCCGGCCTCACACAACAGCTCAACGATATCAGAATCACTTAACCCGGTTCGTAGCAGATAGGTATGCAGTATCGTTGCTCCATCTTTAAGGCGATAGTTCACATCGGCACCGTACTTGAGCAATAAACGCATCAGTTCCTCATTATCGACAAGTGCGGCTTCAAGAAGCGGTGTTGTTTCATACATGTGTAAATCAACCTGAACGGAGAAGTTCGGATTTACTCCCTGCTTCAACAGCCTTTCAACCTCTGCAAGCTCACCGTGCATGCAATGCCAGTAAAACTTCTGCTCCGCACTCAGCGGCAGAACTGAATCATCGTAAAGCGCCTGTCGTGCATCTTCTCGCTCTTTCGCTCGGCGTTCATCCGCGCTGCCGGTAACCTCATCTATGATACCCAACATGATAGCCACACCGTATACCGCTTCCTCACAGGACGACAGCAACAAGGTCCCTGCCAATGCAGGGATAGCCAACAAACGCAAGGGATATTTCATAGACATGGGTATAGAGTCGGTTAACGCTCATATTCTAGCAAATGTCCCCGTGGAATGCAAGTGCAAATATCCCGAGCTATGGCTTTCCTGCCGTTTTCGTGCAACCCCAAGCAAACTTTCCTATCATTTTCGTGCAAACTTGCACCAATATTCGTGCCGTTTTCGTGCAAGTTTACTGCATTATTCCTGCCGTTTTCGTGCAAAAAGCTTGCAATCTGTTGAAATCGAGCATCAAACAAAAAGCAATTCTTTCAATCAATTTCGATCCCCTTTAGGCCATAACGAAATGTTATTTCATCACAACAGGCTAGTCAAAAGGAACGCGATTCCATAGGAAACAACATGTATCAGCACCACAAGGATGACGGAAGCACCAACAGCTCTCTTGCGAGAAAACTGAGCAAAACGGCGCAACGTGTAAAAAGAAGTGCCACCTACAAACACAGGCATCAGAATAGCGGCAAAAAGACCAATCACACGCGTATCATTCATCATGTATGCTACAGCAGAATCCAACACGATAGCCACGGGCTCGGCCAGCGCGGTGAGCAAAGCCGCTTTGATAACATACTTTCGCTCAACTATACCACGTGAAAGCGGAATATATACGGCCAGAGCACACAGCAAGCTCAATATCGCAGAGGCTGCTACAATTATCAAACAAGTGATAAAGTAGATTACAAACATACAGAATTCTTAAGGAAGAATACTGCCAAACATCGCAAAAAGCAAAGGAATAAACAGCATCAGCTGGAATAATACAAACAGCCCAACTGCCGCCCAGGCTCGCCCCGTGCTGAACCCCAGCAGCATCTTGCCATACATCTGTGCCATGACCAGAGAGACCGGAGCCACAATACCATCCGGAATCCCCTCAATCCACTCCGCTAATACGGCACACACCAACGCTACCGCCATAACCAGCGCAGACGCCCGCAATATTTGTGACTGCGTACAGGTTTTGCGCCCCAGCAGGTAATAAGCGCCATAGATGGAGGCAAAAACAATAAGGCAGCCGACCAGCATCTCGGCCCAGAAATCAATATACATCATAATATTACATTCAGTTTTTCATGCTCTACACGGGTATAGACGTTTCTCGCAGATATTTTTATTGACTCTTATCCGTATTTTTTATGTTTCTATACCGCCTGATGGCTGAAATGAGCAACTAAGGATAGTCAGGCACTTCAAATCCGAGCCTCAATACGTGCAATCAGCAAAGCCGTTGGCACGGAAAATGGCGCGAATAGAGTCGGTGAGCTCCTGCTCGGGGGGCTCGACATCGGCCAGGGTGTAGTCAAGCCCCAGTTCCTGCCACTTGTAGCGGCCAATCTGGTGGAAGGGCAGCACATCCACGCGCTGTACGTTGCCGAGCCCTGCGGCATAGCGGGCCAGCTTTTCAACGTCAGCCGGATGATCTGTCACACCGGGTACCAGCACGTAGCGCAGCCACACGGGCTTGCCTGCAGCGGCCAGACGCTCGGCAAAATCGAGAGTGGGTTGGAGGGGCTGTTTGACCAGAGAGCGGTACACCTCGGGGTCCCAGGCTTTGATATCCAGCAACACCAAATCAATATCGGCCAGCATGGCGTCATCTACATTCACACCGAGGTGGCCGGAGGTATCGATGCAGGTATGGAGCCCCTGCTCCTTGCAGCCCCGCAGAATAGCGCGGGTGAAGTGTGGCTGAAAGAGGGGGTCCCCCCCGCTGATAGTCACCCCACCGCCCGCAGCCTTCATGAAGGCTGCATAGCGGCTGATTTCCTCGAGCACATCGTCTGCAGAGCGTTCCTTGCCGCGGCGCACGTAGGAGGTATCGGGGTTATGACAATAGCGGCAGCGCAGACTGCAGCCGCTGAGAAAAAGCACAAAGCGCACTCCCGGCCCATCAACAGTACCACAGGACTCAACCGAGTGGACAAGACCAAGGGGAGAAGCGGAGGCTGTAGTCTGTGGCAAAGACATATGTAGAAGTACGAGGGACGAATTCCGAAGGACGAAGTGTGAGGCTTGGCTCGCTGCGCTCGCGGGGAGAAGAGCTAAGCTATCATCCCCTGCGAGCTATCAGCGAGCCTTATTTTAAAATTCGTCCTTCGTACCTCGTCCTTCGTATTTTACTTTGTGTGGAAAGTACGGGAGATGACTTCGCGCTGCTGCTCGGGCGTGAGCTTAATGAAGTTCACCGCGTAGCCGGACACGCGGATGGTGAGCTGCGGGTACTTCTCGGGGTGCTCCATGGCATCGATAAGAGTCTCGCGCTCCAGCACGTTCACATTGATGTGGTGGCCGGTGGCGGCGAAGTAGGCATCCAGCAGGCTCACCAGCTTGGTGCGGCGCTCGTCGTCCTCCTTACCCAGTGCACCGGGCACGATGGAGAAGGTGTAGGAAATGCCGTCCTGGCTGTCGTCGTAGTTGAGCTTGGCCACGGAGAGCATGGAAGCCACGGAGCCGTTCTTGTCGCGGCCGTGCATGGGGTTGGCACCCGGGGCGAAGGGCTCGCCGGCGCGGCGGCCGTCGGGGGTGTTGCCGGTCTTCTTGCCGTATACCACGTTGGAGGTAATAGTGAGCACGGACTGCGTGGGCAGAGAGTCGCGGTAGGTGTGCAGACTGCGAATCTTGTTCATGAAGTTCGTGACAAGGTCGCAGGCGATGTCGTCCACGCGCGGGTCGTTGTTGCCATAGCAGGGGAACTCGCCCTCGGTCTCGAAGTCAACGATGAGGCCTTCCTCGTTGCGAATGGCCTTCACCTTGGCATACTTAATGGCGGACAGAGAGTCGGCGGCCACGGACAGACCGGCGATACCGCAGGCCATCGTGCGCAGAATCTCGGGGTCATGCAGAGCCATCTCAATGCGCTCATAGCAGTACTTGTCGTGCATGTAGTGGATGATGTTGAGGGCATCCACATAGGTCTTGGCGAGCCAGTCCTGCATGTTGCTGAAGAGCTCCATCACCTTGTCGTACTCCAGGTACTCACCCTCGTAGCGGGGAGCGGGGGGAGTCACCTGCTTGCCCTTCACCTCATCCATACCGCCGTTGAGAGCGTAGAGAAGGCACTTGGCCAGGTTAGCGCGGGCGCCGAAGAACTGCATCTGCTTGCCGATACGCATGGCGGACACACAGCAGGCAATGCCGTAGTCATCGCCCCAGTACGGGCGCATAAGGTCGTCGTTCTCGTACTGCACGGAGGAAGTCTCGATGGAGACCTTGGCGCAGAACTTCTTGAAGCCCTCAGGCAGGCCCTGTGCCCACAGCACGGTGAGGTTCGGCTCGGGTGCCGGTCCCAGGTTGTAGAGGGTCTGCAGCATACGGAAAGAGCTGCGGGTTACCAACGTACGGCCGTCCTCGCCCATACCGCCGATAGACTCGGTCACCCAGGTGGGGTCACCGGAGAACAGGCTGTTGTACTCGGGGGTGCGGATGAAGCGTACCATGCGCAGCTTCATCACGAAGTGGTCCATAAGCTCCTGAATCTCAGCTTCGGTGATGCTGCCGTTGGCAAGGTCGCGCTCGAAGTAGATGTCGAGGAAGGTCGATACACGGCCCAGGGACATAGCGGCGCCGTTCTGCTCCTTCACAGCCGCCAGATAGCCAAGGTAGGTCCACTGCACAGCCTCGCGGGAGTTCTGAGCGGGGCGGCTCAGGTCGCAGCCGTAGCTCTGGCCCATACGGGCAAGTTCATCGAGGGCGCGAATCTGCTCGTTCATTTCCTCGCGCAGGCGGATGAGAGAATCGGTCAGCACGCCGGCTTCGCGATCCTTCAGGTCCTTGCGGCGGGCAGCGATGAGTTTGTCGGTGCCGTACAGAGCCACACGACGATAGTCACCTATGATTCGGCCACGGCCATAAGCATCGGGCAGACCGGTGATGATACCGGCAGAACGAGCGGCACGGATATCGCTGGTGTAGGCATCGAACACACCCTCATTGTGAGTCTTGCGGATACGACCGAAGAACTCAGCGGTGTGCGGGCACATCTGCAGGCCGTAGGACTCCAGTGCCTTCTGAGCCATGCGCAGACCGCCGAAGGGCATGAGAGCGCGCTTCAGCGGGGCATCTGTCTGCAGACCCACAATCTGTTCTTTCTCCTTGTCGATGTAGCCGGGTGCGTGAGATACGATGGTGGACACAACCTCGGTGTCGGCATCAAGCAGACCACCGGCTTCAATCTCTTTCTTCATGAGGTCCTTCACCTCATCCCACAAATCATTGGTGCGGGATGTAGGACCTGCAAGGAACGAACCATCGCCCTCGTAGGGGGTGTAGTTCTGCTGAATGAAATCGCGTACGTTGATGGACTCTGTCCATACGCCGCCCTTAAATCCCTCCCAGGGATTTACCGGTGTTTCTGTTTCAGTAGTCATAAATTCTGTGATATTACGAGTTAAATTGTCGGATTCTTTTCCGTATACCAATACTAACTGTTTTCCTACGCGGAGTCAAGTAGAAAGAGACAAAATTTATAAAGATTCTAAAAAAATCAGCAGGAAAGAGGCATTTCACACGCTCCGTTACATTGGCCCCAGGTCGTAAAGCAAAATCGCGATGGGAGTCAGTGCTATGGAAAGCGAAGTATCGAGCAGCAGACAAACAGCCTGCACCGGGTAAAGAGCGTAGTGGAGGGTGCTGCGTTTGTCCTCATACGGCTTACCGCCGTAATCCCAGTTAAGGCGATATTTTGCGCCATTATCCATTGATGAGATACGCAAGATGGGCTTGCTGCCGGCGAAATCGGCTTCGGTAAGCACAGCGGGGGCTGTATCAGAGTTCGGAGCGCCCACATCCTCATACGTCCTGTATTGAGGATTCCACCGTCTGAGCTGAACTTTCACATACACCGTGCCGAGCAATTGCCCCCCGGGCCACTGGTGCTCGGGCCAGGAAAACCTGGAGTATGCTCCCTCTGAGCTGATGCTGAGTGTTTCCACGGAAATTAGGTCACCGGCGGTCGCCGGTTTAATCTCCAAGGGCACGCGGGCATAGTAAGCGCCATTGTGGTGATAAATTTCGTAGATATCCTGCCGTCCTGTGTCGTAGCACTCAACGCCGATGGAATCGACATAAGATTGGGTGGAGACACTGACCACCGTGCAAGCCGACAGGCAAAGCAGCATACAGACAAGAACAAGCGTAGCGAGAATCCCTTTCATGGCAGTTGGGTACTTCACACCGAAAAAAGCTCTGCCCCCAATCCGGGAATCGGAGGCAGAGCGATTAAGGGGAATGATTGCGGAGCTATCAGTTGTTGTAGATAGCGCGAGCCTTGGCAGCAGCCTCCTCGTAGGCCTTCTGAGCGGCCACCTTAGCTTCGCCGGTGGCAGCCTGAGCGGCGTCGTAGAGGTTCCAGAGGTCGAACATCTGCACAGCGGCCTTCTGACCGTTGGTGTAGTTTTCGGCGGCCTCGTTCACAGCCTTCTCCTGCTCGGGGGTAGCCCAGGCGTGGCTGTAGCCATCGACCAGGTTCCAGTAACCGCGAGTGAAGTCGGGGAAGGAAACGGCGCAGTTGCCATTGTCCATGGAGAGGCTACCCAGCTCAGCCAGACAGCACCACTCGGCCAGGTCATATACGTCCATGTCGAGGGGCAGACCATGCTGCAGGCAGTATACCATGCGAACGTCCATGAAGAAGTCCATACCGCCGTGGCCACCCACCTTCTCGGCCATTTCGCCGAACTTCTTGATGATGGGGTGACGATAGCGCTCGCGGAGAGCCTCCATTTCCTCCTCGGGCATGAAGCTGTGGGAGCTCAGGTCGTCAATCTTGGGAGCAGCACCCTTGGCAGCCAGCTGAGAGGCATCGATAGCGAAGCCCTCGATGGGGTACTTGTTGGCAAAGCCGCGGGTACCCACGAGCTGGAACAGGCGGTTGTAGGGCTGCGGGTTCATCACGTTGTGCTGAATCTCCACAACCTTACCGTTCTCGGTGCGCATAAGGGTGGTGGTGTGGTCGCCGTTGCGGAAGTTCGGGCAGGGCTTGCCGGTCTTCTTCTCCACGTACTCACGACCGTGCACGGACTTGGTGTCCATAGCAACGAGGGTCTTGAAACGGTCACCACGGTGAATGTTCATCACCTGAGCCACGGGGCCGAGGCCGTGGGTGGCATACACATCGCCACGGTTCTCCATGTTGTACTTCATGCGCCAGCCGAGCTTGTCGGGGTCGTTCTCGGGGTTTACCCAGTACTCGTCCCAGAACTCATCGAGGTTGTGAATGTAAGCGCCCTTAGCGTAGAGCACCTCACCCAGCACACCCTGCTGAGCCATGTTGAGGGAGTCGAGCTCGAACCAGTCGTAGCAGCAGTTCTCGAGAATCATGCAGTGCCTGCGATGCTTCTCGGAGAGGTTCACAAGCTCCCAGCACTGCTGAAGGTTCATAGCGCTGGGCACCTCGATGGCGGCGTGCTTGCCGTTCTCAAGAGCGGCCTTGGCCACGGGGAAGTGGTGATCCCAGTCAGTTGCGATGTAAACAAGGTCGATATCGGGGCGCTTGCAGAGCTCCTCATAGCCCTTGGGACCGTAGTAAATAGCAGCGGGAGCCAGACCGGCCTGACGCAGGCTCTTCTGGCACTTCTCGGCGCGCTCCTTCACGTAGTCGCACAGAGCAACAACCTCAACACCGGGAATGTGGGTAAAGCGGGGAATAGCACCCGAGCCACGCATGCCCAGGCCAACGAAAGCTACGCGTACAGTCTTCAGAGCGGGTGTCTTGAGACCGATGACATGCTGCTGCCCCTCAGGACGCGCGGGGGATTCAACAACAAGAGTACCCTTGTCCCAATGAGTCTTGGTATCGGGCGACAGCGACTGAGCATTCAGGCCACCTGCGGCAAAGAGAACCGCAAAAGCCAAAGCCATTAATTTGTTCAGTTTCATATTGTTATTTTGAGTTTTGAAAGTCTGCTGTATTGACAGTTTACTTTCGGTTCGCGTTATTCTAGCGATTTATCGATATGGAGTCAAGCTTATTCTGTGGCACGGGACCGGATGTGATTTAAAATCAATCTACAGTGTCACAATTTTAATACTGACCTCTCCCCTGCACCGGCGTGGCTCCGGCAAACGCAAACCCGCAGTTGTAGTCAACTGCGGGTTTGCTTTCAATGAACGTGAGGTTCAGTGTTATTTTTTCCTGGCAGCGGCCTGAATCTTGTCTGCGAAGGGATAGGTACGCAGACCGGTCACACGACCGCTCTCATTCACAATAAATCCGTAGTGGCGGTCACCGATATGAATATCGGTAATGTAGCCGCGGTCATTGCGGGTGAGCCAGGCATACTCCACATTGAAGTTCACCATGGGGGGATTACCTGCGCCCCACGGGTGGAACATGGGCAGCTTGTTCTGCCCGGCAGAGAGGACATCCAGGAAGAACACAACCTCGTTGATATTGGACTTGTAGCCCTGCAGGTAGCGCAGAATGGCACCAATCAGGCGGGACTCCGAGCGGGCCCAGTGGTGGTTGGCCTGCGTGGCGAAAGTCTCCTGCTGGCTGCCGAGGAACCAGTCGATATCACCGCGCATGAACACCTTGTTGCGGAACGGGCACTTCTTCCAATAAGACTGCCAGGCCTCTGCCCACGTAGCGTTATTGCCATCCCACAGGCCGCGCTGCCTGAAGCGCTCCTTCGTGAGGTTGAGGTCCCACCAGCCGGATTCGTTGGCCACGACATCATCGCACTCACCGCCATTGGTGGCAGCGTAGTAGTTCTGGTCACCCCAGCGGCGGGTCAGGTCCCTGTTAGCACGCCCTCGCACATAGGAATCGAGCGAGTGGCAAACCTCGTGAGCCAGCACGAAAGTGAAGTAATCTCCGTTGGCGGCCCCCTTCTGCCCGAAACATTCCTCCGTCAGTCGGACCATATCACCGTGCATTTCGGCCAGATTGCGACCGACCTCCATGCTGAAGGTATTCTTGTTGGAGTTGAAGATATAGCACATGGCATCTCGCCCGTCACCGAAGTTCAGGCCGATGGAAATATGGTCATCGGGGAACAGAATGGGGGCGTGGTGGCTCAGCAGGTCACGCACGGCATACAACTGACCGACAGAGCTGCGGTTATTGTCTGCCAGGGGCATACCCTTCTGCAGATAAACTTCGCGGTCTACGCCCTTCAGGCCGAGAGCATCTGCCACATCGGCCCGGTGCGAGGCAGAGTCAGGCAGCAGTCGGTGCAGCACCACCCAGTTCATTGCGAAGATACCGGGCACATGGTGCATGGGGCCACACACGGCGGGCTTATCTTTCTCCTGCTTACGCCAGGCATCCATCAGCGGACCACGCTGCAGGAAGGAGAACTTCTTCACATGCTCCTTCAGCATGTTATAGGCCGACCGACGCCTGGCGGGGGTATCCTGCGCAACAGCCCAGCGAATCCAGCAGCTCATCAGCTCACGATAGCGCTTCAGCCCCTTCTGGTCATCAGCCTCGAGCACTGTGCCAAGGTCCTTCTCGTGGCCCTGATACAGCTCTCTCTCAATGATAGCCAGATTAGCGGCCCAGCTCTCAGGGTTCACCCCCAGAGCGCTTACCAACCGGGGTTCGGAATTGCCGCCCAGCACCATATCGGCGCAGCCGTCACCATCAAAGTCAGCCACGGCTACGTGAGCACCATTCAGGTTACGCATGAATTTGGCTTCGGGCTGATTTTCAAGGGTCAGCTCAATGTATTCGCCATCTTTAATGGTGGGTTTGGCGGCATCATTCATCCACACATGCAGGGTACCCCAGTTAATGCCGTGGAGCAGTTCCGTGCGACCGTCATGATTCAAATCCCCCACACCGGGGGCTATATTGTAGGAGCGCTTGATAACCAACTGTTTCTCGGGAGCGAAGCTGATATGGCGAATCTTCTTCTGCCCGCCGTCAACGGTGTAGGTTGTTGCCTGCCCCTTGTAGTAGTACAGGCCATCATTGAAGCCCGCTACAAGGTCAGGAGCCCCATCATTGTCGTAGTCCACCAGAGCAAAATGACGTGAAGGCAACTTGAAGGCAGCCCCCGTGGTGTCTTTCACCGGGGCGCCGATTTCAAGCTGCGGCACATCTTCGCCCACCACATAGGCCTGCACAAGTGAGCCATCGGGTCGGCGCACCACCAGCTTATTGTCCTCAATAACAGCAGCACCATCGGTCTCGAACTCTGCACCGGCGGTCGTCTTGAGCACCTGCGGCTCCGAGAAAAGAATCTTACCGCGCTTGGACTCATTGATACAGAACCACAGGCGCGAATCTGCCTGCAGCAGCAGGTCAGGGCGAGCCCCACCCATATTGATAGCCATGGGGTTGCGGTGCTTCTGCTTTTTACCGGCACCGGGGGTAAACTCCGGCAGGGGGCCGAAGTAACGGAACTCGCGCACCGGCTGAGCAACCACGTGACGGCTGTCGTACAGCTCCATGGAAGTCTTTGTATAACCGCCGCGACCATCCGTCACCACAATATCAAAGCTTGTCTTACCGGTACGGGCAAAACTCTTATTGGGAATGAATGTGAAAGTACCATCGCCCCTGCTGACAACCTTGCCGCCCTCGGGCTGAGTGTAAGAGGCTATGCTCAGGGCATCCTGATCCACATCATAGGTAAATCGGTGCAGAATACTGCCGGTGGCGGAGGGCGCCGTGGTTTCTACCAGATGAGACTGGGCAAAGACCTGCGGGGCATGATTATCGCGCAGCACGGCCACGGTATCGGCACCAATGGGTTTGTCGAAAATATGAATCTGGTCGAGTGCTGCGTTGTTGGTGGCAATGTACTCAAATCGGCCATCCAGCTTACCCTTGGGGGTACTGCCCTCGGCCACCTGTTTACCGTCAACATAGAGCACAACCTTGCCGGTAGCGGCATCGCGAGTGAACACCACATGGTGCCACAGGCCGTCCACTATGCTCTGAGGGCTCATAACAACATTGCGCCCCTTGTAGCGCAGGCCAACCTGCCCCTTATCGGTCATCACACCCCACAAGGCATTATAATTGGAACCGATAACACCGCGCTTATTCGGCCGGCCATTCAGGCGGGTCCAGTAGGAAAAAGTTGACGAGCCGTTGAGCCAGTGCAGTTCCTTCATGGTTGTCATGCCGTTGCTGTTGGCAATACCGGAATGCTGACGACCGGATACCCATGCGGTATTGTTTGCAGGCAGGAACTGACCATCTGCGGGATTGAGCATCAAGTCACCTGCCCCACCGACAAGGTCAGTAGCCCAACTGATTTCGGTCTGATAGGGGTAGGGCATGTTGTGCCAATCGCGACCTTCATCAAAGCTCCAGTGAGCCTTCAATGCGGCAAAATCATCTGCCGGAGCCGCTACTGCAGCCCCCACCGTCACGGCCAGAGCAGCCATCACGGCTCGCAGAGAAAAATGGGATGTTTGTCTCATACTCTGCCATATTACCATCACCTGTTACCCCCTGCGAGAAATCGGAATGTCATAAAGCCTTTTTTCCCAACAAGACGTTTGGATTTACATCCTGCGGCGTCAGCAGACAAGCTCAATCAATCGTAAATCGGGCATCTCTAAAAACTCGACAAAGGGCAATTTGTGGAGCAGAATCTACAATCTACCATTTACAATCTACAATGTAGGAGAATGCAGGCTTACGCCTGAGTGAAGCGAATCCGGAATCACACTTACCGCCGCCCGCGCCTGAAAGCGCGGGTAGTAGCGGTG
>JAFURE010000120.1 GCA_017471985.1 Akkermansia sp. | reverse complement strand
TCCTTCGGAATCGCAACAAATCGGGCATATGCAAAGACGGTGGCAATTCAAGCTTTGGTACCATGCGCTTATTATACCACGCCGAGGTGTCTTTGGAAATTCCGAAATACGTTTACACGCGACTTTTTAGAAGTTCCCAAAAAGCACTCAGCCCCACGCCGGGCATGAAGTAACAGAACTCGGGATTGGTGAAAATCGTGCCCTTTAACCACCCCGGCGACAAATCGCAGATTCCATACGACTCGCATAACAGCTGAGCCCCCACATACGCCAAGGCCACGCTGTACCCCGCCTCCATCAGCAAAAGCACATCAACCCACCTCAACCGCCTGTGCCGAAGACTTTCTGTTCAGCCAATACAGCAATACCACCGCCTGCACCCCGCCATACAACACAAAGAAAACAGGGAACCATATCACGACAGATACAACCTACATCAACACAAGATGCAGGCTCAAATACATGCTTAATTTTTTCTTACTCATGTGAGGGAACAGGGGGGATACATGGATTTTTCGAGTTTTATCGGCTAATTTAGCCGTAAATTAGCCGATATTAGCCGATGGCGACTAACTCTGCAACTGTTTTTTGATGAGGTTTTCCAAACCCGGCATAGGCCTGTAGATAAACTCGCGCGAGATATTTTCCGAATACAGGAAACCCATTTTTTCCAGCTTACTCAAATCCGTGCGCGCAGTTTGTCGAACAACGTTAAAAGTGCTACAATGAGCGGTAACGGAAGTATGCAAATCAGGATGGTGAATGAAATTCAGCAAGACTTGCCGCTGACGTTGATTGATAGCAGGTAGCCCCCGTTCAAACTTCTGCCGGAATTGCTCTTTTTCCTTTTTCTTCTGTTGCACATATTCCACTAAGCTATTGATGGAGTTCAGTATTGTCTGCAACTGATGAATGATAAAATAGTTCAAATCATTTTCGTCTTCCTCTGTGTTAAGGAATGCTTCATAGTAATGACGAGAATGGTGAAATATCTCTCGGGAAATGGAAATGAACTCAAATAACCAATAGCCGTGTTTCAGCATGCACCAATAGAAGAGAGCACGCGCTGTTCTACCGTTGCCATCCACAAAGGGGTGGTCGTATGCTAATTGAAAATGCAGAATGATGGCGCGGATAACCGGGTGTATATAATAACCTGTCTCGTCTTCCCCGTTTGCAAAGCGACAAAGCGCTTCCAAACGCTCAGGTATCTCTTTCGCAGCCGGGGGCATGTGCACAATATCGCCTGTACGCACATCTTCAATGTACACATTATCTCCTGCCCCGCGGATGGCACCTGCTTTCTCCGGATTCTTCAATGTCCCTTCTACCATACTGCGGTGCAGAGCCTGAATAAATGCCGGGGTCAACGGCTTATCTTTATTCTCCAGTATCATTTTCATGGTGAGGTAGTTATTCATCACCATGCGCTCGTGTTCATCTTTGGGAAGTCTATTATCGCGTATAATCTGCTGTGCCTCCGATCTTGTGACAACGGCACCCTCCAACATACTCGACATGATGGCTTCTTCCTCAAGCGAAGTCAGTAGATATTTGTCTCTCTCCCTGTCACAAAATATCTCGCCGGCATCGGTCATCACCATATTGCCACCTTTGCGATCTATTAAGTGCAACTTCTGGTGTATGCTTTGCGTCAAAGCATACCTGAAAGCCTTGCCCTTTGCTGAACATAAAGGTATTGTTTGTCTGGCTTGCTCACGGTGCAATTTAAGCCCCAGCCACCATTGAGCAGAGGTTAGTCCCTCCGGCGCTTTACGGTATTGCAATTCCTGCCAGCTCAGGTAACGCTCCATGTTCAGCGCTTCCTGTTCCGATGCTTTCATTATCTCCAGAATATTACCCGATTCTTTTTTGATAAGCTCTGTTAATAATGGAACTGCTTTCCTCCTCTTCATGCCTTAATTGTAGCACATTCACCGAGAAGGTCAACATTTATCGGCTAATTTTACCACAAATTAGCCGATAAATCCGGTTTTAGATATTTAGAAAAATCGTCGCAAATCCGCCTTTACCCGTTTACGGTCTATTCTCTAAGTAGAATATTACGCTTGTTATCTCATTTAAACACCCTCTCCCTATCGGCTAATTTAGCCGTAAATTAGCCGATATTAGCCAATGGCGGCAGTTGTCACGGGGTGCAGAACTCATAATAAGGCACGATAAATATGGGCGAAATGAGAGTGGCAGGAATATCAACAGCCACAAACAGCACCACACTGAGAGGTTGTTTGACCCAATAATCCCATGGCCTGTATTTCGGGACTCTTAACGTAAGTTCGTTCTTTCTCGAATCGTAGAGGTTTTGATACTCATCCTCATATACCTCGAAAATGCAAATGTCCGGGGGCTTGCGAGCGGGCGTGACCGGCACGGCTTTTTCTGCATCCCACTCACTCACCGATAGGCAGTGTTCATCCTCCGAAACGACGCCCTCCGTTTTACAACCGAAAAGATGACTTGTGGCATTCGGCGGCAAGAGGAAATAATACTTCTCCGTTACCTTTCTATGCATATTGATAGGCGCTTTTATTGATTTGGCACCCATACAACCGCCCAAAGTCACGTTCCGATTGATTGTCTCGTAGGTTACATCGCACTCCAAGTAATATTGGTTATCCAGGCGATAAAAATGAAGCGGAGCTTTATTTGCGTCCTGCGGTTTGAACTCGCAGGATTTTCTCAATTCATACGAGGTCGTGCTGATACATGAACTCAACATGTTCATGCAAAGAAGTAGCATGGCAAAATAGATGTATTTCATGTTTGCTATTCTCCGAACGTTCCGCTTCATTGTATCAGATGGCATATACAGCGACAAGCAAATAAATTTTCAATATGCAGAGGACAACATGCCGAAAAACGCAGAATTTACACTTTAAACACATTACCATCCCACAGGGGCATAAAGCTATGCCTCTGTGGGATGGTAATGTTTTTGTAATATAATATTCGAAGGGTTAATATCGCGGTGAAGCACACCTTGTCCATGCAGATAATCCAGCGACTCCAGTAGTTTCTGCAACACGGGCCGCAGCCAGGCTTCAACGATTTGATTCGGAGCGGGGGCAGCCTTGTGCAGTTCGGAGGAGTTGATAATCGTACGAGCTAAGGGGATATCACTCATGATGCGTTGCGCTCGTCATGATAACATACCACCCTGAAATTGCAAGTGCGCTTTTACAGCAGAGCCCCCGGCACCTGAAAGATACCGGGGGCTCATTCGTTCAAACGGCAACGCTTACTTTCTGCGGCGACGGGCAGCCAGAGCGGCCAGTGCCAGCAGGCTGAGCGTGGCAGTAGTGGGCTCGGGCACGAGGGCCAATGCCACAGGGGTGGCAGTAGCACTGTAGCGGGCTACATCGCCGTACGAGCTGAAGAGCGGCAGCTGGGCCTGCTGCATACTCTCCGGGTCGAGGGGGGAGTTCACCTGCAGGCTCAGATTCCCCTGCTCATAAACCAGGTAAGTACCTGCCGGACCGTTGGCAAAGCAGTTCTCCGCCAGCACGCGCCCGTTGAGGGTCAGGCTCTCGGTCATCGTGGCATCTGCCAGAATCACCGAGGTAACACCGCTCATGAGCAGCACACTCTCCCCGGCCTGAACGGAGAAGAGCTGCTCGTACACCGTACCGGACAGCACGGTACCGGAACCGAGGGTCAGCTGCCCGTTCAGAGTCATAGCTCCGTCCATATTCAGGATGCTGTTGTTGCCGAGCTCCAAATTGGCATTCAGCACCGCACCGTCACCGAAGGATGCCAGCTGCGATACCTGAACCGAGGCCAGCTGTGCCGGATTGGCTGCGCTGCCGGTGTAGGCAGATACTGACTGATTGGCCGCGACCTCGAGCACATCGAGGGAAAGCGCGGGGCTGTTGTGCACAACGATGCTGCCGCCGGTGGCCTGCAGACCGGTCAGTCTGTTGGCGCTGTTGGTCACGGTAAGTGTACCGGCTGCGTCATTCTGCACGCGCACATTGTCGAGCTTGTTGGCCACGGTCATGGCACCCTCGGCGGTCTTGGCCACCAGAGCATTGGCCACGGTGAAGTTACCGCTGCCCACACTGTAGCGCCCGCGGGAGGCATGAGCCTTCACACTGGCAGGGGTGTCCTCCTCGGTGCCGACAACGGCTATCCCGGCGTGGGTCATCACACCGCCTTTCTCTACCTGAACGGCAGCACGACCACCGTCCTCGGAGGAAAGGAACAGGGATTCCTCAATATCCAGCCCGGCACCCGACTTCACCACGACCTGCCCAACGGCCTTGCCACCCAGACCGGCATCGACGATTGACACGCGGTTACCATCCTGCCCGGTGTAGGCGAACACGGCCTGCCCATCACCGACTTTCAGGTGCGCGGCATTGTCCACACGACCGTTGAAGGTCAGCACACCGCCGTTCTCGTAGGTTCCGCTGCCCTCGCGGCCGAGGGTAATGACGGAACTCTCGCCGGTGGTGGAGCCGCTCACGGTGGTATCGCCATCCGTCACGGTCATAGCAGCGCCGTTAAGCTCAAGGTTGGAGCCGATATTCTTGCCGTTGGCAGCCAGAGTGGTTCCCTCCTGCACGGCAAGGGTACCGCCACGCACATCGTTGTGCAGGGTGTAGATATTGCCGCCGTTACCTGCTGCCAGATCGAGCACGAGCCTGCCGGCGTTGATGTTGGTAACACCGGTGTAGGTATTCTGAGCGGTGAAGGTCAACCCACCGCCACCGGCCTTGGTCAGGCCACCTGTGCCGCTGACAACGCCGTTCATGGTACCGGTCTTGCCGTTGTTGACGTGAATGGTGGTGTTGGCACCGAGCTGCACATTGCTGTTGAGCTGAGTACCCTCACCGTTGAAGACGAGCTGGCTGTTGCCCGAGGTCAGGTGAATGGCCGGAGCCTGCTCACCGAAGGTGGAGGAGCTCACGAGAATGCGGCCCTTGTCCAGCTGCACGGTACCGGTCAGCCCGGTGAAGTCAAAGCCGGTGCCATTACCGTTCATGGCGTAGTTAAGCACCACAGTACCGCTGCCGCTCACGTTGTCGAGCGCACGAGCCGAGGGAGTGCCGGTCAGGCGAAGGGTGGCTGCCTCATCCACACGCAGCTGCTCCACACCGGCAGCCTGACTTTCGGTCAGACTCTGCTCACCCCCGGTCAGCACCCAGATCGAGCCTTCTGCACCCATCACCGAGCCGGTCACCTGCACACCGCCGTTGGTGGCAAGCTGTACATAGCGGTCAATAACCAGATTCTGCACCTGCACGCCCTCTGCCACGCTGAGATTGGCATTGGTCTTGAAGTAAGCGGTCTGGCCATTCACAAAGCTGCCGCCACCCTGCCAGGAGTTGTCGCTGCTGTTCCAGTTGCCTGTTGCAGCACCGCCCCACTCGTGGATCCCGGCGGCACGGTTCAGGGTCAGCTGCAGGCTGCCGTCAGTCGCGGCGCTGAAACTGCCGTCATAAATAACCAGCCCGGCAGCGGACAGGTTGCCCGCCACTGCACTCCAATCGCCATCGGCCACGGTATAAGTACCGACATCAAGACTGAAGAAGTCGCTGATGGTAACCGTCTGGGTGCTCACGTTGTCGGCAAGGCTCACTCCCTGCACGCTGAGGGCTGCGGCGTCCTGCGACAGAGCTGCACCGTCCACCTGCAGGGAGCCGCCGGCCAACACCAGATTGCCCCCGAACTCCGCCGCGGCTCCGGCCTCACCCGCGAGTACCGAGAAGCTGCGCCCCTCGCCAAGCACGTAGTCGCCCATGCTGAGACGGGCACCACCGGCAATGGCGACATCGCCACGCACGGCACCATCTCCCTGAGCAATATTGAGCGTGCCGTCCAGCACCGTGACATCATTCACCGCTACAGCGCCGGTCAGGCTCTGAATACCCGCACCTTCCTTGACCAGGTTCAGGCCGTTGGCCGAGGTATCGGCGCTGTTACCGAGGGTACCGGCATAGGTGTATTCCGTACCGGCAGCGGTGTCGATAGTGAGCACAGCTGCGCGAGTCGTGGAGGGGCGTGCTTCACCGGTGATAGCGGCTGCCACCTGTGCCTGCCCGGCATAGACGTAGCTGTGAGCATTGCCGTTCAGACCACGAATGTGGGCGTCTGCCGTATTCACAGCCAGACTTGCCACTGCGTTGGCTCCGGCGCCATCAAGAGTGATGGTGGAGTTCTGCGCGGCGCGGTCGTGGGCCAGCTCAATGATGGCACCGTGAGTGCGTGCAGCGTTGGAGTAGTTACGATCCAGCTTGATATCACCGGTCAGGCTACCCTCGGCACTCAGCACCAGGCGGGAATTATTGCTGTGGGTGGTATTGGAGGTCCACAGCAGGTTGCCGTTGCCGTTCAGACTGCCGATATTCCACACCGTGTTCCAAGTGCGCTCATCGAGCGTGACAGTGGCACCGTTGCTCACCTGCAAGGCGGCGATATTGCGGGCCATGTCGGTAGCGGTGCCGTCGGAGTACAGGCGCAGGTCGTGGTCGGTGCTCAGGGTACCGTCAATGCTCACGGCGGAGTTGGATGCAAAGTGCAACGCTGCGGTTCCCACGGCAATCTCGGCCCCTGCACCGCCGTAACGACTGCCGCTCAGGGCGTAGTTTCCGCTGCCGTTGAGCGCCAGTTTGGCGCCCTCCCCCAGCTGAATGTTACCGCCCATCGTGGTCAGGGCCGTACCGCTCTTGGTAATCTGAGCAGAGTCGCCCTCAGCCACATTGAGATTGAACTTAATGGCACCATCCCCCAGCTGCAGCGTCGTGGAGTCGGCCAGGTGAATCACCCCCGCACCGGCGGCACTGCCGGAGGTCAGGTTGAGGGTACCGCCCTCGACATAGAAGTTGTCGAAACTGTTGTTACCGTTCAGGGTCAGCGTGTGGCTGCCGGTCTTGCGCACGGTATTGAGCTGCAGGTCAGCCCCGGTCGTCAGGTCGCCGTTCTCGGCAGCAAATACCAGAGCGCCGGTGCCGACGGAATCCTTCACGGCGCCGCCGCTGCCCTCCAGACTCGTCTTCACGGTGAGAGTATGCCCGGCTACATCCAGCGAGCCCCCCTGAGCCAGCGTGATGCGGCCATTGGCGGTGGTATCCTGCCCGATAGCCAGAGCGATGTTGCCCCCGACTCCATTCCCGTGGCTGCCCTGCACGGTTACGTTGCCATTCAGGGTGTTGTTCTGCCCGGCGAGCACAACCTTGCCGCCGCTGTAGCCCTGGGCATCCACCACGATGTCGCGGGTGTTATCCAGCTCACTTTCCACGGTCAGGGTGGCACCATCTGCCGCACCGAAGCGGTAGGAATATCCATCGGCCAGAATGATATCTCCCCGCAGGGTTGCAGCGGATTGTGCACCCAGACTCAGGTAATGATGGCGGCTCAGGTCTATGTCGGAATTGCCGATGGAATCTGCCATCAGCATACCCATGGAGTAGGAAACAACGCGATTCACCACACCGGCATCGGTCGCCAGAAGTCGGTGACCGTTCGCCAGCAGAACACCGGCATTGCCAAGGGTGTCGGAACCGGCTTTCAACAGAATACCGCGGCTGTTATACGCAACGGTACCGCTGAAATCGTTGTTGGTGTTGCGGAGAGTCACAGTGCCTTTGGCTCCCTCAGCTGCACCCAGCAGCAGGGTATTCTCTCCGCTGAGCTTGTGGTGCACCAGCAACTCACCGCCGCCGCCACCCAGGCGCCACACGTTGTCGACCGCCTGCAGCTCGGTATCCCCCCACAAGGAGCCATACATGAGCTTGCAATCCTCAGCCGCGCCCAGGTACAAACCACGGTGGTTGCTCATATCAGCGGCCTCGCTCGTGTG
The DNA here is from genome assembly GCA_017471985.1 of Akkermansia sp. Classification (GTDB taxonomy): domain Bacteria; phylum Verrucomicrobiota; class Verrucomicrobiia; order Verrucomicrobiales; family Akkermansiaceae; genus Akkermansia. The sequence continues at coordinate 4,129 of JAFURE010000120.1, read as the reverse complement.
CCCCGACAGCACCAGGGTACCGGTCGAACCGGAGTCTACATGGGACAGCAGTGCATTCGGCGAGCTCACACCATTCACCTGCAGCTGACCGGCTGCAGAGATGAGCCACTTGTTGCTCTCGTTGCTGCCCAGAGCGGCGAGGGATGTCGCCAGCATGTGACCGGCCTGCAGGTGCTTGCTGCCGGTGAAGGCTCTGTTGTCGCCGGCCAGGGTCAGGCTGCCGCCCTTTGTGCCGACATTCACCTTCAGGTGGCCGTTACCGCTGATGTCGCCCTCCAGCGTGGAGTTGGTGGTAGCGGCATCGCTGTACTGAATGTTCATGGTACCGTTGAGGACAACATCTCCCTTCAGGCCCCAGTAGTCGGCATACTTGTAGGTATCCTCGAGCACGGCGCCGCCCTCCACATACTCATAGCGGTTCTGTACCCCCTCACGCATAATGAAGGTGCCCCCCTGCTCCACGTTCACATCGCCGGTCAGGCGCGCATGGCTGCCCAGCTCAAAGGTGGCACCGTTCTTCACTTCCACATTCATGGCGGCATCGGCATAGTGCCAATCGTTGGCCACCACCAGACGGGCGTTGTTCCGGGCATTGACGGAACCCATGCCGTGCACGGTGTTAGTTCCGACCAAGCGCACGTTGCCGTTGTTGACGGTCAGACCGCTGTCGGCATGGTGGCTCAGGTCGGTGTGTATGCTGTTGAGCACCCAGGTACCACCGCCGTTGTAATGGATGCGAAGGGCCCCGCTTGCAGAATCCCGCCAGGAGCCGGCATAAGTCTGCTCGCCGCCCTCGCGGTAGGTGAGCGTGGACTGCTGCGTGCCGTTGTTGGCAATCATGGCCTGCTCGGTCAGAGCATTGATAGTGAAGTAGCCCTCACCCGTGGTGCTGCTGTACCAGTCCATGCTGTTGCCGTTCATATCGAGCGTGCCACCGCCGGCACCGAAGGTGAAGCCGCGCTTAATCTGCCCCACATTGTCGATAACGACATTGGCACCGCTGCTGGCCAACACGTTGTAGGCGGCATAACCATCGGTGCGCTTCAGGTAGCTTGTACCGCTGCCGCCCACAGTCAGCAGGGAGTTGGTGTCGCCGCTGCCCTCAATGTACAAATCGCCCGCGCCGTTCTTGCGCCACTCGTACATGTGGTCGCTCGGGTTGGTAAAGCTGATGTGTACCTCGGCCCCCTCGTTGATGACATAGCCGGCGGAATTCAGCAGATAGCCGGCACCATCTTTCGCGGTAATGTCAAAGCGGGCGTGCTCCTGATTGCCCCGATTGAACTCAACATAGCCCACGCCCAAATCCACAGTATCCTGCAGCTCGATGACGTTGTTCGCTGTCCCGGCGGTGAACACAAGGTTGTCGTTGTAGAACAAGTCAGCCACACTCGGCTGCAGGTGGTCGGTATAGGCATACCAGTTAGCATTGTCCTTCACGTCCGACAAATCGCTCCAGGTGCTCTGCCCGCTCTGTATACCGCGGTACTCAGCCAGCTCAACACCGTTTACATCGGTCGCCTTGCCGGTGTAAATCTGCGTGCTGTTCCCCCTGTTGTCGGTGATAAGCTCCCCGGCATTATTGATAGCGCCCAGCTTCACCTTACCCTCAGCTCCGGTATTGACCGCCTGATTGAAGGATTCAAGCGCTGCGTGGGTCCACACCACGTCACCACGGGCCTGGCCATAGGAATTGCCACCGCCCGACTGCTGTGCAGCCAGGTACTCGTACTGCTGCGTGGCTTCGTTGTATATGAAAATAGGACTGCCTGAGTCACCACCCTGAATTGCATTCGGCAGGGGATTGAGCTCACTGGCGCCCACCCCGTTACCATAGCCGGGGTTCTGGTGTATACTGGTGTTGGTCGCCGTGGCAGATGCATGCGTCTGTGCGTTGCTCACGTTGTTAATGCCACCAATAATGAAGGTATAGGCCCCGGCAAGTCCCACCTTGCCGTTCTCCTCGGTCCACACCCCCATGCCACCTGCTCCGGAGTGGTAAATCAGCTTGCCGTCCAGCGTGTCCATGTCTGTGACTCCCGTCACGGGGTTCCACACGGCATCTGTCACTATCTTGCTCTGGCGCTGCAACATGTAGTCATACTGTGAACCTGAGCCATTGCCCGGTGCCAATCGGAACTTGTCCGAATGGCGTATGTCTATGGCCTTGTAATTGATGGCGTGCTCACTGCCCACCACTCGGTGCCCGTACGAGGCGCTGATGGAGCCATTGTGCAGTACCGTGGCCGCAAAGGTCGGCGATACCGCCACCTGGGCCCCTATGTCATCCGTCGCCGCAAAGTTTATCATACCCTGCGCGTTACTGATGGTATAGGGTGCTGTGCCATCTGTGTAATGGATCAGAATTCCATTGTCAACATCCGTTCGGATGTGCTGCAGGAGCGCATTCACGCTCGTGCCGACCACGTAACGACCTCGGTTCTGGCCAAAGTCGGTGTATGTCTGATAACTTGCATCTTCATGCATGACACCGGCATGTACCGGCGTACATGTTACTCCTGCAATAATCGTCATCAGCGCCATAAGGCTCCGGCGAAGTGTAGGGGGGAGATGTAATTTCATACTATGTCTGTAGGTTTGGTGACATTTGCCAAAATACAGATTCCCGCCTCACATGTCAAGCCGCAAGTTTTAAAAAATGGAATTTTTCTGTTTTTTATTACTAAATGCTACAGGTTAGCATGTTACAACAGCCGACCATACTCGTATAACAGTTCGCCAGAGAAAAATACTTAGGAAAAATAAAACAGCTCGCTCCATTAACGCCGGGCACGATAAAAGAGGGAGAGACGAATTGTAGTTTGTAGAAAGGCCCCTCGGCCGTAAGCCGCGGAACTTTTACCCGGTCCTTCGTAACTCGTAATGAGTCCTTTTAAACGCTCAGTTGTTTTCCTGTTGCAGAAATTCAACGATATCGGTCTGCATGTACCCGCCGAAGTGCAGCAAATCCCCGTACATACAGGACATGGATAAATCTTCCGAATCGCCCGCATACAGAATACTGTTGAAGGACCACAGAGAAAACTTCCGCGGCTTCGCCTCGCCATAGTACAGCGTCATGAGAACCGCCTCATTGCCTATACCTTCGTACTCATGCAGAAATACCGTCGGCCTGGCCTGCCACAGTATATCGGTCAGGCGGGTCAGTTGCTCCCCCGTCACTGTCACATAGCGGTAGCAGCTCTGCTCGTCATCCCAATACTTAATTTCAGCTCCGGTAGGGCTGCCTATCATCAGCGGATAAGTGGCAAAATACCCCACTACCCCCACCAGCAGGCAGCACAGAGCAACAATAGCGGAAATATGCTTAAGTTTCATACCTTTTTCCTTCGTGTTCCTGTGAAGTGAAGTCATCGCTACTCGTCTATCCTTTCCCTTGCAAACTCCAATTTTTCTGTTAAATCAAGACTGAACCCCTTATTCGCCCGGGCTCCGGCACTTATTCCTCTATGCAGACCTGCATGCCGATATGCACCCGGGCAAAGAGGGTGAGCATATCCTGCGGGGAAAGGCGTATGCAACCGTGGGAGGCGGGGGTTCCCAGCAGGTTGATCTCGTTGGTACCGTGTATATAGATGTAGCGGGAGCGAGTGTTGGCGTTGTGGGGCTCCAGCCCGTGCAGAGCAATGATGCGGGTCAGGATGGCGTCCTCCCCCCGGGCGGCGGCGGGGTAAGTCCCCACCGGCAAGCGCCCGCGGAATACAGTCATGAGCGGGGCATTCTCCCCGTGCAGGCTGCAAATCTCGAACCGCCCCAGCGGCGTGCGCCCCGAGCCGGGTTCAGACCCTACCCCCGCCTTGCCGGTGGAGCAATCGAAGCAGAGCTCCCCCAGGCGAAGCCGTTGGTCACTGATGGAAACCCTTATCATTTTGGATGTTGAAGGTTGAATGTTTAATGTTGAAAGTGTAATGCTCGGCTCGCTGCGCGAGCAGGATGCGAAGCTCAGACCTCACTTTCTGCCCGCGCTTAAAGGCGCGGGGCGGTAGCGGTTGCTCTGATTTGCTTTATTTGTGAGCGGAGCGAACGGAACCCTTATCATTTTGGATGTTGAAGGTTGAATGTTTAATGTTGAAAGTGTAATGCTCGGCTCGCTGCGCGAGCAGGATGC
>JAFURE010000021.1 GCA_017471985.1 Akkermansia sp. | reverse complement strand
GAGTATCTGGGCACGGTCAGCGTGCTGCGGGTCAATACTCTGCATGGTGGGCAGAATTCCGTCTTCTTTCAGCGCTTTCAGGGTGCGGGAAATGTCGCGAGCCTTGCGGCGCAGGTTTTTCAGGGCTGAACGATCCTCATCAAGCAGAGCCTTTACCGTGGCTCGGTATATCTCCATCACACGCCCCAGACGCTCGGCAGAGGCTACACCGATTTCACGTACAGCTGCGGCATCGCTCAGGTTGATAACCTGCACCTCGCTACCACTACGCTTGCGGTGCGCCATTCCATTCTTCACCAGTATAATGGCAGCCACCACCAGCATGACCGCCACCCCCCACATACCGCCGTACATCATGACGGCAGCGGTTACAAACGAGGCCGTCACTGCACCGATACCGGTCAGGAACCAGCCACCGATTACCACCATCACGCCAGTGATGCGATACACGGCACTGTCACGTCCCCAGGCTCTGTCAGCCAGCGAGGAACCCATGGCCACCATGAAGGTCACATAGGTTGTGGAGAGCGGCAACTTCATACTCGTAGCGAGTGAAATCAGCAGAGCAGCTACCGTCAGATTGACAGAGGCGCGAATGAGGTCAAAGGCAAGGCCCTCATCTTCATCTGCCGCCAACGGACTGAAACGCGACTCCACAAAGCGTGCCACCGGAGCCGGGGTCACACGACTCACCACACGCACAACATTGAGTGCGTAGCGCACAGCGGCACGAGCCGGCAAACAGGAACCGAAGCGCTCCTTGCTCACCGCACTGCGCTGCGAGAGCTTCAGGCCGGTCTCAATCACGGCACGAGCCTTTTTCGAGAACACCAGCGCCAACACCATCACCGCACCGGCACCCAACAACCACAGCGCATTCACCTGCACCGGAGCCGTCAGGGCACCCATTTTCAGAGTGCTCAGCTCGCCACCGGCTGCCACATAGTCTGTGGCTACGTAGAAGGCATCTTTTGCAGCCATAAATACACCGATGAAATTCACCAGGTCGTTACCTGCAAAGGCCAGCGCAAGTGAACCGGTACCGGCCAGCACAGCAACCTTCAGCATGTTCACGCGAAAACCATACTGCAGCACCGAGCAGAGCAGCAGCCATATGACAAAGGACGCACCCGTAGCCAGAGCCAGATTGGCATCCAGCCAAGCCAGCAGCTCCGCATTCATCAGCGTGCTGCCCTTCAGCCCCTTAAATACCGCAAAGTAGGTGATAGCCGTCAGCGACAGCGCGCACCACATAGCGCCGATGTATTTGTAGGCTTTCGCGTAACGGAAACTGAACAGCAGGCGCGAGAACCACATCACCACGCAGCCCACGGTGAAGGCAATCACCACCGAGCAGAAGATAGCCGTTATCATACGGAAACACTCAGCCGTGTTGATATAGGCACTCAGCTGCTGAGCGGCCGCCGGGTCTTTCGCCATGATGAAGAGAGCCACAGCCATCGCAGCACCCAGCAATTCGCAGACAAGCGAAACCGTTGTTGAGGTCGGCAGCCCCAGAGTGTTGAAAAGATCCAGCAGAATCACATCCGTGAGCATCACGGCGAGGAAAAGAATCATAATATCGTCGAACCCGAACATCGCGGGAGCGAATACGCCTGTTCGGGCAATCTCCATCATGCCCGTTGAGAAGGTACAGCCTATCACCACACCCACAGCTGTTACAGATAACAGCACACTGCGACCTGCGGCCTTACTGCCCACGGCAGCATTCAGGAAATTGGTCGCATCGTTCGATACACCCACCACGAGGTCATAAATGGCCAACAGCAGCAGTATGCCCAACATCACTATATACACAGTGCTCATAACATCTCCCTTTTAGCACACCCTCTCGCACTTTGCACGCTTTCTACCGTGAACAATACGCCACATGCCATGTGACGATTTTGTCACATAACCCGTGGAGCGTTTTTCCGACTGCTCCGTACTTAAGGATTGCAAGCCCCCGAGCATTGTGATAGTATAATGGCGTTATGTTAAAAGGAATTTCCCCCGTCATTTCTCCCGAATTGCTCAAAATCCTGGCCGAAATGGGCCATGGTGATGAGATTGTGTTCTCCGATGCCCATTTCCCGGGCCATACCTTCAACAGCACCGTGGTGCGAGCCGACGGCCTGGGGGTGGATACCCTGCTGGCCGGCATCATCCCCCTGTTTGAGCTGGATGCCTACGCCACTCCCGTGGTGATGATGGAGGCCGTACCCGGCGACACACTCGACCCCGCCGTCGAGGCCAAATACCGCGCGGCTCTGGGCTACGAGGGCGAGATTGAGCGCGAAGAGCGCTACGCTTTCTACGAGCGAGCCAAGAAGGCCTACGCCGTCGTCGTGACGGGCGAGACCGCCAAGTACGGCAACATCATCCTCAAGAAGGGCGTAACCCCCGTCTGCTGATTCTGCCGTGTACCGAATCTGCAAAACGATTGAGCTGGAGAGCGGTCACCTGCTCTCCAAGCACCCCGGCAGCTGCGCGTTCCCACATGGGCACACGCGCAGCGTGGAGCTTGTGTTTGCCGCCGACACGCTGGATGAAAATGACATGGTGCTGGATTTCAAGGCCATCAAGGAAATGATGGGCGAGTTCCTCGAGCAGTTTGACCACTCGCTCTGCATGAACACCGCTGACCCGCATTTCGATGAGTTCCGCCGCATTTACGGCGAGCGCATCATCCCCTTCGACCGTCAGGACCCCACCAGCGAGGCCATGGCACACACCGTCTTCAAGTTCGCTCAGGCCGCACTCGCCAAGGCTGCTCAGGGCATCGGCACCGCCTACCCCGTGCGCAGCTGCGTGCACCTGGAGCGTGTGCGCGTGTGGGAAACCTCATCCAGCTGGGCAGAATACAGCGAATAAGGTTGGATTTCCCCGGAAATCCAACCGCCCACCGGGCTCACCTACTACCCTTATCAAAAAAAACAACCACTACGTTTCAGAATGCCAACTCTTCACTTCCTGGGCTGGGAACGCCCGACTATTGAACTTGTCGCAGAAAAACTCGAAGAGCTCAACCGCGCGAATCCCTCGCGGTTTCGGCGTGCCACGGTTGTGGTCCCCACGGCAGAAAGCGGTCGCCGCCTGCGCGAATACATGGCCGAGCGAGCAGGCAAACCGCTGCTCATGCCGCGCTTAACTCTGGCCGGGCAGCTTATCCCCACCGATGGTCCCGGCGTGGCGACCGAGGCCGAAACACTGGCAGCCTGGTTACAGGTCCTCAGTCAGGAAGAATACCACAATCTCTTACCCCACAGTGAGATAAAAGAGAATGAACGCTGGTTGCTCGATACCGTGGAGCACCTCCGAAAACTGCGACTGCGTTTGGAAAAAGAGAACTGCCCACCTGAGCGAGTGGCCGAGCAACTCACCCACCGCAGCGCCAAAACCGGAGCTCCGGCCGCCCTGCGTGTACTGACGGAAGAGAACCGGAAATGGCTTGAAATGAGCCACTTATTTTCAGCGGTAGATGCCTGCCTGAATCATTATGGACTAATCCCCCGGGAACAGGTACGCACCCGGAATGTAGCAGCCCCTACCCTGCCCGGTAACGGCAATCTGCTCATTGTCGCCAGTGTTCCCGAGCTGTCACAGCAGCTGAGAAACTTTTTGCTCAACCTGCAGGCAGAAGTACAAATTTGGGTCAATGCGCCTGAGGAAGAACGCGCACACTTCGATGAATGGGGACAACCCGAACAAGAGCACTGGAGCAGCCGCAGTATTGAAATTCCCCATGCTCTGGAGTTCGACTGCAAGGGGAAGGTGCTCAACTCAGCCTCAACCCTGCACCTGACAGATGATGGAGATGCCGCCGCAGCTGAATGTGTGCGACTGGTGCACGAGGCACTCAGCCGCCACACTACCCCTCAGACCCTACGATTAGAGGACGAAATCGTCATTTCCTGCTGCGATTCAGCCTTCACACCCCGCCTGCATGCCGCCTTCCGCATGGCCGGTGGTGACGACTGGGAACTCAATCTGCCCGAGGGACGCTCCCTGCTCACCATGGACGCCGCCCACCTCTTCGGGCAACTGGCTGCAGCCTGCCGCAGCTTCGGCGAAAAGCCCGTCTACGATGAGCAGACCAAGCGGATTCTGCACAACGACATGTCGCAGCCGGAGGCCTTCTGCACCCTGCTCAGGAACCGAGCTCTCATGCGCATACTGCCCGAGCCGACAGACATACCGGCAATAGTCGGCAGCTTTGTTCCCCACCTGGAATCCCTATTGCAGAGTTTCCTGCCCGGCTCGGCTTCACGCCTACTCTACCTACTTAATCCTCAGCAGGATATTCCCATATCTCGCAGGGAAAACAACACCCAGTACAACGTACTGCGGGAACGCTGCCCGGCCTTCTACCGCTACGCTCTCAATGTCGCAGCCCTCGTTCAGAGCCTGAACAAAGCTCCCCTGCCCCTCGACCAACTCCGCCGACTGGGACAGGGACTGAGCACCCTGCACCACGAGCATAACCTGACAGATGCCCTGCAAAAGCTCAGCCGCCCCGTGAGTGAACTGGCAGAGGCCCCATTCCGCGGTCTGGGACTGCTGAACCACCCGCTCCTGGCACTGGAATACCTGCAACTGCGTGTCGAACAGGCAGCAGCAGGCGTATTGCCCGAAACTCAGCGAGATAACACCGAACTCGATGTCCCCGGCTGGAAGGAGCTCAGCTACTACCGGGGGCGGAGGGTCATCATCAACGCCATGCATGATGGCTGCGTGCCCGAACCCTTTGCTCAGGAGGAACTTCTGCCCGAATCTCTGTGCCGCGAACTAGGTCTGCAGCACTCCCGCAACCGTGAGGCGCGAGATGCATTCCTGCTCACAGCCCTGCTGCACAGCCGCCCTCAGGGTGAGGTTCATTTTGTGCTCTCAGCCCAATCGGCAGACGGCTCCCCCCTGTCGGCCTCGACCCTGCTGCTACGCTGCGGGAATACCCCCGAGGGGCTGCTGGAACTGGCACGCCGCGCCCACCACCTCTTTGCCGACAATACACGCGTTAAGCTCCCCCCTGAGCCGGAGCTATGCCCGCTGCGAAAAGCTACGCTCTCTCTGCCGACAGAAAAAATAGAGCCGGGGCAGATGGAGGAATTGAGCACCATCTTGCTCGAGGGCGAGGTGAACCCCTTTGCCCCCGGTATTTCACGGCAGGAGCGTTGCTATTCGCCCTCCACCCTGGCCGTGTTCCTCGAGTGCCCGCTCACCTTCTGGATTAAGAACGCCCTGCAGATTGACCCGTCCGACAATCATGTGGATAACAAAATGGAACCGCAAGCCGCAGAATACGGCACCGGCATGCACGCTGTGCTCGACAAACTGGTAGCAGAGTTTCCATCTTACAAATCACTGACAGACAAACACCCTCAGGCGTTCCACAAAGATAAGCTCATCGAAATTGTGGCAGAGCGTGCGGAAAAACTGGCAGACAAGCTGCTCCGTACAGCCTATGCCGAAGAGGGAATGTTCACCCTGCCCATGCAGGCCCACCATAGTATCATGAAACGCACACTCCGCGATTTTGCCCGCCACCATGTGCAGGACCTCAGCGAGGGCTGGTGCAACGTAGCCCGAGAGCTCAAGGTCGCCCCCCGCATGGGACTGGAGGATGACAACAGCGGGGAAAGCGTGGGCTTCAATATGACCATCGACCGCGTGGATTTCAACATCAACACCGGTCAGTGGAGGGTGCTGGACTACAAAACATCGGCAGAAGCAAAAGAACCCCGCAAAGTGCACTACGAGGAGGTACCGCAAGGCGAGCAATCCGTTTTCCATCGCTTCATGAACTATGGCGAAACGCCCTCCTTCCCGCTCTGTACAGCTGCCAGTAAGAGCAGCGAGCGCTACTACCGCTGGCGCAACGTACAGCTGCCACTCTACACCTATGCCCTGCAACAGCTGACCCTGGGGGAATTGCAGAAGCTGCTCACAGAGCAGCAGCAACTCCCGCTCAGCCCGGAGCTCGAGTCTGTTTTCAGCAACCGGGCGGCAGATACTCCCCTGTTCCGAGACATGCTGCCCGAAATGGGCTACTGCAGCCTGGCTACCAAAACACAGGAAGTTAAATATTTCAGCCTCATGAGCCATAAGGAAATACAGGTTCCACGCCAGCACTTCTATTTCCCTGAGGATACCATGCAACACTATAACTCAGCACTCAGAACCGTGCGCTCCGCCGTGCGCCTGATTCGCCACGGCCTGTGCCTGTACTCTGCCGTAGCGCTCGAGCTCAAAAAGAAACCCTACGCCCAATATGGAGCACTCGCCCCCTCGGCTGACCCGCGCGAGATTTTCTCCCTGCCCGAACTGAACAAATAAGCCCCATACCGACATGAAGGAAAAACAACAGGACCTTATCGCGGTCACCAGCAATCTGATTTCCGCCTCTGCCGGTACCGGCAAAACCTACCAGCTGGCCTCACGCTTTGTCGCTCTGCTGGCTCTCGGCTACAAAGCCGAGGAAATGATAGCTCTCACCTTCACCCGCAAGGCGGCCGGTGAGTTCCGCAACCGAATTCTCAAAGCCCTGTCAGACGGTGCTCTCGACCTGAATGCCGACGGCACCCCTCGCAGCCCGGATGCCGATGGGCGCTTAACCGGGCGAAATGCCATCACAGCCCGCGTGTGGGAAACCTGGTCGGGGCTCGTCATACGCGATGGCGCCCCCGTCCCGGCCGGTAACAGTGTGGCCCTGTGCCCGGATTCCGCCTGTGTGGTTGAACTCGCAGCAAAAGCCGGCCTGACACCCGAGGAACTCTACGCACAGGATGATGCTCTTTTCGCCCGCCTGAAACTCCCCCGACTGACAGCAGATACCTACCGCAACCTACTGGCTGACGTTGTGAGCGCCATGTCGCGGCTGGCGCTTTCCACGCTCGACAGTTTCTTCAACCGCATTGTCAGGGGCAACAGTCTTACCATCGGTATTCGTAACATTGTACCGCTGGAGCCGGAGGATACAGAAATTGAGCGCAGAACCGTACTGCGCGACCTTCTGGCCGACATTTCCACCGCAACTCAGGAGGGGCAGGACTTCCTGCAGCAGTTTGATAAACTCACCTGCGGTGAAGGCAGGAACATGATGGACTACCTGCAGGAACAGATTAAAAACCACCTGACTCTCTTCCGCAATGTAAACAGTACAGAGGCCTGGGGCAATGCCGAGGCCTTCGGGCTTGTTGTCGAGGACTCAACTGATAGCATCACGCCCGAACAATGGATTGCATACGAGAGCGAACTGAACGCGCTCGTCCGGGACGTAGAAGCCACCGGCAGCCGCTTAGCCAAAAAGGCAGCCTCAGCGGCAGCCGCTCTCATTAAAAACCTGAAAACCGGCAACTACGAATTCCTGCACAAGCACGTCAGCCCCCTGAGTGCAAACTCAGGCAGTACCGTCAACAAGTTCTGCGAGGCCACCCTGAGCACGGAGGAGGAGCATGCACTGGCCGATGCCATGCATCGCATCCTCAGGGAAGTACGCGCCGCCCACCTGCAGGCAGCCATTCACCGCACCCACGGCCTGTTCTACATCCTGAACCGCTACGCCACGGCATACCTCAGTCACATGCGTCGAACCGGACATGTAGGGTTTGATGACATCGCCATGTTCGCCTACCACCTCATGAAGGATAACGGCAGCGACTCCCGCGACTATGCCGCGAACCGTATCACCTACAATCTCGACGCCACCTACAAACACTGGATGCTCGATGAGTTTCAGGACACCTCGGAAATGCAGTTTGCCACGCTGGAACCCGTGCTCAATGAAATTGCACAGGGCGAGCGCCATGCCCGCACCGGAGCCTCGGAACGAAGTATTTTCGTGGTAGGTGATGATAAGCAGAGTATTTACGGCTTCCGCACCGGGGATACTGAGGTATTCCGGAAATTGCAGACCGAAACACCGTGGAAGGAAACTCTGCATCGCTCAGGGCTGGAAAAAAGTTTCCGCTCCTCCCCGGAGCTCATGGGCGAAAACGGCTTTGTGAACAACATGTTTCTGGCGCTGGATGCCGTGGAGCGTGAGATAGTCAATGCTGATGTGGTGGACTATGGCTGCGATGACCGGCTCACCTTCAACGACCGACTGGGAAAGGTATTTACCCAACACCGCTCAGCCACCAACAAGACCGGCTATGTGCGTATATCGGCCGTGCCGGCAGAGGAGAACAGCAGCGACACACGCCTGGCCTTCTACGATAATATTGCCGACTTGCTGAAAGATGAGCTGACAGACGAAAACTGCGCTCCCCTCAACGGCATGAGTATTGCCATTCTGACACGCAATAATAATGAGGCAGCAGAACTCGAGGAACGACTGGGGGAAAAACTGCCCAAACTCCCGGTACTGCGACTCGGGGATGACAAGGTGGCAGCCACCTCGCAGCTGGGCGAGTTGCTGCTCTCCTTTTTCCTGTGGCTGCAACACCCTGATGACGAATACAGAGCATCGCTGGTAAAGGCATCTCCCATGGGAGCACTCTTCCGCAGTCCGTTAGAAGAAGTTCCGCTCTCGCGCTACGAATACAGGCAGAAAATGTTCAGGCTCACCCATGAGTACTGGCGACACCGGTTAGAGCTACAGGGCTACGCAGCCGTTGTGGGAGATTTGCTGTCCTGTTTCCCCACCACCCCTCAGGATTTACGCCACGGGCGTACGGCTCAGATATGGCTGACAGAGGCTCATGCCTTCGACTGCACCGGCGGCACCATGGATGAGTGGATTTCGCGGATAGGCAAGGCAGGCAGCGCAGCGGCAGCATCCTCACGCTACGTGCAGATAATGACCATGCACAAGAGTAAGGGGCTGGAGTTCGACGCTGTGATTCTGCCTTACATCGCCGAAAGTGCCGAAGATGAACTCGATGATTTGGGCTATTTTGCCCTCCGTGACCCGCAGGGGGATGTCGAGGCTCTGCTCCTAAACCCGGGAGGGGCGAAAAAACGCGATGCCTGGAAAGAGGTATTCGACCCGCTCTGTGCCGTCAAAAAACAGCAATCACGCAAGGAGGCCTACAACCTTCTGTACGTGGCATCCACACGAGCCAAACATGCCAATTACATTTTCTGTAACGGCTCAGAACTGGGTGAAAGGAAAAAGAAAAACCCCGGTCAAATCATCTGGAAAGGCTCGGCGCGTTCCACGAGCGGGCTGCTCAGGCGCATGCTCATGCACGCCCCGTTCAAAGACAAGGTTACTGTCACTCCCGCGCCCGAGGCCATCCACCAGGCGGTCACGCTGTGGGAAAGTGGGGATTCCCGCTGGTTCGAGGACGTGCACTTTGTTCGCGAAAACAACCCATCGGAAAGCCCCGATTCCCCCCCTGAGCTCCCCGCTGTCAGCCGACACCGGCGCCGTCACATTTCACCCTCATCCCTTGCAGCTGAAGAGGATAAAGAACAAGCGACAGACCGTACTGCGCCGCAGAGTCTCCTCAACTCCACCTGCAACGCCGGCACACATTTCGGTACAGCGGTGCATGCCTGTTTCGAGCAGATTACAACTCTGAGTGACCCGCTGCCCGCTTGGCTCTCAGCCCCGACCACCCCCGAGCAGGAAGTCGTGGCAGCCGCCCTGCAACAACCCGATGTCCGCGAGCTCTTCACACTCCGCCCCAATCAGGAAGTCTGCAATGAGCAACCTATCGAAGCTATCACAGCCCGAAATGAATGGATGTCCGGCACCATCGACCGACTTATCCTGACGCTGGGGACAGATGGCAGTGTAATTGGCGCGCACATCATTGACTACAAGACCAACAAACTTGTACCTGATGAGCAGGAGCCGGACGTCTTCAAAGTGCTCATGAAAAAATACACAGCGCAGATGTCGGCATACAAATTACTCGTATCGCAGGCCTTCCATCTGCCGGAGCACTGCGTCAGCGTCTCGCTCATTTCCTGCCCGGCAGACTACCTCACCCACCCCGCCAGAGTTCTCACCTACTGAATACCATGGAAAAAGAATGGCTTAAACAATCACCTGAAAATCAGGATTTAGTTATCTTCATGCTTGGCTGGGCGGCCACGCCGAATGCGGTGTGCCACATCGACCCGCCCGGCTGCGACGTACTGGCCTGCCACAATCACAGTGGCGAACCCGAGGTTTTGAAGGCGGCGGATTTTGCACGCTATCGCCGCATTTACCTCTTTGCCTGGTCATTCGGTGTGTGGGTTGCTGAGCAAAGCTGCCGCGAGTTGCCCCTGTACCGGGCCATTGCCCTGAATGGTACCCCCTACCCTGTTGACCCGCGCTGGGGCATGCGCCTGAAGGTAGTTCTGCGCAGCATGCAGACCATTGCCCGCAACGGCGGTGAGAATGCCTTTGCCGCGACAGGCAGCGCGGCAGATGGGCGCTATATCCCCACCGGCCCCTACCCCGACCGCTCGGCAGATGACAAGGTGGATGAACTCATGAACCTCGCCGAGCTCGCCAAGGCCCACTCCGCCCCGCACCTCACCTGGCACCGTGCCTACATCGCCGATAAGGATGAGATTTTCCCCCCGGCCCGCATGCGTGATTACTGGGGCAGCGTGAGACTGGGAACGGAGTTCGACAGCTACCACTACCCCTTTGCCGATGCCGGCATTGTGCTCAATGAAATCAAATAAAATATACACATATCATGAAAAAACTGATGACATCAATTATCGGCCTGCTGCTCGGCGTGAGCAGCGTACAGGCTGTACCTCACATTTTCAACGCCGATAGCCCGGTTGTTCTGGTACAGGAAACCGAGTTCGCCACCATGCCCTATCACAATAACAACGGCGAAGTCGGCACCACTCTGGTGGTGGGCAAAGCACTCGGCGGCATCGGTACCGACATTGCCCCCGGCTCAGTCGTGCTACTGATGATTCAGGGAAAATCCGAGGAGGCCACCCGCGACAGCAAGGGGCGTCTGTTCGTGGCGCAGGTCAACAAAACTCTGGCTTACCCCCTGCACCCGAGTGGGAGTGTCTACTATGTCAATGGCTATGACTTCACCTGTTTCTCGGCCTCATGGCTGCTGAAGATGAACCCGGAAGAACTAAAACCCGAGTGGCGTAAACTTCAGCAACAGGTGGCCGAACTGCTGAAGTCCGGAAGTTGATTCCCGGCCACTTTCTCCCGAGAGTTTAGATTACTGAACCGGCACAGGATAAACAAATAGCGAAATTTCCTATGCCTGTTGTCGAACTTGCAGCTTGCCAAATAGCTGCCATTCTGGTAGAGTATACCATCATCATCTATGCTCAAGGGAATTATATTCGACATGGACGGCACGCTGGGCGACACGCTGCAGCTGTGTATCGAGGCGTACCGCGGCACTGTGCAGGAGCTGACGGGGCGCACCCCGAGTGCAGAAGAAGTGGTGAGCTACTTCGGCCTGAGTGACCGCGGTGTGCTCGGCGGACTGCTGGGCATGAACCCGGATTCCCCACAGCTGCCGATTGATACCTTTGTGCGCGTCTATTGCGAGCGGCACGATGAACTGGCCCCGGCCCCTTTCCCCGGAGCAACGGAGCTGCTGTGGAGCCTGAAGAAAAAAGGGCTCAAACTCGCCCTGCTCACCGGCAAGGAGCACTACACCGCCGTTCCCACGGTGCAGAAATACGGAATGCAGGGTGTATTTGACCTGCAGCTCTACGGCGACCCTTACTACAACTGCAAGGCCGACAATCTGAAACGTGCCATGGAAGCCTGGCAACTCGGGCCGGAAGAAATCATTTACGTGGGCGATGCCCCCAGCGACATTGCCCTGAGCCACAGCGTGGGTGTCGCCATCATCAATGCCGCCTGGGGCAGCGATGCCACGGCAGAACAGAGCGCATGTACGGCCCTGAACCCGGAATACAGATTAACCGATTTTGCTGAACTGGAACCTCTTTTAACCAAACTGACATCATGAATACACACACACTGATAGCCGGTCTGGTGCTTGGCAGCACCACGCTGGTGACAGCCGCTCCCGATATTTTTCCCAAGCCCCAGCAGGTCAATCTACAGAACAGCTACACGCAGGTCACTGCCGTAGTGCTCAACCAGCGCACGGCTGACAGCACCGGCGGCATGTGGGAACTGCTGCCCGCCGGCAATCCCGGAGCATACGCCCTCGAGGTAACGCCCGGCAAGCTCACCGTATGGGCCAACAGTGCAGAGGGTATGCACTATGCCAAACAGACCCTCAGCCAAATGCTCAGTGGCGTGGACGGTGCTCAGAACGCCCAGCGTGACCCCTTCCCCGATACCCCGCTGCGCGATGTTGCCATGTTGGGCGAACTACCGCTGGGTACTGTGATTGACTGGCCGGATTTGCCCTTCCGTGGCACAGTTGAGGGCTATTATGGCGCCCCCTGGAGCTTCGAGGCACGCAAGTCGCAGTTCGACTTCTACGGTCGCAACAAGCTCAACACCTACATCTACGCCCCCAAGGATGACCCCTACCACCACGGTCTGGGTTGCTACGAACCCTACCCCGCCGACAAAGCAGAGGAGATTCGCCGACTCGTGCAGCACGCTCACCGCAATCATGTGCGATTTGTCTGGGCTATTCACCCGGCTAACACGGTAAAATGGGCGCAGAACGGCGGCAAGACCCAGCTCGATGGCCTGTGCCACAAGCTGCAGCTCATGTACGATTTGGGCGTGCGTGACTTCGGCGTGCTGGTGGACGACTCGAGCGGCGAAATCGGGCGTCCCGAGCGTCAGGTGCAGCTCTGCAACTATATCCTCGAGAACTTCATCCGCAAGCACCCGGATGTGAACCAGACCCTCATCATGTGCCCCACAGGCTACAACAGAGCCTGGACCAACGCTAAGTTCCTGCAGACTCTCGGTAACGGTCTCGATAAGTCTATCCCTGTGATGTGGACCGGCAACACTGTGGTTCACGATATCAAACTCTCCGGCCAGCAATGGGTGAATGAACACGTCAAACGCCCCACTTTCATATGGTGGAACTGGCCCTGTAATGACTTTAAACGCAGCCGCATTTCCATGGGGCGCACCTATGGGCTGGGCACGGAACCTGAAATGAAAACAGCCATGAGCGGCTTTGTGGCTAACCCCATGGAGCATGCCGAAGCCAGTAAAGTGGGTCTGTTCGGCGTGGCTGACTACACGTGGAATATTACCGGCTTTGATTCCGACAAGTCCTGGCGTGCCGGCATTGCACGTCTGTACCCCGGCTGTAAGGAGGCCATGCAGTGCTTCTGTGACCACAATTCCTACCTGCTGCCCAATGGTCACGGCTACTTCCGCGAGGAGTCTGTGGCTATCTTCCCCACAGCCTCGAAATACTCCCAATCGCTCATGTATAACAGACCCGACACCGAGGCTGCCGCCAAACTGCTGACAGAGTTTGAGCGCATAGAGCAAGCCGGTGTCACGCTGCAGCAGGCAGAAGGTATTTCAGCCCTGCAACAGGATATCGCACCCTGGATTACGCAGTTCATACTCGCCGGGCGCGCCGGCTGCGCTGCCATGAAATCCCTGCTGGCTACTGACAAAACAGAGCGCATGAACCAATTCTTCCGGGCTGTCAATACCCATGCAGACATGGAAAATACCGAGCGCGATGAATGGAGCCCTCAGGGAACCAAATACCTGAAGGATACAGAAGTTGCCATGTATTGCATGACCCCTGCCATGCGGGCGACCCTGCGCCACCTGAACAGCACCATAATGGCTGAAATCGGTGGCCGCAGCAACCCACGCCCCGCCTTCACCACTAATGGGGGCCCCGCACTGAACGACACGAACATGCTGTCTGACGGCAATCCCCGCACCTTCTGGTCCAATGACCGCCGCCAGAAATCCGGAGACTGGTACTGCCTGAACTTCGGCGAACCCACCGACATACGCAACATTGTTATGGTAACCGGCGGTCCCCGCCCGGGTGACATTATGAAGAGCGGCCAGTTTGAAATCTCGGATGACGGCAAGAACTGGACTCCCGTCGGCGCCCCCGTCGGTGGCAATACCATCGTGGTCAATCTGGAGAAAAATCCCGTACAGACCCGCATGCTGCGCTACCGCATTATCGAGCCCCTGAAGCGCTGGGCCGCCATCTGCGAGTTCACCATCAACCGCACCCTGCCCCCCTACGTCACCAATAATCTGGCTCAGGCTCCCGGGTTCGGAGCCTATCAGGACGACAAGACGCTCGGGCTGAACCGCATCATGGAGGTATTCACCATGAAACCCGGTGAATATATCGACCTCGAAATCCCGGCCTCGGTTTCCCCCGAATGGCTGGAAATCAACATGGAGAACGCAGAGCTGAGCAGCTGGGCTGAAATCATTCTCACCCTGGCAGACGGCACCCGCACCATGGTCAAGGGCAAGACAGAGAACAACCGCCTGTTCCTGGAGAAGGAGGAACTGCCTGACAAGCCCATTACCGCTGTACGCCTGCTGCACGCCGGCGGTACTGATAAGGAGATAAAACTCACCCTGTTCCGTTTGGGACTGCCCGCAGACCAGGCAGACCTGAACCCTGACATGGTGACAGACTCTGACCTCACCACATTCTTCAACAATGGCAAGTCCAACATGCAGTTCAGCCTGCCCCTGCCCGCCAATACCAACAAAATTATAGTAGTAGGCACGGCAGAGTGCAATGTGAACGGCACCGACCCCATCGAGAAAGATGAGCACCGCCGCGTTTTCATTGCACCGCCCACCGGCAACCGAGTGTACCTGACCGCCCCGCAGCAGGAGGGTAAATACACCTACGAGGTTATCTTTGAGCATAATAAATAAACTCACATGTACCCTTTACTTTGTACAAAGGTACTGCGTACGGCTCTGCAGCTCAGCTGCGGGGCCGTACTGTTGACTGCCGGTGCCTGCAATCACCGCCCCCCTGCAGCCCCTGCCGAGCAACCTCCGCTCATGGCAGGCGAGGCCAGGTTCCGGCCCATGAGCAAAGAGGAAAAGATTGAGCTGCAACACGCTCTGGAACCCTTTGTGAAGGCGGATTCCCCCGTCGAGCTGTGGTACAGTGCAGCCAAACGAAAAGACGACGGTTCTTTCGAATGGTGCATATCCCCGGCCCCGGCCGAAGCCGAGTGGGTCAATCTGGGTTCCCTGCCCGCAGCAGAACTCTCAAAACTGGCCGCAGAAACCACCGCAACCGATTTCGGCGAAACGCTCGATTACTGGTTACGCCTCGAGCTACGCAGCGGCACTCACCGCCTGAACCTCAGTATCTGCCCGGCTGCAGAATTCGGCGTTCCGACCGGAGATTGCAGCATGTCAGTCTATTCACGCCCATTCCACAAGACCCTCTGGGCTCTCATCGATAAGAAATACAACATTCAGAAACGCTTTGACAAGGTGGTGCATATGTAACCTCCTGTTTCGAAAAGCAAATAAAGAATCCCGCACACCTTTCGGCATGCGGGATTTTTTGTAATATTGAACTGAGCTTAGCAATTCGGCTTAGCCAGCACCTTGCGCAGGCGGGCGAAGCGGGGCAGAGCCTGAACGGTCTTCATGCCGGTCTCGCCCTGAATGAGGGGCAGAGCGTAGTCGATGAAGGCGCGCTCGATACCGTTACCGGCGGCGTTAATCCACTCGCGGGGAACCTTGCGCTCGAAGTTAGCAACGCTCTCCAGGGGCAGGAGCTTGGTGTTGCACACGTACTGACCGTACAGGTCGTTACGCTCGAAGGCAACCATCTTGTCGGTGTCGCCGTTCACAGCAGCCTGCACAGCGGTCTTACCGGCGAGGTAAGCCTCCTGAGCGTCGGTGGTGGAGGCGAGGTGAGTAGCGCAGCGCTGCAGCAGGGAGGGCTCGATGGCACGCACCTTGGCAGAGGGAACACGCTCACGCACAATCTCAGCCAGCTTGTTGGCCAGGCCGCCCAGCTGAGCGTGACCGAAGCCGTCGTTGCTGTTGGTCTTGGCCTGAGAGATGAACTGACCGTAGGCGTCGTGAATACCCTCAGAAACCACTACCATACACTTACCGGTGGCGTTGTAGCGCTTCTCTACGTCGTTGAGGAAGGACTCCATATCGAAGTCAACCTCGGGAAGGTAGATGAGGTCGGGACCGGCACCGGCGTAGTTTGCCAGAGCGCTGGCGGCGGTAAGCCAACCGGCGTGGCGGCCCATCACCTCGATAATGGTGATCATGCCTGTGTCGTAGCAGGAGGCATCGTGCTGCACCTCCATGCAGGAAGTGGCGATGTACTTGGCGGCAGAGGCGAAACCGGGGCAGTGGTCAGTACCGAAAAGGTCGTTGTCGATGGTCTTGGGGATACCCATCACGCGGCACTCGTAACCGGACTTCTGCATGAACTTGGAAATCTTGTTGCAGGTGTCCATGGAGTCGTTACCACCGTTGTAGAAGAAGTAGCGCACGTCGAACTTCTTGAAGGTCTCGAGAATCTTCTCGTAATCGGTGGGATCCACATCGGGGTCCTTCATCTTGTAGCGGCAGGTACCAAGGGCAGAAGAGGGAGTGAACTTGAGCAGCTCAAGCTCAGCGGGGTCCTCCATACCCATGTCGTAAAGCTGTTCGTTAAGCACGCCCGTAATACCGTGGGCGGCACCCAGAACGCGGGTGATCTGGGGAGAGTTGAGAGCCATCTGCACAGCGCCGAGTACGCTGGCGTTAATCACAGCGGTGGGGCCGCCGGACTGGCCGATAATGCATGCACCTTTGAGTTCTTTCATAACTTAAATGACGTGATGTACGGATTATTTCCTACCGTTGCGTCGACTTCACCAGCCAACGAACCGGCGCGACATTCTACACGATATATCGCCGCTTGACAAGCAAAATATCCGCCATAGATGCAAATATTTATCATTTTTTTATAATTTAATGCATTAAACACTTGCATTATGACACAGTATGTGGTAAGCTGGGCGCATGAAGAGCTCCTACATACTCGCTGCAGGCGGCGCTCTCCTTCTTTCCGCCTGCGCTCCGATGAAGTTCCCGGCCCTGAACCAAAAGCCGGCCACGCAGCCGCAGACCCAGGCGGCTACCCCCTATGTCCAGACAGCTGCCAATCAGGTAGCCACAGCCGCCGGTTATGCTCAGCCGACCACACCGCAGACATATAGTCCGCAGGCCTATCTGCCCCAGCAGCCTGTACAGCCCGCACAACCTGTCTATACGACTGACCCTGTGACCGGTCAGCCCGTGCTCGTACAGCAGCCTGCCGTTACCCCTCAGCCGGTTTATACTACTGACCCCGTGACCGGCCAGCCCGTCCTTGTACAGCAGCCCGCACAGCCCCTGTACACCACTGACCCCATGACCGGTCAGCTGGTAGCTGTACAGCCCGCTGCTCCCGTTGCTCCGGCCTATCCCACACCGGCTCAGCCCCAGCCCGCCGGTATGGGCTCTGTCACGGGTGTAAGTCCCGATGCCGCTCAGCCGACAGCCCCGCAGGGCCCGGTTCAGCCGCAGCCGGTAACCGGTTCTACCGCCAATTATGCCGTGCAGATGATTAACGGCACTACAGGCCGCCTGTTCGTGGAGGTATTCGACGATTCCGACAACGTATTCCCCGTGGGCTATATGTTCGCCGGTGCCAACCTGAGTACCCCGCCCTCCGAGGCTCGTCCCATTCAGGGCCAGCTGACGGTGGTGATTCGTGACCCCGACAAGCCCGATGCCCCTGAGCTGCGCCGCTACAAGGTAACTCCGCCCGTCAATTATACCGGCAAGACCATCGGCATTACCATCCTGCCCGGCGGTCGCTACCGCGCCAGTCTGGACGGCGAGGTGTACTACGCCTCCCCCGATCCCAAGGCAGCAGCTCCCGCAGCCCCCGGCGCTCCTGCTGCTCCCACTCCTGCTGCTGCTCCGGCTCCCACAGCCCCTGCTCCGGCCCCGGCCCCCGCAGCACCTGAGGCCCCGTCCACAGCTCCGGCCAATATCCTCTGATAAAGCTCCAACCCTCTGGCCTGCAAGCCTGAAGAGGTTGACACTCACGGTGAAGCCCCGTTTCTGCATTGCGCAGACGGGGCTTCCTGCTTTATAAGAATGGCATGTGCAAACCATTCAGAGATTACTTAAGCTTGCTCCGCGATTACACGCGTGAGATTGTCACCTTCGGCGGGTTCTGCCTGATGTGCTTCGTGTACAACGATTTCCGTCAGCTTGCCTGTACCCAGGCCACAACTGCCGCCCATACCGTCGATGTACTGCGTAGTATGGATGCAAGGCTCGCCCATATCGAACACGCCACCCCTGCCCCGACATCCCATGAAAAATGATATCGCGTGCATTCAGAAGAAAATCGGCGTGACACCCGATGGCATTGTCGGGCCGCAAACCGTTCGAGCCCTGAAACAGGCACTCGGCCTACCACAGAACAGTAGTCCCACCTGGCCCACACAGGCCGAGGTACGCAGCGGCAAAAGCATGTTCGGCGCACCCGGCTGCGAGCATGAACTCACCGCACTGGTGCCACCCTATCCCCTGTATTTCGAGGGTGAGCAAGTGCGCACCATACGTGTGCACCGCCTGATTGCTCTGCATGTGAAGGCGGCTCTCAGTGAGGTGCTCGCTCACTATGGGCAGGCGGAAATACGACGTCTGGGGCTCGATATTTACGGCGGTTCCTACAACTACCGCAGCAGTACCGGCAGCAGCGCACTCTCCATGCACGCATGGGGAATCGCCCTCGACTTTGCCCCGGCTACCAATTCCTATGCCACACGCGCGCCCAGAGCCACCCTCAGTCACCCTGACTGCGAGCGCTGGTGGCAGATATGGGAAAGCCACGGTGCTACCTCACTTGGGCGCTCCCGTGGCTATGACTGGATGCATCTGCAATTCGCACGACTGTAGTTTATACTCATAGTAGAAGGCATAGGAGCGGGGAGACATAAAGAGGCTATGCAAAGCTCCGTCCCCCGGCAACCTAAGTCGCCGACCCACTAGCCTTGCACGGTAGTGGGTCGGTCAATTTCAGATATCCCGGAATGAAAGACAAGCTCTCACTCCACAGTACATTTCACCTTCAAATCCGGTCCGATTTCCCAGGTATAGACGGTTCCCGATTCGGAATGAGTGCGGAAGGTGGTGTCATTCACCCAACGGAAACGAAGGGGGTAGAGGTGCAGGCGCTCGGGCTTGCCATAGTACAACTGCTCAAACTGCTCCTGCTTAAGGTGCTTAGTACAGCTGAGTTTCACGCGCTCGGGGAGTTCGTAGATACTGCCGTCATCTGCCAGCAGGTAGGCACCATCATCCTCGCCATCCTGCATCAACTTAAACATATAGCGGTTTTCGAAACTGTTCGGGAAATGCAGAGCAATCACCTGCCCTTTCGAATTGGGCACGCTGAATTCAATGGCATAGGTACCGCGTCTTGCGGCTTCGCGCTCCTCGCGCAGCAGACTTTCGCTGTCACCGGTCTCTGTCAGCTCAATCCGGTAACCGGGCAGCAGTCGCCAGGTATACCGCGAACCATCCTCGGCGTATGATGTGAATGTGTTGGCATCGAGCCAGCGAAAACAGTAGGGAGGATTATCTCCTTTCATGCGAACCGGCTCAGACAGGTAATGAATACTGCCATCCTCCTGTCGCAACAGTTTGGTGGAATAGGGGCGTGCCATCGATTCCTGCATGCGGAACAACCACCGCTTGGGCTCACCGGCAGCCCGGCAGAGTATGATTGACTGCCCGTTATCATTCAGGGGGCCGGTGGCTATCTGTTCATCGTGTCTCGGGATTACAAAATCCTCGAGTTTGTCGTACAGGAACTTATGTTGCACGGTGGGCAAGTCTGAGTTATTGAGGTATGTGAGAGAAAAACCGTCTACATGCAACTCAATACCCTTCATATCCCACCAACCGATGTGCGAACCGGTAAAGACACGCCCCACATACTCAAACATGTTCTGAGCATTGCGACGATAAACCACATAATAGCCGCTGTTCCAGTTGCCTACAGGGTCTACAAAAAAGATGAGGACGTTCCCCTCGGCATCCGTAGTCCAGTCAGTCACGCGGCCTAACCATTTATCTTCAACACCAAGGGGCGCAGTATCGCAAAGCGCATACCAGATAAGCTCCGGCTGCTCGGCGGGTACGGGCTTACTGCTGCCCCATATATCCCAGTATTTGCCATCAAACCAACCGGTATTCGGAAAGTTTTCTGCCGCAGCCATGCGGCGGTTCACTTCGTTGTCGGGCTTAGGCATGCACAACGATGGATGTTGCGATGGCTCCAAGGCCTGCGCTATCGAAGCGCAGAACATCAGGGCACTTACAGTAAGGTAGTTAGTGATTTTTTTCATAGTTTTGTATTGTTTAACTCATTCGACTGAGAATCGCCCGTAGTTCAAGCTCAAATGCCTGCAACTCAACGGGAGTGGGAGTACCGCTCAACTGGCTCCAACCGAAACGCCCCATCTGGTCAATCTGCCAGGAACCCTGAGTTCCGCTGGGGAACGAGCACTTGCCTGACAACAGGGTGCCGGGCAGCTGCAGGTCATCGAGTGTGACGGTGGGCTTCACTGCTGCTGTGGGAGCAGCCGGGGTCGGAGCGGGTGCCGGAGCCGGTGCGGGTGCCGGAGCCGGTGCGGGAGCAGGAGCAGCGGCAGGCTCAGGAGCCGGCTTTTCCTGCGGGCGAGCAATCTCGATGTTGTGGTCGAGCAGCAGAAAACGCACCTCCATGTAGGTGAGGTGAACCCCGCATTCAGCGGCGAGATTCTTCTGTATACCGTTGAGATCTACGCCATAGCTTGCCCAGCGGCGCACCATTTCCAGCTGCTCATTGCTCACTTTCGTACTCATGCTGTTATTTTACCCCTGCCCGCCCCTCATGGCAAGCCGCAAGTGTGGCAGTGAAAGAACGAAGTGTGATTTTCGTGGGCACAAAAATCTTAAAAAATGTGCGATGATACTTCATAAAAGTTCCTCCGACGGGCGTCTATCTGTATAGAAACGAAAAAAGCGAGTTGTATGAAGACACTATTCACCTGGGGAATGTTGGGGGCAGTTGCCTGCAGTGTGGTGTATGCCGGGCAGACAGCAGAGGTAAGGCAACTTTGCTCTGCCGCTGAGCAATTTGCAGCAGTGCTTGAGCAGGCACTGAGTGCCCTGCAGTCGGTTGAGGGGCGTGAGCAGGCAGATGCTGCCGCCGAGACCGTGCTGGCGGTGCACGCGGCTAAGGGAAAGTTACTCGCCGCCTGCGATGCCCAGGATGCCACAGGTACAAGTATGGGAGAACTGATTGATACAGAGCCGGAAGTGCGCCGTGTGCTCTTACTGATACCGGGCGAGCAGTTCACGCGGGCGGTGCAGCGTGAACTGGCGGCGGGGTGCCATGGTTCCACCCGTTTGTGGTGCGCGCTGCACAATACACGGCAGAATGACACACCGGCAGAACTCGACGCCCCGCTGAGCGATGCAGATGCCGCCACGCTGCGCGAGGTCGAGGCCGCGCTGCGCTTGCTCAGCGACATGCACCGGGCGCGGGAGAATCACCGGCTCCCTACACCCGCTCAAGTTGCCGAGTTCTGCCGGGCGGTACGCGCTACACGCCCCGGGATGGCGGCTGTTCAACAACACCCTGTCGCAGCCATGCGCCTGAGCCAATTAACGGTACAGCATCGCCGACAGCTGGAGACTTTCGCCATGAGCGGATTTTACCAACAGGCCGATTTGCGTAAGTTGATGCTCGAAGAGGGTGACAATTTCATCACAGTCCTGATTTCCCCGGAATTTCTGAACCAACTCAACCCGAAAAAATCATGAAAGGTGTTCTTTCTCTCATCGTATGTGCCTGTTCACTTTGTGCTGCAGAAGCAGCTTCTTATGCCCGGCCGGAAGAGTTCGGCAGTACCCCACTCAAACTCTGTGCAGCGGAGCATATCACCCCCTCACCCATGCGGCAGTGGCACATTGCCGGTGAGCCGCCGCTGCGGGCTGCTCTGGTTAGCATGCAGGGGGAGTGGGGAAAGAGGGCGCGCGTGACCCTGCGCACTCCCACCGGTCGCAGGCTTACCTTGCCGGTAAGGGTGCTGAGCGTTGCAGATTTGGATGCCGTGCGCACCTGGTTGCGCGAGAATGAGTTTACAACCATCCGCACCTATACCCATGGTGAACTGAAAGCCAGGGTGCTCAGCGTGAGCTATGCCGCCGGGGTGCAGATGAGCAGCAGTGGTCCCCGGGCTACACCGGACCGCAAGCGCTTGCTGGTGAGCCTGGCTGAGCAGGATGGCACCGTGCACACCTTCATCTGCGCCGCAGAATCCATGAGCGAGCAGGATAGGCAGATGGCGCGCCGCACCGGCAAGCTGACCAACGATGTGCGTGTGCTGCACGAAGATTCGCTGAAGTTGCTGCTGGCACACATGGAAGACCACCCCTCGCCCACGGAGCCTGCGGCTCTGCCGATTGCGGCTGATTTGCCCGAGGCTCTGGCCTGTGCGGCTCTGCGAGATGTCAGTATTGTGCACATCACCCTGGGACCGCGAGGCTGCGAGGCAGACAAAGCCTTGCGGCGCTACCTGAGCGAGCACCCCGGCGCGGCCGCCGTCTGGGCACAGCGGCATGTGTTCCTCATCTGCTATCGAGATTCACAGGGAAAGTTGCCCGAGCAGTGTCTGAGCGACCTTACTCAGCTTTATCGTCACCACAATCTCCCCACCACACGCAACTTCAGTGACGAAACGTCCTATGACACCAATCTCTGTTCTCAGCAGGTCATCGGGCGACTTTTCGTTCAGCCGCAGAATGCTCTCGTGCCGCCCGGGGAATCCACCTACGGCTTTCAATACACCCCGGCAGAGTTACAGAAACTCAGCCCGGCAGAAATCACCTTCGGACCGGGTCTTCGCTACAGGAATTAACCCTATCCCGTTGCCCTTCTTATATGAAAAAATCGTTATTTTTACTTTTCAGTCTTGCGCTTTCCTCCGGTGCGGAGGTGCTGAACCCGACCTGCCCGGCTGAGGTCAATTTTGCAGACTACTACCGCACACCCGATGCTGCTCTGAACCGCAAATACTACGCCACTCAGGCAGAGATTCAGCGGCGCGGGAACCACTTGCTGTACAACCCGAAAGATGATGCTGCCTTTCTGGCTTTCTGCGATCCGGCGCTACCATACGCAGATGTGATGCTGCCGGAAGACCGCGACAGCATACCCGAAGGGGGTGAAGAGGTTATATCCCTTGCCGTGTGGTACAAGCACTTGGTGGCGACCATGAATGTCGGGGCGGCTCTCACGGCGAATCAGCGCCCGGAGTTCCTGCTGGCTATGCGCGACTCTCTCACCGCCAAACGTGAATATGAATTGCAGCTGCAGCGTATACTGCGAATCATTGCGGAAGATGAGCAACTCACGGAAGATGAGCTGGGGATTCTGGCGCACCTGCTCGAGAGCTGGTATGGAATTGTGGACAACCCGCTGGTGCAGGCTCGGCAGCTGCAATTTATCATGCGCGGGTTCAGGGGCGGCAAGCCGGTGTGTCTGAGCACGCAGCAGGAGGTTCTGCTCCATGCCCGCTATCCGTACCTCACCCCCTTGCTGCATGCGGAGCGAGCGCTCAACGGGCAGGCAGCTCTGCGCGTAGACCGTTCGCAGCAGTGGCACCTTCACTTGCTCCACAATCTGCTCTGGCAGCATACTGAGGGGGCGGTATTGCTGGCCCGCAAGCTGAACCTGCCCGGCTACGAGCTGTTGCGGCGGGATTCCGCCGCTTTGCCGGACTACCTGAGTTACAAAGGGATAACTTACTACCGCACCTTGGGACAGGAAGTGCCGCAGAGCTGCCTGACCGCCCTCGCCGTGCGGGATTTCGAGAGTCCGGCCGCAGCGGCACGGGTGGTGAAAGAACAGAACTCTACCCTGCCCCGGGAGCTGCGCCCGCTGGCTCCGCGCTGTGTGTTGGCACTGGGCGGAAATCAGTCTGCCTGGGTGCCGGTGAAGGTGACGCCCGATGGCGTGCACCCCGACTGGCCGGATGCCTCCGCCGTCACCCTTCCCATGTGGAGTCCCGACTTGCTGGGATTGGCAGATAACGGAGCCGCTACCGTGCAGGCGGCATTCGGTGCTGACCTGGCCGCGCTGGAGAAACTGCTCACAGCCCTGCGCGATACCCATGGAGCAGCCGGAGTGGTGCTGGCCGATATGCTGCGGGAGTGCGACCGTGTGCGCCCGGTGTACCGAGATTTCGTGTTCCCGGTGTTTGCGCGTATTGCGCTGTATTGCGAGGCCGACGGCCTGACGGTGGATTTCAATCCGGAGCAGCAGAACTTCGAGATTCGGGAGATGACCTGCTCCAATAAGCCTATCGTGAACGATGCTCTGTGCCGCGCTCCGCAGTTGTTGCACCGCCTGACCCTACAGCTTGCCCTGCTCGAAAAACATGGGCACCGCCCTGAGTTGGAGCGGGCCTGCGCTCAGCTGGCTCGTGTGCTCAACCGCAGTAACCTCTGGCCGCTGGTCATCTGCCAGCGCGAGCTGCGCGGATTCTCCCCGCAGGCTCTGCTCACACTTTTCGCTTACTATGAAGGGGAGCGAGAACCGCTGGCTACCTATGGCGAGGCCATGGGCATGCGCAGTGAGATGAGCCTGGCGGCATACGCTCATGAGGACGAACTGGCTGAGCGTTTGCAGCTTGTGGCAAAAGTAACCGGAGCCCTTCCGGTTACAGCGGAGCAAGGTCGGGCGGCCGCGACCGAGCTGCTGGCCGTGGCCGCAAAACACCCCGATGGCTCCGTATTGGCCGACACGGCAGAGCTGCTGCTGCGGCACGGCTATGCAGAATTGTTGCCTGCCTGTACCGAGTTGCCGCCGGCTGCCCTCTGTGGCAGCTATGCCGGTAACGGCCTGTTACTCATACGCTACTATCTCAGTGCCAACAACCGCCCTGCTGCACAACAGGTGCTTGCCATCATGGCGCAGGATGCCGCTACCGATACGACCCCGGCTTTCCGTCTGGCCTGTGCGCTGCTCTCTGCCGACCCCGCTGAGCAGGCGCGCCTGCGGAAAGATGCGCTCATCCTTGCCATGTTCTACCGTCATGTAGATCACCGCGTGTACGATGCCTGGCGAGATGCTCTGGCGCGCGAAGGCGAGCAGGTCGAGGATATCATGAAAGCGGAACTCCTGCTCAGTGGCGGGCGCAGTGTCGGCATTACCCCCGAGCTCGCCCGGCATTACGAAAAGTCAGGTCAATGGGCAACGGCGGCTTTCTGCTACGAGTATCTCGTGGCAGAGGGAATCTCAACCGCCTCCCCCTACGGCAAGATACCCACTCAGGCCGATATCTGCCGCTATCGCGCCGCCGCAGAGGCCTGCCGGGCAAAGTGAGGCAAACCGGCAGCCGTTATCTCGTGGGGTGAATTTCACTTGACATCCATCGTTTTCCTATTATCATAAACAAGTTATGTGGTTTTACCTACAACCCTGTATCATGCCGTTGCTGGTGGTGGCGATGGTGATTTTCATCGCATATTATATGTACAGGAATCGCAAATCCGGGCAGGGGAACAGCTGTGCTCCGGGCTGCGCGCTGTGTTGTTGCGGCACCGTCTGTCTGTTCCTGGCAGCGGTTTTCCTCGGGATGCTCGATTCCGCCTTCGGCACTAAAACACTCTATCGGGATGCCGACCGCCACTGGTATATGGAAACCTATGAGATTGACACCACTCGCTTTTACAGTGTAGGGGTAACTCCGGCCGGCGACCTGTGCGAAAGCGGGCAGCCCTGGTACAGTACCATCGGCTTTCAGGGTGGCACGGCCGGTTGGAAACAATACCCCACCGAGCTCTATCTGCGCCAGCAGAGCGGCGCACTCCATTACTTCAATTTCAAGACCGCTACCGTCACAGACCTGGGCAATGTGCCGACAGACGTCCCCATGATACCGGTTGAAGAGTTCTTCCGCGAGCTCTGAGCCGTCTCAACAAAACTCGGGCGGGGTGCACCTCGGGGGCAATTACTCTGTTGCCTCTGCCGAAGAAGCCTGCTCGGCGGGTTCGGTGGGCTCTGTCGGTGCGGGCTTTTCTTTCTTTTTCTTTTCCTTTTTGATATTGTACTGATTCGCAGCGGCATCAAAACCATGGGAAAGGGTCATGAGGGTGGCAGCAGCGGCGCGGGCGAGAGCATCCTGCAACAGGGGGCGCTCATCGGGGGCAAACTTACCGAGCACATGGCTGACCATCTGCTTGCAGCCGGGGGCAGAAATCCCCACGCGCAGACGGGGGAATTTCTCTGTTCCCAGGTGGGCAATCAGGCTCTTCATGCCATTGTGCCCCCCGGCGGAGCCACCGGCGCGCAGCCGCATGGCCCCGACAGGGAATGAAATATCATCGTACACCACAAAAACCTGCTCAGGCTCCCACTTGTAGTAGCGCATGAGGGGACCCACGCTCTCACCCGAGGCGTTCATATACGTCTGCGGCTTAACCAGCAGCACACCGGGACCGGCTGCCAGCTCGGCCTTGCGGGCTTTGTCGGTTTTCCACTCGGCACCGAAATGGCGAGCCAGCAAATCCAGCACCATGAACCCCACGTTGTGGCGGGTTTCGGCGTACTCGCGCCCGGGATTCCCCAGGCCTACGATGATTTTGACAGGCAGCATCAGTTACCGCTGATACCCAGCGCGTTGAAGGTGAGGTTGCGGTTCACTGCATTCAGGTAGGCGCGGGCAGAGGCCTCAATCACGTCTGTAGCGGCACCCTTACCCGATATGGGCTTGCTGCACTCACAATCACCGAACTGAACCTTCACGCTTACTTCACCCAGAGCATCCTGACCGGAGGAGGTGGCACGCACGTTGTAGTCCACCAGCTCGCCATGGGTCTGGGTAATGCGGTCGATGGCCTTGAAGCAGGCATTCACCGGGCCGTTACCGATGGCACAATCGGTGTACTCCTCGTCGTCCTTCACCAGTGTGACAGTCGCCGTAGGACGGGCAGAATCGCCACCAATGAACTGAATGTGAGACATTTTCCACACGCCGTTGCTGGTGTCGAGGGAGTCGTCAACCAGTGAGGAAAGGTCATCATCGTACACGAATTTCTTGCTGTCGCCCACTTTCTTAAAGCGCTCAAAGACGGCGGTCAGCTCGTCGTTGGAAAGGGTGTGACCCAGCTTCTCCAAGCGGGCTTTCACAGCGGCACGCCCCGAGTGCTTGGTGAGCGGAAGCTCCGTCTCGCCCCATCCAACCTCCACAGGGTCAATGATTTCGTACGTCTCGCGCTTAGCAAGAATACCGTGCTGGTGAATGCCGGAGCTGTGAGCAAAGGCGTTCTCACCCACGATGGCCTTGGAGCGCTGCACGAGCATACCGCTCATGCGGGACACCACGCGGCTGGTCTTCACAATCTCACGAGTGTTGAGGTTGTGCGGCTTGCTGCCGGCCTCGAATCCAAAGGGTTCGGGACGTGTGGTAAGCGCCATGGCCACCTCCTCAATAGCGGTGTTACCGGCTCGCTCACCGATGCCGTTGATGGTACCCTCCACCTGACGGGCACCGGCCTGTACTGCGGCCAGAGAGTTGGCCACGGCCATGCCGATGTCGTTGTGGCAGTGCACGGAAATGATAGCATTGTCGATATTCTTTACATTGTCCTTCAGGTACTTAATGATGGTGTAGTACTCAGAGGGAGTGGTAAAGCCCACCGTGTCGGGAATGTTCACGGTAGTAGCGCCGGCCTCAATGACGGCCTCCACCACCTGAGCCAGATAGTCGTGCTCGGTGCGGCTGGCGTCCTCGGCCGAGAACTCCACGTCATTGACCAGGCTCTTGGCGAGTTTCACGCCGGCCACGGCCATCTCCAGAATTTCCTCCTTGCTCTTCTTCAGCTTAAACTCACGGTGCAGCGGGCTCGTGGCCAGGAATACGTGAATGCGGGCGCGGTCCCCGGCGGGGGCCACGGCGGCAGCAGCCTGGCGAATATCGTTCTCCACACAACGGGCCAGACCGGCTATGCGACACTTCTTCACCGTGCGGGCAATCGTGTGCACGGATTCAAAGTCGCCGTCGGATATGCAGGGGAAACCGGCCTCAATCACATCCACTCCTAGCTTCTCGAGCTGACGTGCTACCTCCAGTTTCTGACGGAGATTCATAGAAGCTCCGGGACACTGTTCACCATCGCGAAGCGTGGTGTCGAAGAATAATACTTTGTCGCTCATGGCTGGTTATGTGTTGTTGATTAAG
This sequence comes from Akkermansia sp., assembly GCA_017471985.1. Taxonomy (GTDB): domain Bacteria; phylum Verrucomicrobiota; class Verrucomicrobiia; order Verrucomicrobiales; family Akkermansiaceae; genus Akkermansia. The sequence goes on along the minus strand of JAFURE010000021.1, from coordinate 13,420 downwards.
GAAACTGTATTTTACACTGATTCCGAAAAAAAGCAAGCCTCGCGCGCGTTATGACACGAGCAACTATAACACAAACATGAGAAAGTTATTCCGCACAACAGCTTTATGCTCGCATTCACCACAAATTGCGATACAATAAAGCCGGAAATGAGTGATTATACACCACCTTTCAGTGTAAGTGCCAAAGCCATTCGACTGGTAGCAGAGATTTCTGCCCTCGTCGAGCGCTGTGCCATACGCATGGAAAAAGCAGATGGTGCCATGTTACGCAAAGCTAACAGAATCAAAACCATCCGCAGCTCTCTGGCTATTGAGGGCAATGAGCTCAGCGAAGATGACGTACGCACCATACTGGACGGCAAATCCGTCATTGCTCCGCGCCAACAACTTCAGGAAGTGCAGAACGCCATTCGCACCTACGAGGAGAGTCAGGAGTGGAATCCCTTCCGTATGGAGGATATGCTCCATGCTCACAGCTGCATGATGCAAGGGCTGTGCGATGAGCCGGGGCACTTTCGCAGAGGCGGCGTTGGTGTTTTCGCTGGTGACAAACTCATTCACATGGCACCTCCACCGCACCTGGTTCCTACACTCATGCACCAATTATTCAACTGGTTGCAACAGGCAGAAGATCACCTGCTGATCCGCAGCTGCGTCTTTCACTACGAGTTTGAATTCATTCACCCATTCAGCGATGGCAACGGACGCATTGGCAGATTATGGCAATCCCTGATTCTGGGGAAATTACACCCCTGCTTTCCGCATCTTCCCATTGAGAATATGGTATTCGCTGCACAGGAACAGTACTACCAAGCTATTCAGAAAAGCAGCGCCCTCACCGACTGCTCTCCCTTCATCGACTTCATGCTCGAGGAAATATACAACACCCTCAAGCAAACCATTAATACCTCACCATTCTCGACCTTTAACGAAACTGAACGGTTCATACTCTCCTGCCTCCGAGACGTTCCCTCCATCTCCGCCAAAGAGATTGCAGATAAACGAGGAATCACTCCCCGACAGATTGAAAAATACCTCAGTGAAATGAAGAAAAAAGGAATCATTCAGCGCATGGGAGCGAGGCGAAACGGCGTCTGGAAAATTTGTTCACCGGAACAAAGTTCGGAATAAAGTTCGGAATAAAGTTCGGAATAAAAATGAGCTGCCTGCCCGGGAGGGGAAGCAGCTCATCGAGTTAAAACGGAATGGGAAAATCAGTTACCCATCTGCCATCCGGCACGAGCTTCATCCTGCTGCATACGAGCATTATCCTTCAACGCTGAGGTATATTTACTCTGCGGGTTGAGGGCATTGGCTCGGTAGAAATAATTGTCGGAAGTATGGAAGTCGCGGTCATTGCGAGCAATCAGTCCGAGCAGATAGTAGGCCTCCGCACAATTGGGATTCTGGTGAAGCGCATTATCGACCAGCTCCTTGCCTATACTCCAGTTGCCGACGGAGCAAGCCTTCGCCGCCTGCTCCAAAGCAGGGTTTGTCTCATCCGGCTCAATGTACTCGTAATAGACCTTTTTGCGTGGAGTCAAGTCGCCCATGATTTCTTCAGCAAACTCCTCACAAGCATCGGTCATATCCGGGCGACCATCAATATCCGTGTATACACTCTGCGTGTAATCTCTGCGATAAATCTGACGACCACCATTCATGACCACTACCACGCCATGTAGTCTGGGGGTGGGCCGATGCTCCTTCTTCGACTTCTTTCCACGCTCTTCATGGCGGGGGTGGTGACCTCGCGGCGGCATGTTCTCCACGTACACATTGTGCAACTCAAGTTGAGTGCTACCGGCATACTCGGCATAGAACCCATCGTTCGCAATCTGACGACGGAAGGCCTGAGCAAGCCGCGCCCCCTCCCGATTGTGTGAACAATCCTGCACGGTCAACGGAGCCCCGCGACCTAAATCAATCTCAGCAGGCTTAAGAGTCGTCATCTGAATCTGCACCCCGCAGGCACTCAGTAGCAGCGCAGCAGCGCCGATAATCATACTCATCCATTTACGTTTCATATGCATCATTTTCTGTTATATTCATCATACAACACTTTCCCCGCCCTGTAAATGAAAAAACGACCTTTTTTTTTCAAGCTCTTTTCAGCCGCTTTTCACTACCTCCCCTCATGGAATTTGACAACGCGCTCCTAAATCCCCCACTAATCTCTCTCCATAAATGATTTACATTCTATTTTCCTTTAATTAACCTTTCCTTATATTAAAGTTTGTTTTATTATTATTGTGCATTTCTACGCCTTTTAAGGTCGTTTTTAGCCAAATTTCTATAATTTTTCATTCTTGCACCGCCCACCTTAACCAGCCCCAAGCTCAAATCCGACGAGCACTCAAGTTGAACAACAGACACGTAACAGTGACTTTACCAGGTAAAAATCGTCAAAAATCGTGCATTTTTGTGTTTTTCAGGGCAAAACGCCCAGTTTTTCTCCATTTTTGACCCAAAAATCCCCCTTGCGAGAATCGCCTCCCAGCGCACCAATGATAAGGCAAAGTTAAATATCGCCAAGATATTCCTGGTTTTATCATGGGTATATAATTATCAATTTTTCCTAAATACTCACCCCTGTTCTCCCTCTCCCCACCAATCGGAGTGCCGGAGTTTTCATTTTCCGCCAATACCCTCAATTCCTAAGGAATATACGGAATTAACTTTTTTTCAATTCAAAAAATGGGCGCACACATTTGTCGTTCGTTCCAACAGCCAGATTCAAAAATTGCACTTCGTGAGTATACTATATATTCAGCATAGGTTTGTTTTTAATTTTATTCAATTTTATTTCACTTTTTATTATATTGTTTTTTGAATTTTGGCTCCTATGCTTTTTTTCATTTTTTATAATGTATTTTAATCAGATAATTAAAATTAATAGGTATATACTCATAGCCGCTATGTTCTCACGCGCGCGAAGAGAAAAAGCATGCAGTCTGAATTTGGCATTGCAGGCGGGGAGTGTGTGTGATAGAATGGTGGAACGTTATGACCTTAGACGAGCTGAGACAGGAGATTGACCGCATCGACACCCAAATCGTGGAGCTGCTCAAGCAGCGCATGCAGTGTGTACACGGAGTGGGTGAAATCAAGAAAGGGAGCAACTCCCACATCTTTGTGCCCGAGCGCGAGAGCAAGCTCTTTGCCAAACTGATGGCCAACAATGCCGGCGTGCTGCCCGAGAAAGGACTGCAGAGTGTCTACCGCCAGATTGTGAGCATGAGCTTTGCGCTTGAGGGTGGCATGAGAGTCGGCTATCTGGGGCCCGAGGGCACCTGGAGCCACCAAGCCGCGCAGGCTCGCTTTGGCGACAGTGTTGAGCTGGTCCCCTTCCCCAGCTTCAACCACATCTTCCACGCTGTTGACCGCAAGGAGATTGATTACGGCATGGTTCCCATCGAGAACAGCACCGACGGCAAGGTATCCCAGGCGCTCGACCTGCTGGGAGCTATGGGCTTGCGCATTTGTGCACAGGTTCACCAACCGGTACTCAACTGCCTGATGGGCAATGGAGACCCACGCAAAATCCGCACAGTCTACTCGCATCCGCAGGCTCTGGGCCAGTGCCGCGAATGGCTGCTGCAGAACTACCCGAACGCCGCCCAGGTGGCCACATCATCCACCGCCGAAGCCGCCCGCCGAGCCGCGGCAGAGGCCGAACAGGGCGCCGCCGCCATCGGCAGCCGAATGGCCGGCAGCCTTTACGGGCTCGATATCCTGAACGCCAACATACAGGATAAAGCCGACAACACCACTCGCTTTGCCGTAATTGGCCGCCAGAAGAACGCCCCCTGCGGCAAGGACCGCACCACGCTCTGCTTCAGCGTGCCGCACACCGCCGGTGGTCTGGTAAACGTGCTCAACATCTTCCGCGACCACAACGTGAACATCTACTGCATGGACTCCCGCCCCACGCGCGACACCGCCTGGGAGTACCTGTTCTACATTGATGTCGAGGGGCACGAAGAGGTAGAACCACTGAAGAGCTGCCTGAAACAGGTGCACGACACCACCCCCATGTTCAAGGTACTGGGTTCCTACCCCGAGAACTGATTTCCCCGCACAAGCCATGGCATTCACCTACGAACAGGCACACAATCTGCTGAGGAACGCCCGGGCCAACGGGCGCCAACCGCACGCCCTGCTCTTCACCGGCGCGGCAGATGCCGGCACGCACCGTCTGGCACTTGCCCTAGCCGCCGAACTGAACGGTGCCCGTGCCGACAGCCTGGAGAACCTGCACCACCAGAGCTGCCGCGTGCTGCGCCCCGGCTCCAAAATCCGCACCATTTCCATCGATGCCGTACGCAGCGTCGAGCCTTTCCTGGCCCTGCGTGCCGCAGAGGGCGAAACCAAGCTCGTTATCATCGACGAAGCCGATCGCCTGCTTGACGAAGCGGCCAACGCCTTCCTGAAAACCCTCGAGGAGCCCCCGCCACAGACCCTCATCATCCTCATCACCGCGCTGCCGCAAAAGCTGCTGCCCACCATCCTTTCCCGCTGCGTGCGGCTCGACCTGCGCGACTCGCGTCGCGGCGTGCGCCTGACCAATGCCCAGCAGGCTTTTCTGCCGACCGTGCGTGCCGCCCTGCCCCGACTGGGCAACGACGTCGCTGCCCTCGCACTGCGAGCCGACTTCCAGAACCTGCTCAGCAAACGCCGCGAGGAAATCACCGACCGCATAACCTCAGCACTGAAGGCAGAGGCCAAAGCCATATCCGAAGGCACCGACATCCGCAACTGGGAAGCCATGCAGAAGGACGTGACCAACGCCCGCATTGAAAGCGAGTACCTGGGTGAACGCTCGCAGATGCTGGAGCTGCTCTCCCTCTGCCTGGGACAGGCCGTGCTGCTGGCATCGCACGCGCCGGATGTTGAACCGCTTGCCCCGGAACTGCCGGGCGTAGCCGCCGCCCACAGTGTACCCGACCTGCTGCGCCGCATGCGCGCGGTGGATGCCCTGCGCAGCGACCTCAATTTCAACGTCAACGAAGCACTCGCGCTCGACTCGCGCCTGCTCGACATCATCGGCAAATCCCCCTTATGAACAGCATGACAGGATTCGGGGCCGCCACCGCGCCCCTCAACAGCGCCACCCTCCGTGTAGAGATTGGCGGCGTAAACCGCAAACAGACAGAAATCGCCATCTCACTGCCCCGCGCCTGGGCCGAGCTCGAAACCCGCGTGCGAGACCTCGTTGCCGGCTGCGTGTCACGTGGTCGCGTGAACGTCACCATCTCCCTGCAATCAGCCGCCACCGGCAGCGGTAACCTGGCCGTCAATCGAGCCAAACTCGCCGCCCTGCAAGCCTGCACCGCCGAAGTTGCCACAGCCACCGGTAAGAGCGTGGAACTCACGCTCGACGCCCTGCTGCGCCTCGGCATCATCGGCGAGGAAACCGAGGCCGACATCACCCCCGATATGGCTTGGACAGCCGCCGAACCCGCCGTGCGCGAGGCCCTCGCGGCCTTCCTGGCCCTGCGTGCTCAGGAGGGCGCCAACCTGCGCGCCGACCTGCTGCGCCGCATCGGCACCCTGCGCGAGTACCGCGAGCAGCTCATTGAGCGCGCCGCCGGCGTACCGGCCCACTACCGCGAGCAGCTGCTCAAGCGCCTGCAGGAAAGCGGCCTGCCCATCCCGGCAGACGATGAGCGCATTATCAAGGAAATAGCCCTCTTTGCCGATCGCTGCGATGTGAGCGAGGAAACCACCCGCCTGCTCTCCCACCTGGACCAGTTCGAGAAAATCTGCGACAAGCCCGAAGCCGTCGGTCGCACACTCGACTTCCTGTGCCAGGAAATCTTCCGCGAGCTCAACACCACAGGCTCCAAGGCCAACGATGCCTCCCTCGCCCAACTTGTCGTCACCGCCAAAACCGAGCTCGAGAAAATCCGCGAGCAGGTCCAGAACGTTGAATAATAACTCCCAATCGTAAATCGTAAATCGTCTCTCCCATGCTTGGCACACTCCTTATCGTTTCCGGCCCCTCAGGCTCAGGCAAAACCACACTCTGCCGCCGCGCAGAGGCCGATGGCCTGACCGCCTACTCCATCTCCTGCACCACCCGCCAACCCCGCCCCGGCGAGCAGGACGGCGTGGACTACCACTTCCTCAGCCCCGATGTCTTTGCCGCCAAAGTTCAGGCCGGCGAGTTCCTCGAGCACGCCACTGTGCACGGCAACTCCTACGGCACGCTGAAGGCCGACATCATCGACCTACTGCAACAGGGCAAGAATGTCGTGATGGACATCGATGTACAGGGCGCAGCCTCCATACGCGCCTGCGATGACCCCATCATTCGCCGCGCCTACGCCGACGTCTACATTCACGTGCCCTCCGCTGAGCTCGAGGCCCGCCTGCGCGGCCGCCAAACCGACAGCGAGGACGTCATTCAGCTGCGCCTGCGCAACGCCGCCGCCGAGGACGCCCGTCAGGGCGAGTACCGGTTCGCCCTCGTCTCCGCCGACCGCGAGCACGACTACTCCCGCTTCCTCGCCCTGCTCACCACCCTTTCCATGCGTACCTCGCTGCAGTAAAGCAGAGCCCGGCAACTGTTGATTCTTCCGCCCCCTCCGCTCAGCCACATGAGCGGAGGGGGACTATGTTTATGCCCATGCAGATGTTTTCAGCGCAGGCAGGACCGCCTCTATTTCCATATATCTTTTATGAACGCTAAGAATATATATTTACTATTTTTTATTTTGTTTTCTTAATACACGACTACATATATTTTTATTCTTTTATATCATATCTTATTATTATTTTAATCTGGCTGCTTAAGCCACCAAATCGCCCAACCCGGACGACTTTCTTAAATAAATACTCATTTTTCAGATTTCGGAAAGGAGCTTTTCTTTCACACGCGCGCGAGATTAGGCTTGACGAAAGTCCGGGGCGGGGTGTAGAGTATGGACAGAATCAATCACCATCTGTTATGATACGTTTTGCCTCCACCGATTGCCGCCGCGAAACCGGCAACATTAAGTGGGACCTTCAGGGCCCCCTGCCATTCGGAATCGCCGACATGGATATCGAGAGCCCGCCCTGCGTGGTGGATGCCCTGCAGGCGCGCCTGAACCACCGCTTTTATGGCTACGCTTTCATGACGGATGAACTGCGCGCCGCCATCACGGCCTACCTGATAAAAAAACACGGCGTGACGAATGCCGCGCCGGAGTGGCTGCACGAGCTGCCCGGCTGCGTGCCGGCCTTCACGCTGGTAGCCCGCACCGTTTGCCCCGAGCCGCAGCACGAGGTCATGGTGTGCTCCCCGTCCTACCCGCCCATGCTGCACTGCCACGAGGACGCCCGCTGCAGCCTGCTCTCCGTGCCCTTCACCTACACGGGCGAGCGCTGGGAGTTCGACTGGGAGGCCATGGAGGCCGCCGTGAGCCCGAACACCAAACTGTTCCTGCTGTGCAACCCTCACAACCCGCTGGGGCGCGCCTGGAGCCGCGAGGAAATGGAGCGCGTGGCCGACTTCTGCGAGCGCCACGACCTCATCCTCTGCTCCGACGAAATTCACTGCGACCTCGTGCTCGATGAGGACAAGCAGCACGTGTGCGCCCTCACCCTGCCAGAGCGTCTGCAGTAGCGCACCGTCATGCTCAGTGCCCCGAGCAAGACCTTCAACATTGCGGGCATCTGCTTTACCTACATGGCTGTGCCGAACGCCGAACTGCGCGCCGCTATCCGCAAGACCCAGGGCCACAGCCTGCCCACGCTGAACGTCTTTGCCTACGCCGCCTCGCTGGCAGCCTATACCGAGGGCTGGGAGTGGCATGAGCAGCTGCTGCGCACCCTGCGCGCGAACCGTCAGTTCGTGGTCGACTACATTGCACGCGAGCTGCCCATGCTCCGCACCCGCCATCAGGAGGCCACCTACCTGGCCTGGATTGACTGCTCCGCCCTCGGTGTGGAGAGCCCGCACACATTCTTCCGCGAGAACGCCGGCGTGTACCTCGACAACGGCGCCAACTTCGGCGACCCGCAATGCGTGCGCCTGAACTTTGCCACATCTCCCGAAATGCTGCGCACCGGGCTGGATGCCATGAGAGATGCCGTAAAGAAACACCTCGGTGCCTGACATGCCCCACAAGCCGAATCGACTCGCGCTCACAGCGCTTGCTTTCCTTTCCCTCACCGGAGCAGGAGCAGCGGCACTGCCGCCGGTTCCCCCCACCTACGTGTGCCAACAGGCGGGTTCTGCCATCACCATCGATGGACGGGCCGATGAACCGGCCTGGCAGGCAGCCATGCCCCTGAGCCCGCTGCGGGATATCGAGGGTGCGGCGGTCGAGGCCGGCACCACCGTACGCATGCTGTGGGATGCCGACTACCTGTACATACTGGCCGACATGAAGGAGCCCCACCTGTGGGCAACGCTGGCCGAGCACGATTCCGTCATTTACCACGACCCGGATTTCGAGGTATTCATCGACCCCGACGGCGATGGGCGCGACTACATCGAGCTCGAGGTGAATGCCCTCAACACCGTGTGGGAACTCTTCCTCACCGCCCCCTACCGCAGTGCCAACCATGCGCTGCACGACTGGAACATACCCGGGTTGAAGAGCGCCGTGCAACTGCGCGGCACCCTCAATAACCCGGGCGATACCGATGAGGGCTGGAGCGTGGAAATGGCTATTCCCTGGAGCAGCATCACCGGGCACTCCAACCAACCGCGCCGCGCACAGGCACCACCCGCCGGTACCGTCATGCGCATGAACTTCTCGCGCGTGAACTGGCAGGTTCAGGCGGACAGCGCCGCCCCATGCGGCTACCGCAAATGCACCGGCCCCGACGGCACGCACCTCCCCGAGAGCAACCATGTGTGGGCTCCCACGGGAATCATTAACATTCATTACCCTGAGTTCTGGGGCTATGTAAAACTGAGTGCCAACCCGTCAGGCAGCGGGTATGAAAGCATGTCCCTGCCCGCCACCGAGCCCGCACAACGCCAACTCTTTGCCTACTACAACGCCCAGCTGGCACACCGCGCCCAGCACGGCAGATTTTCACCGGAACTGCAGCAGGCGGGTGTCACTCCGCTCTTTGTGAATGAGCAGCACTTTCTGGCCCGCAGCACCACGGCTCACACCGGGCAACAGCTCACCATCGACAGCAACGGCCACCTGAGCGTATCCGCAGCAACGACGGAGCGCCCGCCCCTGTACCTGTGGGTGCAGGGAGGCAAGCACGAGGGCGACACGGCTTGGTGGCAGCAGCACTTCAAGCGTCTGGCCGGCGCCGGTATACACGCCGTCATCATCGGTGGCAATGTGCAGCAGCTCAGCCACCTCACCCCCATTGCACGAGCCGAGGGACTGCAGGTCTACGCCTGGCTGTGGGCACTCAACCGCCCGCAGGATGCCACCGCCCTGCAACACCCCGACTTCTACGCCGTCAACCGCCGGGGGAAATCCTGCCATGCCCCGGCTGACAGGCCCTTTGTGGAGTACTACCAGTTCCTCTGCCCCAACAGCGAGGGAGCACTTAAGCACCTGCTGCAGGAGGTCGACCGCGTGGCCGCCATCCCCGGGCTCACCGGTATACAGCTCGACTACCTGCGCCTGCCCGACGTCATTCTGCCCCGCGGCCTGTGGGACAAATACGGGCTGGATATGAGCCAGGAGCTACCGGAGTACGACTATTGCTACTGTGAGCGCTGCCGGGCCGACTTCCGCACCATCTACGGGCGCGATATAGCCCCTGCGGCCGACACCGATGCCGAGTGGCGGGAGTTCCGTCTGGCAAGCGTGGCTCGTGTGGCCAATGCCCTGTGCCGCCGTATACGCTCCCATAACCTGCGCGCAGCCTGCGCTGTATTCCCCACGCCGCAGCTGGCCGCACAGCTCGTACGGCAGGACTGGTCCCGCTTTGAGCTCGACCTCGCTCTCCCCATGGTCTACCACTCCTTCTACAACGAGAATTCCGCCTGGGCGGCAGAATGCAGTCGACAGGCCGCTGAACAGACCACTCAGCGCCTGCCCCTGGCTCCCGGCATGCACCTGCCCGACTCCACCGCCGACTCCCTGCCTGCCGAGCTCAATAACATGAGCCGCACCTCCCCCGCCGGTATCGGGCTGTTCTGCGATGATAACCTCACCCCCGACATGCTGGAGGCTCTCCAACAGTGGACAAAGTAAGGACCTCTCACCTACGGTTCACCATACAGCCCGAGAAATGGGAGCTTGTCCGCCTATCCCCAAGGCGTCAGCCTTGGTCTTCACCATGCGCGCAGCGCATTTTTCACCACCGGGCGCAGCCGGTTCTTCACCGCGGGCTTCAGCCCGCTTTTCACCCGACCGAAGGGCGTTGAAAAGTTGGATTTTGAATTTTGGATTTTGAAATTGAACATTCGGCTCGCAAGCTCGCAGTGCAGCAAATTGCTCTTTGTTGGGCTGCGAGCCAACGGTGAAGCGTATTTTAAGCCCGCGGAGCGGGCGACAGAGAAGTAGCCACAGGTGTAGTGAGCAACGCGAACGGAACCTGTGGTAGGGATAAAAAAAAAGAAATATGAACCCCGCAGACTTGCGGGGTGACGGAGGAGTTTTGCTTAGAAATGCACGGATCTTGAACCAAAAGAGCTGGAGCCGGTCATAAATAACCTCATGCGGTTGTAACTCGCTTTTCCGTCGCCCCGCACTTCTGCGGGGCTTTGATTATTTTTTCTCTTTACCCAGAGCTTCCGGCTTCTCTGCGATACGCCGAGACAGGGCGCGAGCTTGCACTGGGCTCTATTGAATTTTTATGGTAAATTTGCCGTGTTCGATGTACAATCGAGCACATCGGAGAAGGAACAAGCGGTTAGCTGCCCGATGTTCCTGAAGATTGGAGCTCCCGTGCCCTGGGCTGGGACAGATTAATCTGCGCCCGAACATTAGTCTGGGACTCCTTTCTTCCCGTTTTTCAACGACTCCGTGTACTGTCTAGTGTATTATAATTGGAGATATTACGGTGCGATGGTGGGGAGATGGATAACGTACGATCCTATGAACAATCAGGATTTGTATTTTTACTTTAACCCATCATACTAATGGGATATGTTAGAGCTAAAGCCTAATATAAATTATTTACCCAAACCCCCAGAAAAAATGCTCCTAGCGAATATGAATGTGCAGAAAAATATATTAGCGATCCTTCCTATTTTGTTATTGTCGCGCATGGTAGTCCTCGTTTTATTACAGGACCAGATAATAATTTGATGGATGCTTCTGAATTAGCGACAAAAATGATGGAATCAGGTTATAAGTTTAACAAAATCGTGAAGCTTATATCTTGCAATACGGGGTCTTTAAAGGATGGTTTTGCCCAAGAATTAGCAAATCATTTGTATGCTATATGGAAAAAGTCATACCAATATATAAAGAATCCGCATATCATTATAGCAGCACCTGATACCCTAACTGAAATAGAATACATAAATAATGATGGAGTTCTAAGTTATAAGGTCTATCCAGCGGGTGAATTTGGTGGATACTCCTTTAATTCAGAAACTAATGAACTTACTTATATAAGTCCGCCTGAAATTATCTACAAAACGTTTACACCTTGTAAATAATCTCATTTATCGCCCGGCGGGAAATGAACCTCCCGCCGGGGTATACAAGCATTTTTAACTTACGAAGGACTAGTAATTAAGAGTACAGGTACCCCGTTTTTGTAGAGATGTTTCCAATGATTAAGTAATTTTTTTGGCATTTGGTCAGATGATTGTCCGTAATAACTGGAGCCACGGTTTGGTAGTATATTGATTATTCTTAGGTAGATCAAAATTGCACAATCCACTTTATTATAACATTTCAATTGCTCATCTGCTTTATGAATTCCTTGCATTCTCAGAAGATAATATGTTTGAAGACTGTACCTTGTTTTAGATTGCGATAAATCTGCAAGTTGTTCTGCTTCTTCATTGCTGATGCCTTCGATACAACGAATCTGGGCTTGAATATCTTCGTCCTGAGTTGCAATTGGGTAACCTGAATAAATACATTTTTGTGGTGGATTGGTAGGTGAATCAATCCTTAAATCAGGAATATCAATGCAAATACCGCGAAGAAATAAATTTTGCCAGTATTTTTGAAGTTCTTCAGGCATATCGATAAGTTGATGTCCAAAGTAAGTATTAGCCGTAATTTCCCATTCTGTCGTAAAACTAACTTTCCCTTTGAGCTGTAAGAAAATCAACACAGCTCTATCTATCTTCTCTGCAAGAAATCGTTGCAGATGATTCTTTGAACCATCAAATCCTTTTGTGTACAGGATGTAATAAGTCTGCATACTATAATATTTCTGAGATTTGCTCAAATCCAATATCTCTACTGCTTTTTCGGAGGAGATACCGTTAAAACATCTTATTTGCATGTCCATGTCTTCTTCAGGCGTTGCCTGAGGATAATTAAAGTCTGGAGCATGCAGAATATTCTGCTCAGTATTAGCTTCGGCAGTCATGCCGATAGTTGTCAAGAGAGCAAGTAGACTCGCAATTAACAGCTCAACAGATATGGAAAATAGTCGGTAACGTTTGTTCATGTTGGCTTTAGCTTATATTTCAGCATGCGGGCTTAATGGCGGCTGCGTTTTGAGTGAAGCTGTATGGAAAGCAGAGCCTCCTTGCCCCTCCTGCAACTTTATCTGATTTTTAAACCGAAGACAAGCTGAAAACATTAGACTGATGCATTTTAACACTATCGCCGCATTGCCTCAAAAATCCAGTCACCGAACTGCGCATTTCCACAAAAATCCAGTTACCGAACTGATATTTTGCGTGTTTACCTAAGATAAGAATATCCGGCTGCTATGTACCCTCGTCAAAAAAAGGTTACCCATCCCCTTGCTATAGCAAGAGGATGGGATAAATTAATGCCGATAAATATGTTATAATGAATTACTCGCTTTTATCCACCCAGCCGTGGCGCTGAGCGTAGCAGAAGAAATCTTCCAGCAGGAGCGAGTACTGTAAGCGCTGGCGAGGGATTTTGATGGAGGCCAGAATCTCCTCGGTGAGTTGGTCTTGAACCACCTCGTGCATGAATGTTCTCGGTAGTTCGGGATGGTGCCGATAAATATGGCGGAACATGCGACCAACGAGGATATTCATCGGCGGACGGTAGGAAGTCAGATATTCCTGAACGACATAAGCCACACTGGGCTCACCGGCGATATGTAGACGTGTGCGAATGGACATGCGTGAAATGATAGGAGAATTGCCCGAATTGGGCAAACAAAAATCAGCATCGTCGTGATGTGCCATTGTTGCGGATTGGTTGTGTGTCGTTTGTGTATGATGCATATTGTACATGGTTAAGGTTTATTGTTCACTACCCGGAAAGGGTGGTGTGGTATCATCTGACCGTTTGAGGCCCGAGGCGCGACGATGGCGGTCGAGTTGCTCCACCTC
>JAFURE010000119.1 GCA_017471985.1 Akkermansia sp. | reverse complement strand
TCCTTCGGAATCGCAACAAATCGGGCATATGCAAAGACGGTGGCAATTCAAGCTTTGGTACCATGCGCTTATTATACCACGCCGAGGTGTCTTTGGAAATTCCGAAATACGTTTACACGCGACTTTTTAGAAGTTCCCATCTATCTGCAGGACGTTCAGGGCACCACTACCGAGGCACTGAAGAACACCTATCAGACCACCATCCAGAAAGACGACCAGCTCGCTATCTCTGTGAGCAGCAAGCAGCCTGAGCTGACCGCTCCCTTCAACATGAGCGAGATGAGCGCCACCGGCAGCTCCACCAGCTCCAACAACAGCCAGGGCTATCTGGTGGATGCCAACGGCAACATCGTGCTGCCCATCATCGGCCGCATTCACGCAGCCGGTAAGACCTGCACCCAGCTTGCCACCGACATTGCCAACACCCTGCGCGACAGCGGCTACCTGAACGATGCCTCCGTCAACGTGCAGATTCGCAATTTCAAGTTCTCCGTCATCGGTGAGGTAAGCAGCCCCGGCGTGTACACCATTGATGGCCAGCGCATCACCATTCTCGAGGCTATCTCCAAGGCCGGTGACCTTACCATCGACGGCAACCGTGCCATTCAGGTTGTACGCGAGGTAGACGGCAACCGCCAGATTGCCACCCTCGACCTGCGCAGCAAGGAGCTCTTCAACTCCCCCTTCTACTACATTCAGCAGAACGACGTGATTTACGTAACTCCCTCTGACCGCAAGGTCAATACCCGTTCCGATGCTGCTCAGTGGTACGGCTGGGGCCTGTCCGGCGTGGGCGTGACCCTCGCTATCATTGCCCTCTGCGCTTCCTAAAGCCCCCCCTTTCTCCGCAGAGCCGCCCCGCGGGCGCGGCTCTGCGCATGCCCCCGCCCGCACCACCAAACTTCGAGAACAACCTTCACTCACTCATCACCATGCAGGACCTCACAAACAAGCCCACGGCTAACCTGAACATCGCAGACGCAGAGGAGGACTCCGCCCTTTCTCTGGATGCCGTAGTCAGCGCACTGCGCCGGTTCTGGTTCCTTATCATCCTCTGCGCGATCGCAGGTGGTACCGGGGCCTACTACTTCGCAGGCAAGCAAAGCTATGTCTACAAAAAGTCCGCAAGCGTGATGATGCGCGACATGAAGGACAAGTCGGCAGCCTCCTCCGACCGAATCCTCAACGAACTCGGCGTCGACACCGGTGCCGTGAGTCTTGCCAACGAAAGTTTCATTCTCAAATCCACCGCGCTCATGCAGCGCGTGGTCGAAAAGCTCGGCCTGAACACCAGCTACTGGACCCGCCGGAAACTGCGCCTGATTGACCTTTACGGCGTCAACCCCATCCTTGTCAATTTTACCAACATTCTGCCGCAGACCTACTGCAGTCTCGGCATCACCATGAAGAGCGAGACGGAGTTCACCCTCACCTACCGGAACCGCGAGGGTATGCCCGTACAGGTGGAGGGCCGCTGCGGTGAGCCCGTTCAGCTCCCCTTCGCCACGGTTGATGTGCACCCCACAGCTCACTACGATGAGAGCTGGATTGGCCGCGAGGTGGTCGTGAACTACCAGCCCGAGCTGGAGGAAGCCCGCTCTCTGCTGAATGCCCTTACCGTAACCCGCCCGGATGAGAAGGAGGCTTCCCTCCTCGAGCTCAACATCACATCCTCCTCCCCGCTGAAGGCCGAAGAAGTGCTCGACACCCTTATTACAGTATATAACCAGCAGTCCAAGGAGGAGAAGAGCGAGTCCGCCCGCAAGACAGAAATCTTCATCCATAACCGACTGGCCGAAATCGGCCGCACGCTCGAAAACGTAGACCGCCAGATTGCCGATACCAAGTCCGGCGTGGATGTCGTGCAGGACACCCAGACCACCATCTCGGCTGACTTCACGGCCACCCGCGAGCTCAGCAGCGCCATCTTCAACCTGCAGACCCGCATCAAGATTGCCGCCACTCTGGCAGACAACATGGACGAGGCCGGCAACAAGGGCGCGCTCATCACCGTGGAAAGCGGCGATGTGGATGCCGCGCTCAGCTCCACCATCGGTGCCTACAACGAGGCCTGCCTGGAGTACAAGCGCATATCCGGCAGCGCCGGTGCCCGCAACCCCATTGTGGTAGCACACCGTGAGCAGATGACCGCCACTCTGGCCGCCGCCCGCCGCGCCCTCAAGAACTACCGCGCCAATCTTGATTTGGAGCTCAAGCAGCTCGAGCAGAAGAAGGCCGACATGGAGGCCCGCATGGAGAAACTCGCCGCCAAGGAGCGCGAGCTCACCCCCCTCATTCGCGAGCACAAGGTGCGCGAGGAACTCTACATGCTGCTGCTCACCAAGGAGCAGGAGAACGCCCTAGCCCTCGCCATTGCCACCCCCGGGGCCCGACTGCTCGAGTCCGCCCACGGCTCCAATGCCCCCATTGCCCCACGCACGCAGGTGTTCGTAGCCGCCGGTGTAGCCGGTGGCGGTGCCGCCTGCCTGCTGCTCATCCTCGGCATAGGCATGCTCAACAATAAGGTCAAGAACCGCCACGACGTCACCGCCAACAGCTCACTGCCCGTACTGGCCGAGCTGCCCGAGCTCACCCGCCGCGAGCGCCGCGCCAAGGGGCTCTTCATTCAGGACCCCCACTCCACCATGGCCGAGGGTCTGCACATCCTCCGTAACAATGTGGACAACTTCCTGCCGCGCCCCGACGGCTCCGGCCACATCATCCTGTTCACCTCCAGCATGCCCAACGAGGGCAAGACCCTCGTCGCCGCCAACCTGGCCGCCACCTTCGCCCAGACCGGCCGCAAGGTACTGCTCATCGACGCCGACCTTCGCAAGCGCTCCCTCACGCGCGACCTGGGTGGCAAGGGCCGCAACGGCCTGACCACCTACCTACTGCACCGCGAGAGCGAGCTCAGCAAGCTCATCCACAACCTGCCGCAGGCCGTACCCGCCGCTAAGAACGAGGAGACAGCCCGCAAGCACGACGGCCGCGCCGACATCCTCTACGCCGGCCCCTCCGTACCGCACCCCATCACCCTGCTGGCCCAGCCCCTGCTTGGTGAAATGCTGAAGACCCTCGCCAAGGAGTACGATGCCATCATCGTGGACGCACCGCCCTGCGGCATTCTGGCAGACACCGACATTCTGGCCGCCCAGTGCGACATCACACTCTACCTCGTACGCTCCGGCCTTATCGACAAGCGCTACCTGCAGCAAGTACAGAAAATGGCCGATCAGGGCAAACTGCCCCACGTCGCCTACGTCATCAACGCCGTCGACTTCAAAGCCAGTAGCTACAACTACTACGGCTACACCTACGGCCACTACCGCTACGGCTACGGAAACAAGTAATTCCAAGCACAATACTTCCAAAATCAAAAATTCAACTTTCAACTTTTCATGTTTTCCTTCCTCCGGCGTCGCATTTCCCTCCGCAAGCTCCTGCCTGCGGGGATAGATGCACACTGCCATCTGCTCCCCGGGGTGGATGACGGCGCCCCGGACATGGAAACCGCGCTGGAAATCATCCGCGCACAGCAAGCCCTCGGCCTGCGCGGCGCCATCTGCACCCCGCACATCATGGCCCGCTACCCCGACAACACCCCCGCAAACCTCCGCAGCGTCTTCGAGCAACTCGTAGCAGCCGCGAGCGCCAGCTCGCCGAACTCTACACTTTCAACTTCCAACCTTCAACTTTCAACTTTTCAGCTGCATTTGGCCGCTGAATACATGCTCGACGAAGCCTTCCCCCGCCTCCTCGAGCACCCCGACCGCCTCCTCACCATCCCCGCCAACCTTCTTGGCGGCACCGCAGCTGAGTCTCAAGGCAACACTGAGGGGAAAGCGCCCTTCTTCGTAAATCGTAAATCGAAAATCGTAAATCCTGCGCCTGCCGACCAAAATTACATCCTGATTGAGCTGCCGCAGTACCTGCTTCCGGAGGGGTGGCTGGATGTCATCGATTCCATCCGCGCCTGCGGTCTGCGCCCGCTGTTGGCCCACCCCGAGCGCTACCTGCGCCTGCTCAGCGAGAGCGACCTTACCGACCTCCACGCCCGCGGCCTGCGCTACCAGGGGAACCTCGGCTCGCTCGCCGGCCTTTACGGCTCACAGGTACAGCGCCTCGCCCGCCGCCTGCACAAATCCGGCCTCTACACCACCTGGGGAACCGACGCTCACAGTTCCGCCATGATAACCAAAATGGACCTCGCCGCATAATCTTCGTCAATCGTCAATGAAAAAATCGCTCAGACAGATCGCCCGTAAACTCAGCACCCGCATGCAGGGGCTCAACTACCTGCACCGCGGCATCGTGCTTGCGCTCGACCTCATCTGCTCCACCATCGCAGGCGCATTGGCCATACTGGCCACCGGGGCATTGCTCGAACTGCCGCTCCCGCAGGGCTGCCTGCTGGCAGGTACCGCCACCATCCTCGTGTACAGCGCCATCGTATTCATGGTGTTCCGCTTCTACAAGGTCATCATCCGCCACGCCAGCCTGCGTAGCCTGCCCCGCATCATCGTCGCCCTCGGCATCATCGCCTGCGCCGTCGGGGCCACCGCCCAATTCGGCGCCACCGACCACCACTCACTGCTGCCCATCGTCTTCGCCGTCAGCTACTTCTTCATCGCCTGCGCCCTCATCATCGGACTGCGCATCGCCATGGTCGGCACCTACTACACCATCATCAGCGCCGCCCAGGGCCGCGACAATCACTCCAAGAAGGTCTTCATCTACGGCCACGTTGAGAAAGCCGCCTCCCTCGCCACCTACATCAAAGAAGCCTACCGCGGCACCTACCTCCCCGCCGCCATCATCGACCCGGATACCGACGCCTCCCAGCTTACCATCAGCGAACTGCGCGTGTACGGAAGCCACGACCTCGACACCCTGCAGGAGGACATCGCCGCCAACCTGCCCGACGCCGTCATCTTTGCCTCCAACGCCGCCCTGCAGCGCGAGAGCGACCGCATAGCCGACTGGTGCACCAGCTCCGGCGTAGCCCTCTACGTCATCCCCAACGTCGACCGCATGACGCCCGATGCCCCCCTCAACATTGCCCCCGTTAAGATTGAGGACCTGCTCGAGCGTCCCGAAATCGTCATCGAGGAGCAGCGCATCGGCGCCGAAATCACCGGCCGCGTCATCCTCGTGACCGGCGCCGCCGGCAGCATCGGCAGTGAGATTGTGCGCCAGTGCTGCAAGTTCGCCCCCGCCCGCATGGTACTGCTCGATTGCGCCGAGACCCCCATGCACCTCATCCGACTGGAGATTGAGGAGAAATACCCGCAGGTGCCCCTCTCCCCCGTGGTGGCCGATGTCCGCAACCGCGCCCGCTGCGCCGACATCGTGGCTGAGCACAAGCCCGCCATCATCTTCCATGCCGCTGCCTATAAACACGTTCCGCTCATGGAGGAGAACCCCTGCGAGGCCGTCATCACCAACGTGCAGGGCTCCATCAATATGGCCGAGATTGCCCGCGAGCACGGGGTGGAGAAGTTCGTGATGATTTCCACCGACAAGGCCGTGAACCCCACCAACGTGATGGGTGCCACCAAGCGCGCGGCCGAGATGTACGTGCAGAGCCTGAATGCCCAGCTGGCCGCAGATGCTGCGGATGCACCGCACACTCGCTACATCACCACCCGATTCGGCAACGTACTGGGCAGCAATGGCTCCGTGGTACCCCGATTCCGCGAGCAGATTGAAAAGGGCGGCCCCGTCACCGTCACCCACCCGGACATCATCCGCTTTTTCATGACCATCCCCGAGGCCTGCCGACTCGTCCTTCAGGCCGGCACCATGGGCAACGGCGGCGAGATTTTCGTGTTCGACATGGGTGAGCCGGTCAAGATTGCTCACCTCGCCCGCCGCATGATTCGACTCTCCGGCTTCAAGCCCGATGTGGACATCAAGATTGAGTACACCGGTCTGCGCCCCGGCGAGAAGCTGTACGAGGAGGTGCTCTCCACCGCCGAGGGAACCACCGAAACCACTCACCACAAGATTCGCCAGGCCCAGGCCATCGACAACCCGCACGCCACCATCGCCGAGCAGTGCCGCGCCCTCATCGCCGCCGCCGACAAGCGTCTTGTAGAGCTCACCATCCTCGACCTGAAGGATCTCGTCCCTGAATATAAATCCAAGAACTCCCCTTGGGAGCAATATGATAAGAAGTAATGTATAACATGCAAGAGAACGTTACACAGAAAACTCTTGAAGAAGAGATGGCCGATGCCAACATCAGTGCGTCAGCTATCTCTCCCAGCTTAGTACAGGGGTACAAAGGCTTCTATAACCGGTATATGAAAAGAATGTGTGATTTATTTCTTTCACTCATTCTACTCATTATCCTCTCCCCTGTCCTGCTAATCATTTCCGTTTTAATTGCTTTGGAAAGCGGATTCCCCGTATTCTACCGTGCCGAACGCGGGGGCCTGCATGGTAAGAGCTTCCGTATATTCAAGTTCCGCAGCATGGTGAAAAATGCGGACCGAATCGGTGGTGGCACCACAGCGCTCAACGACTCCCGTATTACAAAGGTGGGGGCATTCTTGCGCAAAACCAAGCTCGATGAGTTTGCCAACCTCATCAGTATCGTCAAGGGAGATATGAGCTTCATTGGGCCTCGTCCTGAATTGATACGCTATACCTCACAATACACAGGTACCGAGAAACTCATTGAAGAAGTACGCCCCGGTATTACTGACTTCAGCTCTCTCGAGTTTATCAATCTCGATGAAATCGTCGGCACTGAAAACGCAGACGAAATCTTTGAACAGAAGGTTCTGCCCCGCAAGAACAAGCTCCGCGTCAAATATGCAGCCAAAGTGTCTTTTGCCACAGATTGTTATCTCTTCTTCCGTACTGTTTGGAAGGTGGTGGAAAAAGCCATGAAATTCATCTGCAAATCCTGAACTCGCTATGGAATACGTTACATTAGGAAAATCAGACTTAAGCGTCTCTCGTATCTGCATGGGCGGCTGCCCCATGGGCCAATACGGCTGGGGCGATGTGCAGGAAAAAGAACTTCTCGATGCCATATCCGCCGCCATCGACAACGGTGTCAACTTCTTCGACACTGCTGATGTGTACGGCATGGGCACCTCCGAACAAACCTTGGCAAAGGGATTAGGTAATCGCCGCAGCGATGTTGTTATCGCTACCAAGTTCGGTGTGCGTGTTGAGAATGGCCGTACCTTCTACGACAACTCGGCTGAATGGATTCGTAAA
This sequence comes from Akkermansia sp., assembly GCA_017471985.1. Taxonomy (GTDB): domain Bacteria; phylum Verrucomicrobiota; class Verrucomicrobiia; order Verrucomicrobiales; family Akkermansiaceae; genus Akkermansia. The sequence goes on along the minus strand of JAFURE010000119.1, from coordinate 73,905 downwards.
GCCGTGGAAGGTAGCTTAAAACGCCTGAATACCGATTACATCGACCTGTACCAGATTCATTACCGCGACGGCGTGACTCCCTTGGCTGATGTGGTAGAGTCATTGCTCCAACTGCAGCAACAGGGGCTCATCCGACATTTCGGTCTTTCCAATGTTTTTGAAAAAGACTTTCAGGAAATCGCGAACCTCAAAGATTATTTCGTTTCCTTCCAGGATGAATACAGTCTGGCCTGCCGAAAGAACGAGGCAGACATCCAACACCTCGCGCAGGAATTATCCCTTACCCCGCTCACATGGGGCAGCCTCGGCCAAGGTGTTCTTACCGGTAAGTACACTGCCGAAACAGAGTTCGGTAACAACGACAGACGCAGTCGCGATATCTATGTAAACTTCCATGGCGAGAAGTTCCGACAGAATCTGCGTATTGTGGAAGCCATGCGCCCCATTGCGGCAGCTCATGGCAAGAGTATTGCCGCTGTAGCGATTCGCTTCATCATGGATTATCTCCCCTCCTCTGTTGTTCTGTGTGGCGCCAAGCGACCTGACCAGATTCTGGGCAATATACAAGGGGCTGACTGGCAACTTGCAGCTACTGAGCTCGATATTCTGAACTCTGTCTCTCTGTAAATTTTTCTCATTAACTGACGCGTATGATTATCTACATTTCCATGATTCTGTGGGTGATACTCATGCGCGTACTGTGCTCGGGTGAAATGAAATATTCCACCCTGCCCTCTGGAGGACGATCATATAAGATTAGACCGGCTGTTGCCTATATCACCGTTGCCTATATCATTTTCTGGGTTGGGATGCGTAGTGGCGTGGCTGATACAGGTGCCTACATTGACAGTTTTGAAGGTTATCAACAGAGCTTAGCAGATATTCCTTCCATCTTAGTTTCGAATGCAAAAGGACAGGCCTGGATTGCACTTACCGTCTTTTTCAAGAATTGCATCTCTACGAATTACCATGCATGGCTGATGGTCTTGGCTATTTTCATGGGGGTTTCTGTAGCTCATTGTTATCAACGTTATTCCGAGGCATTTTTCTTTTGCATGCTCATTTTCATCCTGAATGGAGATTTCACATGGATGCTTAATGGTATGCGACAGTTTTTCTGCGTATGCGCACTCATGCTGGCTCTGCCTTGGCTTATAGAGGGAAAAACGAAGCATTATATGCTTCTCATAGCTGCACTGTCCCTTGTTCACTTTACCGTATGGCTCATGGCTCCATTGTATTTCATCCTCCGTCTCAAACCGTGGAGCAAGCCCATCTGGCTGGCCATGTTTGGCGTGGTATGTGCTTGCTATACGGCAAGCTCCGTAGCAAGCTTTACAGAAGAAGCCCTGCAATCAACTTCCTATGCAGGGGCAACCGTATTCAATGAGGGCGATGACGGGGTCCACCCTCTTCGTGTACTCGTAGCAGCGGTCCCGGCTTGCCTAGCTTGGGTTATAAGAAAACGTATAGCTGCAGAAAACAACACACTCCTCAATATCTGTGTTAACGCCAGTTTATTCTCAGCATTGTTATATTTATTCGGTGTTTTCACAAGTGGGATTCTTATGGGCAGATTGCCTATATATTGTGAAGTTTTTGCCACCATGACGCTACCTGTAGTCATATTAAGATTCAAAAATCGGACATACCGTTCATTACTGTTTTCCGGTTGCCTCTTGTTTTATACTCTTTACTATTATGCAAACGTTGGTTCCCTATATTATGTTAGTGATATAACCGGATTCCTTCCGCCTCTTTAAATCCAGTCTCAACATGAACAGCATTCAGCTAGCTTGGAAAATTCGCCGCCATGGCATCGAAATGACCCACCTTTCCGGAGGTAGTCACATCGGAGCAATCCTGTCGGTCGCCGATATTATTGCCGTACTGTACTCAGATATCCTTCTCTACCGACCTCAAGAACCGGAATGGGAAGGTCGTGACCGTATGATACTCTGCAAGGGGCATGCAGGCGCCGCCATTTATGCAGCTTTGGCAGAAAGTGGGTTCTTCCCCGTAGAGGAGCTAAAGACTCATTACCAGAATGCCAGTCGCCTTTCCGGCCACGTTTCACACCATCTCCCCGGGGTGGATTTTTCCACAGGCGCTCTGGGGCATGGCCTATCCGCCGCCACAGGTATGGCCTATTCCTTCAAAAAATCCGGCAGAAAGGAACGCGTCTATGCTGTACTGGGAGATGGTGAATGCAATGAAGGTGAGGTGTGGGAAGGAGCACTCTTTGCAAATCATTTCCGTCTCGATAATATGGTGGCCATTATCGACCACAATCACATGCAGGCCATGGACTTCTGCGACAACACACTGGAATGGGGTGATTTCGCAGCTAAGTGGCGATCCTTCGGCTGGCATGCCATTGAAATCAATGGCAATGACCATGCCCAGCTGCATGCAGCCTTTGCCGAAGCTGCAGAAGTAAAGCACAAACCTACGGTCATCATCGCCCATACCATCAAGGGCTGTGGCGTATCCTTCATGCAGAATGACCTGCTATGGCACTATCGCTTCCCCCACGCCGGTTGGGAATATGAATGCGCGGTCCACGAGCTGCACAAAAACAAACCTACAAACGTCGAAGACCCCTACACACCTGAAGGCTTCCCGTGCCCTGCTCTTCCTAATTCAGAGGAACAGGATGATTCAGACCACACCACCAGCCTGACATGGAAGCCTTCCTATCCGGAACCTATGCGCCGCACTGGCCATGGATATATTCCTCAATAACCCCCTTCCTTTATCATGAGAGATACTTTTGTACGCACACTTGTTGACTTAGCGAAACAGGACTCCAATGTCGAACTGATTACGGGAGACCTTGGCTTCGGCGTTCTCAAGCCTTATTGGGAAACCGTCCCCGACCAATTCACGAATGCCGGCATCGCAGAACAACACATGACCAGCATGGCGGCCGGTATGGCTCTCACCGGTAAAACAGTCTTCACTTATTCCATCGGCAACTTCCCGACGCTCCGCTGTCTGGAGCAGGTACGTAACGACTGTGCCTATCATCACGCCAACGTAAAAATCGTCTGCGTCGGCGGTGGTTTTGTTTACGGTTCGCTGGGCATGAGCCACCATGCCACAGAGGATCTTGCCATCATGCGCGCACTCCCGGAAGTTGTTGTCATGGCACCGGGAGATGCAGTGGAAGCAGCGGCTGCGACACGAGCCATTGCTAACCTTCAGGGCACCTGTTACCTGCGACTGGGACGTGGAGGAGAAAAGACTATTCATAAAGAGCTTCCCAACTTCACTATCGGCAAAGCCCTGCCTATCGGAGAAGAATATGAAACTGCCGTGGATGTCACAATTTTCTCAACAGGTGCAATACTGGATATTGCGTGTGAAACAGTGGCTCTCCTCCGTCAACATGGATTAAAGGTAGCACAATACAGTTTTCCCACCGTCAAACCGCTGGATACAGACACTATCTGCAAATGCGCTAAGCAATCCCGTCTATTAGTAAGTATCGAGGAACACAACATTGTGGGTGGCTTCGGAAGCGCCGTGGCAGAAGCCTTATCCGACATGGGGAAATCGCCCCGCCTGCTCCGTTGTGGTATCTCCGATGAGTATTGCATTCGCGTAGGAAATCAGCAATTCCTACGAGACGTTTATGGACTGAATGCGCCTTCCATCGTTGAAAAAGTACTAGCTCACCTCGCTTAAACTTCCTTTATGGCAAAAAAACTCCTCATCCTTGCCAATCACTACAACACGCTACGGATATTCCGTCGCGAGTTGCTGGAAGAATTACATCGACTCGGCCATGAGTTAATTGTTTCCATTCCTCCCTGTGATGAAAAGAATGAGTCCATTTTGAAGGGGTATGGCTGCCGAATTATCGAGACAAAGGAGATGGAACGACGAGGGATGAACCCTATCAGAGACCTGAAACTCTTGCTCCGCTATCGCCAGATTCTGGCAGTAGAACGCCCCGATATCTGTATAGCCTACACCATCAAACCGAATATTTATGGTGGATTGGCCTGCCGTATAGTAGGTGTTCCGTTCTTTGCAAATGTAACAGGGCTTGGCTCTGCGTTCCAACCGGGACATGCGAAAGTCAGACTACTGGTAACAGCCCTGTATAAATTGTCACTCAAGAAAGCCAAAGGAGTATTTTTTGAAAATGAGGGGAACTTGGAAACTCTCGTCAACTCAAAAGTTGTAAAGAAATCACAGGCTATCCTGATGCCGGGAGCCGGCGTTAACCTGCAGGAGTTCTCTCCTGCTCCCTACCCCGATTCTGACAAGGAAATTCGCTTCCTCTTTGTAGGTCGCATTATGCAGGAAAAAGGTGTGGATGAACTATTTGCCGCCATACGTTACCTCAAGCCACGTTATCCACAAACTCGCTTCGATTTCATTGGCTGGTACGAAGATGCGTACCAAACCGAAGTAGAGCAAATGCAAAAGGAGGGACTCATCCATTTCCACGGATTCCAACCGGAAGTACGCCCCTATATCGAAAGATGTCATTGCGTGATTCTTCCTTCCTGGCATGAAGGCATGTCCAACACGCTTCTGGAAGCAGCAGCTATGGCTCGCCCCCTCATCACCAACCGCATTCATGGTTGTATGGAAGCAGTTATTGAAGACATCAGCGGCTACCTGTGTGAGAAGCAGAATCCTGAAAGCTTGGTTCAGAAAATGGAACAATTTATCAAACTTTCTCACAATGACAAACTAAAAATGGGACTGACTGGCCGTATTCTTATGGAACAGAGTTTTGATAAAAATAAAGTAGTCGAAACAACAATTAATAAATTTACCAATTGACAATATTTTATATGCCAAAAGTTTCCATCATCATGGGGATTTATAACTGTTCAAATTATTTGGAAGAGGCTATCTCCTGCATTTCAAAACAAACGTTTACCGATTGGGAGCTCATCATGTGCGACGACTGCTCAACGGATAACACATACGAAATAGCTTTCAAGCTATCACAACAGGATTCTCGCATAAAACTCATAAAAAACGAAAAGAATCTTACACTGGCTCCTACACTTAACAGATGTATAGAGATAGCTACAGGTAAATATCTAGCTCGTATGGACGGTGATGATATCTGTCACCCTGAACGTCTAGAAAAAGAAGTTCAATTCCTAGAAAAGAACGCTGAATATGCAGTTGTTAGCTCGTTCATGAATCTTTTCGATGAGAAAGGCACTTACAGAACGGTCTCCTATAAAGCACACCCATTGGCAACAGATTTGGCAGACAAGTCACCTTTCTGCCATGCGGGATGCATAATCAGAAAAGAAACAATGGTTCAGCTGGGTGGCTATGATGTGAGCGAAAAATGCCATCGAGTAGAAGATTATGACTTATGGGTGAGATTGTATGCAATGGGGCAGAAAGGCTACAACATACAAGAAGCGCTGTACTCTATGCGCGATGACCGTAATGCAAATCACCGACGAACGTGGCAAAATCGCTGTAATGAGGCGAGAGTAAAAAGAAAGGCTACGCGTCTGTTTTCTTTGGGAGTAAAAGGATACATAAAATCGTTAATACCTATTGTAAAATATTTTCTTCCCTCTTTTGTTTATAAATTAGCACATAGAAACCTCAAATAATGAGCACACAAGAATTAATTAGTGTCATTGTGCCAGTTTATAACACTTCTTTATATTTAAGAAAGTGCTTAGATTCGTTAATTGGTCAATCATATAACAATCTCGAAATTATCGTCGTTAACGATGGGTCAACAGACACATCTCCATCGATTTGTGATGAATATGCAGAAAAATATCCTAAACAAATAAAAGTATATCATACAAAAAACGGCGGGTTAAGCGCAGCTAGAAATGTAGGGATAAGAAACGCAAATGGACACTATATTGGTTTTGTCGACAGCGATGATTGGTGCGCCCCGAATATGTTCGAATGTCTCTACCTACTCACTACTCGAGAAAATGCTGATGTAAGTTCATGTGGGATTGTTGAAGATTTCGGAAATGGGGACGTGAACAAACCTGAGCATGGTTATTCTTATTGGATTTCTGACTCAGTTGAGACATTATTGAAGAACGTTCTGACTAATAAAAATGTATACGGTTACGCGTGTAATAAGTTATTCCGCAGGGATATCTTTAAAACTCTCTCATTTGATGAAAGTCTGCTGTCATGTGAAGATTTAGATTTCTGCGTAAACGTAGCACTAAATATAAAGAAGGCAGCTCATTGCTCAATTCCCCTGTATCATTACAGGCAACACAATAACTCAATGACGGGGATCTCTGATTACAGTCCCAGGAAACTATCCGTTATACAAGCATACGAAAATATACTGCCTATATACGAAAAACATGCTCCTTCTCTTATAGGGGAGGTTAGAAAGAACTTACTCAAAATATACATCAATGTACTAGGCAGAGCTAAAAATAGCAATGTATGTGATACTAATATATTAAATATGCTTAATAAAGGAATCTGCCAATACTGGTCTCTTGTATTAAAAGACCGTAATGTACCCATTACTGAAAAAATAAACATTATCCTCAGTCGGTTGTGCCCGGGAACATTACTTTCCATAAAACAACATGTTTTAAAATTAAAGCGAAAATGAAAAAGATAAAAATCGGAACAGTAACCTTCCATAAAGCTGAAAATCATGGTTCAGCGTTGCAGACCTATGCTCTTCAGGAATTTACAAAGGCTTTAGCTACTGACTGTCTCGTTGATTACTCAGTTATCAACATTCAACCAAAATCTCAAGGCGATTTATACAGTCTATACCAAAAGGGACTTTCTTTCTCAAAGCTAATCAAAAACGCAGTTGCATATTTTTATCGTAAAGATTTATCAAATCGCAAAGATAAGTTTGAGGATTTCCGCAACTCTGAGATTTGCCTGACACCGGAGTTTGACGACATCGCATCTGTAGAACAGTATCTCAGTAGCTACGACTATCTCATTAGCGGAAGCGACCAAATATGGAATGTGAGAACCAAAGATTTTGCTGACTTCTATTATCTCAATTTTAATAATAATGCCAAACGAATTTCCTACGCAGCCAGCTTTGGCCCGCTTAAAATAGATTGGCAGAAGTATAATGCTGTAAAATACGCATCTCTTCTCCGAAAGTATAAGCATATTTCCGTCAGAGAAGAAGGGAGCGCAGTTAATGTCAAGGGCCTCACAGAAAAGGATTGTGAAATCCATGTTGATCCAACCTTGTTACTGAATGTAGAAGAATGGAGGAAAGTGCAATCTGATGCAAACTATCAGGGAGGCAAATACATTCTTCTTTATTGCCTTGAACCCAGCAAACAACAGTTAAAATTAGCTAAAGCGATTTCAAAACACTTAAATCTTCCTATTCTTACACTCAGATACAACAATAAAAACGACATATTCAATAACTTTGTCAAACGCTACGATGCAGGACCCAGGGATTTCCTTGCCTATATCGACCATGCAGCTCTGGTCATTACCTCTTCATTCCATGGCACGGCATTCTCCATTATTTATCGCAAACCATTTTACGTACTCAATGGGATGAGCGACAACCGGATTTCCAATATTCTGTCACAGACAGGTTTGGAACATCATGCTATCGATGAATCATTCAATCCGGAAGAAGCTAAAATCGTTACCCCAGATATTGAAAGTATTAACCAATACCTTGCTACGGAAAAGGAGCGAAGCCGTAACTACTTAAAAAACGCCCTAGATATATGATAAGCGTTATCGTACCAGTCTACAACGTAGAAAAATACTTAGATCGATGCATCGAATCCATCGTTCAACAGACATACCGTAATCTGGAAATAATTCTCGTGGATGACGGTTCAATCGACACCAGTGGCGATATCTGCGATAAATGGGCAATGTTAGACAACAGGATTAAGGTTATACACCAAACAAACGGTGGAGTATCCAGAGCAAGAAACATTGGTATACAAAACGCTACCGGAAATTTCATTCTTTTTGTAGACAGCGATGATTATTTACAGAAAGAAATGTGCGAATCTCTGTGTGACATGTTGAAATCAACGAATGCCGATATGTCTGTATGTAAAGCTCATGTAGTATATGGCGACTCAACTGAACCAGATACAACGGCAAGTAATCATATCGTGACGTGCTGCAATCGGGATGAAGCTGCTTTCAAACTATTTTCCGTACTTGACAACGCTCTGTGGAACAAATTATTTAAGTGCAATCTCGTAGCAGGTATCCTGTTTGAGGAAGGTCGGACTTTTGGAGAAGATCCTTTCTATCTTGCGCAAGCTCTTAATAAGGCAAATAAAGTAGCATTTAGCACGGCTGAATTATACGTACACCGTTTAAGAGCCGGGTCAATCACGCGTTCTAAATTCTCCACCCAGCGTTTTGACGAAATTTATTTCAAAGATAAAATGCATGACTATTTTAAGATTAATTTTCCAGCACTGACTCGGTTTTCAGCAAAGTGGCGTTTTCTCGCCCGCATGAACGTGTGCCGTTGCATTCTATCTGCATCTCTACAGCAACAATATCAGCTAGAGTTTGATGATATAAAGAATGAATTACAGAGAGTCTATTTACAAGCAAAATGCCACCTATCTTTGAAATCCAGAATTGAATACCATCTTTTCTCTCTTTGTCCTAAATTATACAAAAAGATTTTATCGTTTATATAAATGGAGAAAATCAGCATCATCATCCCTGTGTATAATGTCGAGGCATACTTACAAGCATGTCTGGATTCCACATTGGCGCAAACATACAAAAATCTCGAAATCATACTTGTAAATGATGGTTCTACAGACAAGTCGGGGAGCATCTGCGACCAATATGCAGAACAAGATTCACGGATTATAGTTATTCACAAAGATAACGCAGGTGTATCAGCCGCTCGCAACGACGGATTAAAAATTGCAACGGGAGAATACATATGTTTTATCGATAGTGATGATACTGTCTCCCCAAAACTCATTTCTTCTCTTTACAAAAAAATCGAGCAGTTTGATGTCGACATGGTGATTTGTGGAATAGAACAACACCTGCCAGGTGGCATAATTGCGAACAATTGTTCTTCTCTTCCGTCATGTGTTGTAGAAAACAAGGATCAACTTTTCATCAACTTTTTTGACAAACTTCCATACCGAGAGGTTCTGTATGGACCAGTAAATAAATTAATCAAAAGACAAATTGCCTCCAAAGTCGCCTTTGACGAAAGATTTAAAATCGGAGAAGACTTATTATTTAGTTTTAAATGTATAGAAGCTGCAACCGGTATTTATATCATGTCTGATACATTGTACCATTATATTAAACACCCGGGTTCTGCAATGACTAGTGCTTTTAGCATGAAACGGTATGATTATATAAAGGTTGCAGACATACTGCTAGAAAAATGCAAAAAGCATCATATATCGGCATACTCATCAGCTCTAAAATGGACATGGATTCATAAGCTGAACTTCTGCTGGTCACTCTGTAGACAAAAGATGTTATTAAGAAAAAATCATGCAATTTTTGAGAAAGAAATAACTTTTCTGCAAGAGAAATTTAGAGATGTAAAGAGTACACTCAACTTCAAACAACGAATGAAATTTACTATTCTTCAACTAGCAAAATATATCTACTAGTTATGAACAAGAAAAACATCTTAATAGTAAATATTGGCACCAACTTAGGAGGAATAGAGAGTAGTTTGAGCACATTCTGCAAAACTCTAAATGTTCTCGGATTCTCTAAACCGACACTTGCGACTTGGAAGTCAGAGGGCGCAATGATGAGCCAAATTTCGCCATTCATAAGGCAATTTATAAAATTAGGTGTAGGCTCACTTAACTCTATCCTCAAACAAAAGTGGCGTTTTAATTCGATTCTGCAATATATAGAGTTTAAAATTAGACAATTATTAAAGAAAGACGAATGGAAAGCTTGTGATGCGCTCTCCGAATCATACGATATAGCAATATGTTATTGTCAGAATGGGTACTCACCCTACTATGTTATTGACAAGGTTAAAGCGGCAAAGAAAATACTTTGGTACCACCACGGTTCATACGAAAAACAAGGACGCGCGAAACAGAAAGATTTGGCATATTACCTCAAATACGACACAATTGTGACGGTAAGTGAAGCCAACAGAGCCATGCTGCTTTCTCACTTTCCGGAACTTTCAAATAAGATAATCGTTATCAAAAATATCATTGATAAAGAAGATATAGTCAAAAAATCTCAGAAAACGTCGGAAGATCTCAAAGTACTTGGAGTGTGTAATATTATCACGGTAGGACGTATATCACCAGAAAAAGGACAAACATTCGCTTTGAAAGTGGCAAGGGAATTAAAAAATAGGAGGTTTGGCTTTCATTGGATTTTTGTGGGTGATGGCCCTGATAAAATTCAATGTCTATCTCTCATAGAAGAATATAACATTGAAAGTAGTTGCTCATTTATAGGAGCAAAAAGTAACCCGTACCCATTTATAAATCAAGCAGACATGTACGTTCAAACCTCTTCAATAGAAGCCGATCCTATAACAATTGCCGAAGCAAAAGTATTGCGAAAGCCTATTATCGCTTCTGATATTCCAGCTATCAGAGAAGCTCTAGGGAATGGCCAATTTGGAACCTTGTGCGCGCTAAATCCTCAAACTTTCGCAGACAGAATTATCGACACCTTCAACAATAAAAATGAACAAGCTACCGCAAGCACAAGTTTCTATGATAGCACAACTGACAATGCGCAACAGCTAGTATTAATCCATAATCTTTTAAATCAGTGATGATAACAAAAATAACTCGATTTCTTGCCCGCTTCGGATATTATAAGATAGGTATACATCTACCTATCTCGTACGGCCGATTTGGAACATTTTCCCAGAAGTTCAGAGCTTTTTGTGCGAAGAAGTTTCTTATACACGTCGGTAAAAACGTAAACATTGAGCATGGTGCTATGATTACCTCTTTGATGTCTATTGGAGACAATTCAGGTGTTGGGATTAACTCAAAAATGCATGGACGGATAACCATCGGTAAGAATGTAATGATGGGACCAGAATGCATCATCTATACACGAAATCACGCTTTTGAGGACATAACTGTTCCCATGTGCCAACAGGGATTCCAAGAAGAAAAGCCGGTCGAGATAGGAGACGACGTGTGGATTGGAGGACGGGTTATTATTCTACCAGGAGTACATATTAGCTCTGGCGTGATAATTGGAGCGGGTTCAGTTGTAACAAAAGATGTACCTTCATATGCTATTGTTGGCGGAAACCCTGCTCGTATTTTAAAATATAGATAATTTCAATTTATCATCAATTTTCTCTAATTTTATATTTAAATTAAACACAGACAATATCCTTAACAAATGGATATCTTACAGAAAAAGCAATATAATATTATATAAAAACATCAATGTGTAACTCTTTGCAAAAAAAGACATTCAGAAGCATGGTATGGTCTTTGTTGGGTAACTTATCCATCCACCTCATTGGGTTTGTTGTTGGGATACAATTGGCTCGTATTCTTTCACCCGATGATTACGGAATGGTGGGAATGTTAGGTATCTTCACGGCCATTGCAGGGTGTGTGATTGAATGTGGTATGAGTAACGCTCTAGTACGAAAATCAAATCGAACAGAAGCAGATTGTTCCACAGTATTCTACTTCAGTGTAGCCACTGCATTACTTATGTATATAGCGCTATTTATAGCAGCTCCACATATTGCGAGCTTCTACAATCAGCCTGAGCTCTGTAATCTAACTAGGGTACTCAGCCTTACTCTAATTATCGGGGCCCTCGCTGGAGTGCATAACACAAAACTCACAATTAATCTACAATTCAAAAGAATTTCAGCAATTTCAATAACAACAGCCATTATTGGTGGTATAGTAGGTTTATCCTTCGCTTACTCAGGTTGGGGAGTTTGGTCACTGGCATACATGCAGCTAGCAACCTATATAGCAAGAGTAATATTAACATGGATTATAGTGCGCTGGGTTCCCCAACGCATATTCTCATGGCAATCATTCCGTGAGCTTTTTGGCTTTGGTTCAAAACTGTTGGCTGCAGCCATTATCGATCAGACATATAACAATATCCGGCCATTACTCATAGGAAAGGTATACTCTGGAGCCGATCTGGGGTATTACGCAAAAGCAAACCAATATGCGTCGCTACCTGCTACTACGACTACAAACCTAATTGCAGGAGTTACTTATCCTATACTTTGCAAACTACAACAAAATGATGATATCCTACGTGATAAATACCGCCTTCTAATACGACTTTCAGCCTTTGTAGTATTCCCTCTACTTGTAGGTTTAGCATCCGTGGCCAAGCCCGCCATAGTAGTACTTATTACAGAAAAATGGTTACCTTGTGCATCGTTACTCCAAATTCTCTGCTTTGCACTCATGCTAAACCCCATTCATGTGCTTAATCTTAATCTGCTGCAAGTCAAAGGGCGAGCAGACATCTTCCTAAAGTTAGAAATAATAAAAAAAATTCTTGGAGTCATTATGCTCATCATCACTGTGCCTATAAGTGTTCCTTATATGTGTTACGGCGCGGTTTTAATATCTTTTATTAGCCTATTTCTCCAAACCTACTATACAAGTAAACTTATTAAAGTCACCTTTTTTAAGCAAATGGGTGATTTATTGCCATCACTACTACTTTCCATAATAATGGGCATCATCGTATGGGGCGTGATTACCTTTTTACCACTATCTCATATCTTTCAGTTGGCTATAGGTATTCCCATTGGAATTGTAGTATATTTAGGACTTGCTCTCCTACTCCGTATGCCAGAGTTACGGACAGCACTTCAGATTATTAGAAATAATCTCAAAAAATAATTGCTGACATGGAAAGCAATATTACAACGCTTAAAAAATCGGAGCTCTTTATTATTCACCAAAGCATCAAAACTGAAATTTAACGGCTAGCGTAATAAATACTTTTTAAATCATCTAAGCCCCAATAAAACAACGACAGTTTATAATATATCAAAAATGCAATATTCTTCTGAAGCAATAAATATGAACCCTTCAATATCTATAATAATACCTGCGTATAACGCAGAAAAACATCTTTCTAGATGTCTAAACTCCCTTATTCTACAGACAGAAAAGAACTATGAAGCAATCATAGTAAATGATGGATCTTCAGACAAGACAGGGCAAATTGCAGATGAATATAAAGCTAACGATAATAGATTTAGAGTTATCCATACTCGCAACGTCGGCGTTTCCAAAGCACGAAACGTAGGTTTAGATAACTCAAACGGTAAGTATATTACCTTCTTAGACAGCGATGACTACCTGCAACAAAATTACCTAGAAACACTCATTAAAACTGACGAAAAATATGATATCGTATGTACAAATAGTATAATGAAGTGTGAAGAATCAGGCATCGCATTAAGCTCTATCAACTACCAATGTTCTGATTATTTTCTTAGCGCTGAAGAGAACCTTGAAACGATTATTACAAATGGAGCATTAGAATATGTATGGTCAAAACGCTATAAGAAAGAAATTATCGATGGACACAATATACGGTTTAAAGAAGACGTAACTATAGGAGAAGATACTATATTTTTTGCTGAATACCTAGCAAAGTCAAACACTTTAAATCTCACCAATGAAACATCATATATTTATATGAAGAGTACTTATGGCGCAAGTAATCTGGATTGCTCTTTTTATGAAAAGATATTGAAAGCCAACAATATAATACACAATATCCTTACAACAAAATACAAAAAATTACACAATTCAACAATATGGAAAAAAAGAGTTTTTAACATCTACTCATCTTTTTTATATTACATTACAAATTGCAATGAAAAGACTTTCTTCGAAAAAGTTTCCTGCGTGCAAACATTTTTAAAAAATGCCCCTCTCAAACTAACATTATCGTATTACGATATTACGCCAAGCTCATTCATTATATATTTTTTATTAAAACACAAGTTAATCTTTTCAGTCTTAAGCTTTCTAAAGCTGAAACGCTGCTTATCCTGCAAATCAGAATAATAAACCTTACTCTCCATCTGTAGTTAAGCTTTTCCGCAAAGTCTGCACGAGACATGATATCCTCCCAAAGCTCCAATCTTTATGAGTTATTGCACAGAAGTAATTGGAATATAGTGTAATATTTATTTTACCTACAAAATCTTGGAAGCAATGACTCCGTAGACGAAACCGAGACAGGTGCGGCTTCGAGTCGATGCTTTCTTCGCCGAGACAGGGACTATCTTAAATGAGCGGGAGCTCATGGTGAAAAACGGATTTTAATGTTGAATCTCGAATGTTTAATGTCTTTAAATTTCCCGCCGCTTATGCGGCGGGTTTGCTTTTACGCACTCTCAATTCTCCTCAAATTCCACAAAAAGCATTGCCATACCGTATTTTTCTGCTAAAATTAGGATAGGGAGAGTAATCCTCCTCAGGTTAGACATAAATTAAATCTTTCTATTCAACATTCAGCAAATAAAAATACACCTATGTACGATGCCATAGTTGATTATTTGATTGCCAACCATTTTACAGTACTGGCCGCAGTTGTCACTAAAACCACCCATGGTATCAGGGACATCTTCTTCCGTCCAAGTTCTCCCTCAGAAATAGAAGCGAGGATTCTGAAAAAGAGTTTATCTCTTCTGCAAGATGCATTCAATACGTTACGACAGCCGCAGACAGAAAGAGGAGACGATCAGTACGCGAAGGAAATATGCAGAAAATATATGCAACGAGCCACATTTCTTGCGAACTATCACTGGGGCAGAGACTCTATTATCGACCAATATAGAAATGCGTACTATAATTGTCTGATTGCTGAAATTGCAGAAGTTCTGGAACATTATGAGGAAGCATCGAACAGACATCACTACGCAGCTCATACCTTTCGGCAATTAGGCGAATTGTACAGAAGTTACGAATATTACCTTAAATCTGCAAATATCAACGGTTATAAGAATACAAAGTTCAAAATCCGCAGTTTGCAGCGAGCCGTGGCTGTTGCCCGTGAAATGGCAGATGAGGCATGCGAGAAAGAAGCTCTAAAACAAATCAGTAAACTCACACAAACGATTTCCTCAACAATCAATACCGCACCTTAATTTTCTGGTAGAATGGGATGTAGAGATATGAGAGAACAAAAAGACGAGATAAATCAAAAGAACACAAACAATTGGGAAGGTCAATTTTTCAAATACTCTCGTTGGGTTGTCGGAGCATGGTCTGCATACCTGTTGATTATGTGTATAATTACATGTTCCACCACCGACACAGTAAAGCGTACAACCGACAAGCCGAATTGCGCCAGCTACGCTGAAGATTGGGTCGATCGCTTATTAATGCAACTCGACATAGAAGCCGGTACTATAGTTGATAGTCATCCCCCTGATTATGATGAAACCAAGTCATTTTGGGGAGAGGCAGGCACTTTCGGTGATATGTTTGGAGCACTCACCTGCCTTTTTACCGGTTTAGGTATTGCTGGTCTTTTCGTCACGATCAGGCAACAGGGAGAAGAGATGCAAGAACTTAAAAGGCAGGCTCAGTATAATGCTGCACAAAGTGAAAAAGTTGCTATCAATGAAGCCATTAATCTGCTGGTCCAGACAAAGTCGAACTTAGCTTGTAACCGAGACGGAACCCCGTATATACTAGATTCAAGAGAGGTAATAAGAGGAAGGGCAGTGACGCAGCTGCTATTAGATAAAACGTATAGTGTCCTCAAAGAATTTCATGATTACGCAGAAGAGAGTAGCACCAATGACAAAGTTGAAAAAGCGTTTTACGATTATTTAGAGTACCTATCATCATATCTACAGGTTTCATCACAAGTATATTATATATTGAGAGAGATCGACAGAAGCATGAACTTATCTACAGATGACAAAATTACCATTACACCATATGTGACATATAACCTCACGAATGATGACAAGCAATTGCTGAACATCATTTTTCTGCGGTTTGAATATGCCGAAAATTTAACTGAGTACACCCCGGAACTATTCAGTTGGCAAAAGGCATACGACGTTCTGAAAAAGATAGGTACGACAGATGATCCCTATATTCAAAACATAGGAGATGAGGGGATACGATATTTTATGAGCAGCATGCAGGCAGGAGAGCCATGCGAAGAAGCTATAAGAACAAAAGATGCCCAAGGCAATCCGGTAACAATACCTACAAAGAGATTACGTGATGATATAGCCCCCATCGAAGCACTTCGCCACTTGGATTAACAATAATAACCTGTAAAGTTATATTTTGATTGTAATCGTAGAATTAGGCGGGCAACCCGTCTCGGCGTAGACGCAGACGAAGCCGGATGCCCGCGGTACTTAACAACTCGTACTTCGTAACTTATTTTAAGTTCGGCTTTGCCGAACAGTGAAGAACGGCGGAGCCGTGGTTCCGGCTTCGAGTCGGGCCTTTCGCCCCGCTATCTACTCCGAGACAGGGAATGTCTTTAAATTTCCCGCCGCTTTTGCGGCGGGTTTGCATTATTCGGCACTCAACGATGCGACTCAGGTCAATCCGGCCTTACGAGTCAAAAATTCCCAAAGTAACAATGAGCGCCCCCTCTCTAAAGGTACCATTCTTCCCGGCAGAACATGCATAATCCGTAGGTTCCTCCAATTATTGCACTTATCACACAGAGGAACAAGCATGATTCTGCCGTGATCAATAGACCAGACATGAGCACCAACTGTGTTGCACCGTTTCCCGCATGCTGCACAATGCCTATCGTCTATTTGGCACATCTCGAAGATATCGTTCCACGCCTGTCCTTTGGGAGCTTTGTCGTTGCTCGTCCGAGGGAAGTTTAGTATTTTATTTTTCATAATGTCTTTATTGTTAACTTTGTAACACCTTTCTATGCATGTATTATGCTTCAGAATTCCAGAAACAGCAAGCACTTTTTTTTTCAACACTGGCTATCAATGAATTACATGCACACACTCGAATATTTAGACATTAACCCTGCTCAGCTCGTGTAGTCTTCCGGCTTCTCTGCGATGGAGGCTTCTCGTTGATACGCCCACCCAGGACGCCGAGGCCTTCGGGAAAGTCTGTAAAGTTGGATTTTCCCGTCTTCGGCAAGCCTACGCCGAGGCCTTCGGGAATGTCATTGAGCTTGGCGGGCAACCTGTCTCGGCGTAGACGCAGACGAAGCCGAATGCCCGCGGGGACTTACTCGGACTAAAGTGCCGAGGTTCCGATGCCCCTGCCCCTTCGCCCTTGACGGGCTTAACACGTTATTCTTTAAGTTCGGCTTTGCCGAACGGTGAAGAACGGCGGTTTAATTTTGGATTTTGAATTTTTGATTTTGGATTTATAGCAAATGGCGGGCATCGCCCGCGGTAATTAACAACTCGTACTTCGTAACTTATTTTAAGTTCGGCTTTGCCGAACGGTGAAGAACGGCGGAGCCGTGGTGAAGAATGAGCCGGGGGCTCATGGTGAAAAACGACGGAGCCGTCGTGAAGAACCGCCCGGTGGGCGGTGGATGCCCCTTCCGTCTTGACGGAAGGGGGGGATTGTGGTATAGTGTGCGGCGTTGGTATTTCTCTCTTCTGCACGCATTTCTGAATCATGACGGCTATCATTGTCTTCTGTTTGTTGTCTGCCCTGTTGGTAGCGGGTAAGGTGTTGCGCACGCTTGTGCCGCTGTTGCAGCGTTGTTATCTGCCGAGTTCGGTGATTGGCGGGTTTATTGGGTTGGCGATTTTCCAGGGTTGGCCGGAGCTGGTGCCGGCGGAGGTGGTGAGCACGGTGGGCAAGCTGCCGGGGTTCATGATTAATGTGGTGTTTGCGACGCTGTTCCTGGGGGTGGTGACTCCTCCGCTCAAGAAGGTGGTGCAGGTGGCGTTCCCGCAGTTGTGCTTTGGGCAGATTCTGGCCTGGGGACAGTATGTGATTGGTTTTTCGGTGGTGGGTTTCATATTGCTGCCGTTCTTCGGCGTGAATGAGGGTTTCGGTAATCTGCTGGAGATTGGTTTTCAGGGTGGTCACGGTACGGTGAGCGGTATGGCGGAGAGTTTTGAGTCCTTCGGTTGGGAGGATGGCATAGCGCTGGGCTATACGATGGCGACGGCGGGTATGCTGCTGGCGGTGATTGTGGGTATTGTGCTGGTGAACTGGGCGGCTCGCAAGGGGTATATTACGAATATCCGCCGTTTCGATGAGCAGGATAAGCTGCAGCAGCGCGGAATTTATACGAAGGAGGAGCAGCCGGCGGCGGGTGTGCAGACGGTTTACTGCGATTCGATTGACTCGCTCGCGTGGCATATTTCGCTGGTGGGTATTGCGATTCTGATGGGGTTCGGTATGCGCGCCGGGCTGACGGAGCTGGAGGCGGCCTGCAGTTCGGATGGTGTGGTGACGCTGATGAAGGGTTTCCCGCTGTTCCCGTTCTGTATGATTGGCGGTCTGCTGATGCAGAAGTTGGCGCAGCGTGTGCGGGTGCACCATTTGATTGACCACGGGCAGATGCAGCGTGTTTCCGGCGCGGCGCTGGATTTCCTGGTGGTGTCGGCCATGGCGACGATTAAGGTACAGGTGGTGCTGGACAACTGGGTGGGCCTGCTGATTCTGATTGTGCTGGGTCTGGCGCTGTCGCTGTTCATGGTGGTGGTGGTGGCGCGGCGTCTGTTCAAGGAGTCGTGGTTCGAGTGCGCGATTGCGGAGTTCGGCCAGTCGCTGGGTGTGACGGCTACGGGTCTGCTGCTGCTGCGCGCTGCTGACCCGGAGGCCAAGACCTGTGCCACGCAGGCATTCGGCTACAAGCAGTTGCTGCACGAGCCGATTATGGGTGGCGGTCTGTGGACAGCGGTGGCTCTTACCCTGCTCTACAAGCTGGGTTGGGCGGTGATGCTGGGGATTAGTGCCACGGCGCTGGTGCTGTGGATTGTGGCGGCGTGGCTGTTTGCCAGGAAGGGCTGGCAAAGTTGAAAGTTGAATTTTCCCGTCTTCGGCAAGCCTACGCCGAGGCCTTCGGGAATGTCTTTGAGCTAGGCGGCTGCGCCGCCGCGGAACTTTATCAACTCGCCTTAAGTTCGGCTTAGCCGAACGGTGAAGAACTCGACCTGACGGTCTCGTCGTGAAGAATGAGCCGGGGGCTCATGGTGAAGAACAGGCTGTTGCCTGTGGTGAAGAACCGCCCGATGGGCGGTGGATATTCAGGACTTGTCCTTCCCCCTATGTCATGGTATGGCAATTTTGGGGCTTGCCATGTGTGGGTGCTATGTGATATGCTGCGAGCATGGTACGCTTATACCAACAGATTTTCGTGGTGACGATGGCTCTGTTCTTCATGCTGGGCAGTACGTCGTGCGGTGTGACGATGGCGCAGAAGACGGCCGATGGCAAGTGGGCGCTGGTGCCGCTGGCGGATGGTTTCGATTACCCGGTAGGCAAGCCGAATGGTGAGGGCTATTATAAGGCTCGCGGTCTGCGCCTGAAGACGCCGCGCCACCTGGGCGAGGACTGGAATGGCGTGGGTGGTGGCAATTCGGATTTGGGTGATCCGGTGTACACGATTGGCCACGGCTTGGTGACGTATGCGGCGGATGCCCGCGGTCGCTGGGGCAAGGTGGTGATTGTGCGCCATGCTTTCCGCGAGCCCAAGAGCGGGCGCGTGCTCTGCTGCCAGACGCTGTACGGGCACCTGGACCGCATTGATGTGAAGCTGGGGCAGCTGGTGAAGCGCGGTGACCAGGTCGGTACCATCGGCACCAACCGCGGTATGTTCCCTGCCCACCTGCACGCTGAGCTGCACTTCAATATTCTGGTGAACTGCGGTCAGCAGGGTATTCCCAAGACGGCCAAGAACTACGGCAACCTGTCGGCTTTCATCAATCACTACCGTCGACTGCGCCCCGAGAGCAAGTTTGTGAAACTGCCCATCGGTTGTTTCCTTCCCTACAAAGATACGGAGGGTCTGTGATGAAAACCTGCCTGTTCGGCGGCTCGTTTGACCCGGTACACAGCGGGCACCTGGCTATTGCTGCGGCGGCGGTGAAAGCTGCGGGGCTGGACAGGGTATTGTTCCTGCCGGCGGCGTGTTCACCGTTCAAGACGGGGCGGCAACTTTACTTTACCGATGAGCAGCGACTGGCCATGCTGCGGGCGGCGACGGCAAACATGCCGCAAGCCGAGGTAAGTGAGCTGGATTTGACCCTGCCGCCGCCGAGCTACAGCTGGCGCGTGGTGCAGGCCTGCCGTGAGCTCTACCCGTGGGATGAGCTGTACTGGCTCATGGGCACTGACCAGTGGGAGCAGCTGCACCGCTGGGCTCGGTATGATTACCTTTGCGAGCAGCTCCGCTTCATTGTGTACCACCGTGGTACGGCTCCCCAACCGCGCGAGGGTGCACGCGCCATCTTCATCGAGGGACACCACCCGGCGTCATCATCGGCCATTCGCGAGGCGCTCAAGCAGGGGCAAAATCCGCCCGCGGAGTGGGTTCCGGCGGGAGTTTGTCTGCCCAACGGTCAGCATTGACAAAGCGACGGCAGGTGTTATAATAGGCGCATGTTGCAGACTACCGAGAACAACGAACTGAAGAGAGCAATCGAATTTGCCCTATCGGATGGCGAGGACGTGCTCTGGGCGGAGCGCCGCCGATATGCCATGGATGGCAATGTGTGGGTGGTATTGATAGGGGGTGTGCTCCTGCTGGGGCTGAGTGCCGTACTGACCTCGCTTGCGTTGTCCCCTGCACCGCCGGTCGCCTGCAACATCTACACCGCCGGCCTGAGCTTCATGGCAGCAGTGGGTTGCCTGCTCTGCGTCATTTATGCGATAAAGGGCAATCGCAACACGATATATGCCCTGACGTCAAGCCGCGCCCTCATCGTGCAGGTAGTGCCCATCGGCAAGCCCGTGGTATACGCCGTACCTGTAGCGCAGGATATGGTACACCGGATTTTTCCCCACCCTGATGGCAGCCTGGATTACTACATGATGGAACTCCCCATGGGGCGCTACCAGGGTATACGCGACCACGGATTTCTGCGCGTGCACGACAACGAGGGGCTACAGGAGGCGCTGAGCAAATGCGGCGTCAAATTGCCCGAGATTGGCGAAAGACGCCCGGTCCGCCACCGATTGAATATCTACGACGGGCTCTCCCCACTGCTGCCGATGCTTGGCTGGCTCTCCCTGATGGCACTGATGCTCGTTGCGGCCGGGCAACAACTCCACAGCCACTCGACAATCACCTACCTCGACCTGTGGCTCAATGGCGAACATAGCACCGCCACCGTCATAGACTACTGCCACAAAACCACCCACAGAACCACCAAAATTAACGGTGAGGAACAAAGCTCGGTGGTGGAGGTGGTTTACTACCCGGTCTACCTCATCACACACGCTGACGGAACTACCACCGCTCATACGGAGTTAGACGGCAGCACTAAACCCAAGGTCAGCCCCGGCGAGCAAGTTACCGTGTACTATGCCCCCGAGCTGCCATGGTGGGCCATGCGACGCGACTTCGACAAACTGCTTATGCCGCTATTCTTTCTCGGTATGGGCGGCTGGTGTTTTTACATGTTCCTGAGAGCCTGCGGGCGCTATCGGAGCACCCGGCACCGGCGCTATTATCTCATCGCCCCGGACGCGGCGAAAGAATAGAAAATCCGGCAAAAACCGAAAATCCACCATACTGATGAAAATAATGCAAAAGCAACGCAGATTTATGCTTGCGGTACGGTGCGTTTTCAGGTAAACTGCGACACATGAACATTGTAAGATTTCTGACAGTGGCGGCGGCGCTGTTCACCGGCACCGCGCAGGCTCAGTTTGGCGGTCTGCCCTTCGGCCCCGGAGCTGCCGCGCAGCAGGCCCCCACCTTCAGCGTGAGCGCCAAGGCCAGTGTGAGCAGCTACAAGGCCGGCGAGAGCTTCTATATTGCCCTGCAGGGGGATATTCCCCAGCCGTGGCACGCTTATTTCCGCAACCCCGCAACTGTGGGCGAGCCCATGACTGCCGAGCTTACCGCACCCGCGGGCTTTGCTGTGGAGGGACCGTACTGGCAGGCACCCGACCGCCACGAGGGTATGCTGGGTGTGGCCTACACCTACAACACCCCCACCGTCGTGTGGAAAGTCACCCCGCAGGCAGATGCCCCGCAACAGGCAGAGTTCGCCGTGAGTGCCACGGCCCAGACCTGCAGCGACACCGGTTGCAATGCCCCCGAGACAAAGACCGCTGCAGTCAGCCTGAGCGCAGGCGATGGCGCTGCTGCTGCCGACTGGGCTGCCGAGGAAAGCAAGGTTGAGGTACTGGGCGATACCCCCGCCACGGTGACGGCCTCCCAGTCCGCCGAGGCGGTGGTACTGAGCTTCACTGCCGAGGGCGAGGTGAAGAGTGCCTACTTCTTCTCGGACGACAACTCCATTAACCCCACCGCCGAGCAGCCCCTGACCAAGACTGACAGCGGTTACTGCCTGACCCTGACCCGCAATGACGGCAAGGACAGCATGGCCCCGGTGAAGGATGAGACTCTGGTCGGTAAGGAACTGCCCTCACTGGGTGGCATACTGGTTTACGATGGTAAGCACAGCGCCGTGAAGATCACCTTTGACAGCGTAGCCACACCGGCTGTCACCCCTGCTCCCGCCGAGGAACCGGCTGACGAAGAAGAGGAGGCTGACACCGAAGAAGAAGCCGATGAAGAGGAAACTGACGAGGAGGCTGAAGAGGAGGAAGCCGATGACAGCGATGAGTCTGTCGGTGGCTTCGCCGTCGGCGGAGCGGAGGGTAGCGGCTTCGGTGCCGGGATGTTCGGCGGCGAGCAACAGTCCACCCTCAGCGTGACCGGCAGCGCCAGCGTGAGCAGTTACAAGGCCGGTGAGCCCTTCTATGTAGCCCTGCAGGCCGACATTCCCCAGCCCTGGCACGCCTATTTCCGCAATCCCGCCACCGTGGGCGAACCCATGACTGCCGAGCTTACCGCCCCCGAGGGCTTTGCTGTGGAGGGTCCCTACTGGTCCGCCCCTGATCGCCACGAGGGCATGCTGGGTGTGGCCTACACCTACAACACCCCCACCATCGTGTGGAAAGTCACCCCTGCCGCCAATGCCCCGCAGCAGGCAGAAATCACAGTGAGCGCCACTGCTCAGACCTGCAGCGACACCGGCTGCAACCCGCCCGAAACCAAGACCGCCACCATCAGCCTGAGCGCCGGTGACGGTGCTGCCGCAGCCGACTGGGCCGCAAAGGAAAGCAAGGTCGAGGTACTGGGAGATACACCCACCACGGCCACCATGACCCAGACCACCGACAGCGTAGTACTGAGCTTCACCGCCGAGGGCGAAGTGAAGAGCGCCTACTTCTTCTCGGCCGACAACTCCATCAACCCCACCGCCGAGCAGCCCCTGACCAAGACCGACAGCGGCTACACCCTGACCCTGACCCGCAACGATGGCAAGGACACCATGGCTCCCGTAAAGGATGAGGCGCTGGTGGGCAAAGAGCTGCCCTCCCTCAGCGGCATACTGGTTTACGACGGCAAGCACGCCGCGCTGAACGTGAGCACCGCAGCCGCTGCACCCGCTCCGACCGCAGAGGCCCCATCAGCTCAGGGTGGTATACCCGCAGGTATCTGGGGCATCTTCGGGTCCCTGTTCCTAGGTGGTCTCATCCTCAACCTCATGCCCTGCGTATTCCCCGTCATCGGCCTGAAGATTATGAGTTTTGTTGAGCTGGGTGGCGGCGAGCGCCGCAAGGTGTTCATGCACTCGCTCGTATTCGTGATGGGCATTCTGGTATCGTTCTGGCTGCTGGCCATTGCACTCATCGTCGTATCGAACCTCGAAGTACTGGCCAACACCCCGTGGTCACAGTGGGTACAGACGCTCTGGAATGACGCCGGCTCCGACACCCGCAGCTGGGCTGTATGGATGCAGAATGAGTGGATTGTCTACAGCATCTTGCTGCTGCTGCTCGTGCTCGGTCTGAGCATGTTCGGCCTGTTCGAAATCGGCGTGGGGGCCACCGGCGCCGGTCAGGGGCTGCAGCAGAAAAAGGGGCTCATGGGGTCCTTCTTCCAGGGCCTGCTGGTCACCGTTGTGGCTACCCCCTGCAGTGCTCCGTTCCTGGGTGCCGCCATGCCCGCAGCCATGTCTCTGCCGGGTGTATGGATGCTGCTTGCCCTCACCTTCATGGCGCTGGGGCTCGCCTTCCCGTACATTGTGATGGGGGCCTTCCCCTCGCTCGTCAACGTCCTGCCGCGTCCCGGTGCCTGGATGGAATCGCTCAAGCAGGGGCTTTCCTTCCTGCTCTTTGCCGCCGCTGCGTGGATGCTGGACGTCTATCTGGCCTTCCTGCCCGAGGCCTACAGCGTAGACCAGCCGTGGATTCTCATGTCGCTGGTGGTATTCTGCTCTGCCTTCTGGGTATACGGCCGCTGGTGCCCGATATACCAGAGCAAGAAAACCCGCCGGATTGGCGGCATTATTGCCGTGCTACTGATAGCCGTGGGTGTATGGGGCTCCATGCCGCGCCCTGTCAGTCATACCCCTGCCCCCGCTGCCCCCATCGCGGCAGATGCCACAGCTGCCGGCTACGAGGTTGCTGCCGGTGAGCACCCCACCTGGAACACCTGGAGCAAAGCCCTCATGGACAAGGCTCTGGCCGATGGTCACCCTGTCTATGTGGACTTCACCGCCAAATGGTGTGCCACCTGCCAAATGAACAAAAAAACCGCCTACACCGCCGACGTGTGCGCCCTTTTTGAGCAAGGCAAGGTTGTGCTCATGCGTGCCGACAAGACCCGCCCCGATGCGGAAATCGACGCCGAAATGCGCCGACTGAACCGCTCCTCGGTGCCCGTCAACGTGCTGTACGCGCCCGGCAAGGAGCCGGCCATTACCACAGAGTTGCTCACCCCCATTTATATGGATGGGTTCCTTACCAAGCAACTCGGGCTGAAGAAATAAGCGATTCTCCCCATTCTCTGCCTGCGGTGCTAAAATGCACCGCAGGCTTTTAACATCAACTCATACTATCTTATGGCAAAACTCGACTGGCTGGAAAATAACGACTACGGCGAACGCCAAACCAGGAAAGAATATCTCCTCGCCGCCCTGTTTCTCTGGGGGCTCGCGCTGGTTATTCTGCTCGTGCCGGTGCGCAGCAGTGCACAGAACATCTACTATATCAACGCCGCCGAAGATACCCCCTCCATCACCGGGCACGTCGTGCAACTCGAGCCTACGATGCAGCGGCGCAAGGGACTAACCGGCGTCAAGGGAGGGAGCTACCGTGCGAAAATTGATATTGAGTACAACGGGGTCCCCTATTATGTGACCAACGTCGGCTTTAACTTCACCCGCGCCATGTACGAACAGGCTCTGGATAGCGGTGAAGTACCCGTTTACCTCAACCCGCAGCGCCCCGAAAAATCCGTACTCAGCAAGGGCGTACCCTTCATGCAGTACTTCCTGCCCGGCGTCTTTGCCGCGCTGGGCATCTTCCTGCTGGGAGCCGGCGTCTATTACCTGAAGCGCAGTCGCAGCTCCTGAACCGGCAGGTGCATTGTTATCAGTATCACACTAACAGCCGGCCGCAGTGGTTAGCTGTGATACTCCAATATGACTTGCAGATTCGGTATTTTCGGGGTAATCTCATCGGCGAGTGGAGCACCCACTCGGTAGAATAACCACCACACCCTCATACCGACAATGAAGGCACAACAGCTCAGCATGGCCATGCTCGCCGCAGTACTGCCCCTCGCCACGGCAGATGACTACACCGGCTGGCAAAGCAGCAACCCCGAATGGCAGCTCGTCTTCTCAGACGACTTCAATGGCACCTCGCTCGATACGACCAAATGGAACAATATTGACTACGTGGGTTGGAACGTTGCAGACTGGCGCAAATACCAGTCGAAGGATGCCGAACTGGTAACCGTCAATGGTGACGGCACCGTATCGCTCTGGGGTAAGTACGGTAACTACACCAGCCAGAGCGACCAGAGCGGCTCTGCCCCGGGTTATGCATGCGGTGGTATTTTTACCGACAAAACATTCAATTTTCAATACGGCTATGTCGAAGTGCGCGCCAAGTTTGATTGTGCTCAGGGTGCCTGGCCTGCCATCTGGATGATGCCGACAGACGGCACAAACTGGCCCGCAAACGGGGAGATTGATATTCTGGAGCACCTCAATTACGAGGGAATTGCCCACCAGACCCTGCACTTCAATAATGCCAACGGCAACAACACTTCGCTCGGAACGGTCAATGCCCAGGGCGGCAGTACTGCCTGGTACACCAGTGTGGACGACAAGCTCGATTACCACACATACGGCGTTGAGTGGACACCCGATACGCTCAGCTTTCTGATGGACGGCCGGAAAACCCTTACCGTTTCGGCACAGGACGCCAACCCGAACTGGCCTTTCAACAAAGAGGATAACCCCTATTACCTGCTGCTGGATATGCAGTTGGGCGGCAACTGGGTGGGAGAAATCGGTGATATAGGCGATGGTGTGGCCATGACTATCGACTACGTACACGTGTACTCCACTCCGCCCTCCATTCCCGAACCCACCACAGCCATGCTCAGCATACTGGCCATGGCAGGGTTCACCTTCAGGCGCGTCAGGAAATAATCTTTAAGGGACTAAGTGTGCAAAAAAAACGGTGCGAGGTAATTTTACCCCGCACCGTTTTTCACAATTTCATCAGTACGTGATACCGAACTGCACACCGGTGGCAGAGGCAAAATCCTTGTCACGATAGGCAGCATCCATAATCATCTGGTAATAGACAGAGACATACCAGTAGTCATCGAGCTGCACACGGTACATCAACTCAACAATCTTCTCGAACTCATTGACGAGCGGATTTGCACCGGACTCACCACCCTTGAACAGACCGAAGCCAATACCGAGGTAGTCATTCGGACGAGAGGGGCAGAGATTGAGAGTGGCACCGGCAGAAAGCTCAGCGGAGCAACGCTGATAGTCACCGGAAGCCCAACCGGCACGGGCGTAAACTCGGGCATTGTCACAAGCCTGATAATCCACGCTGCCGAAGATACCCACTGCATTACGATCATGCAGGCGACCATCCTTGCCCCAGCCGTCCTGTGAGCAGAAGAAGGGGCTCACGCGCACCTTACCGCGACCGTCCTCACCGAAAATGTGGCCGTACTCACCCACAACAGCATAGCCATTGGCGTGATCGGGGTTGAACGGGTTCATGCCCCAGCGTGTGCCCATGCGGGTCACAGCAGCAGTTACCCAATTACGGCGGTCCAGCTCATACTGAGAAACGATAGCCAGATTATTGAAGGGCAGCGGCAGCACACCGGAACTCTCAAAATTATCGTTGGTAAAGCGAGCATGATTTACGCGGTCAAAGTAGTTGTTGAGCTTAATCATACCTGCGGCAACCATACCGCGCTTGCCGGCAAAGAACTGCTTAACGGAAACCTCGAGCAGAGCGGCATCGTGAGCATCGAGCACATCGGTGTGCAGGCCGGAGCACATGCCAAGGCTGTTAACGTAGAATGTAGAAGGGTCATCGGAATCATTGTTCAATCCCCAGGAACCGGCCAAATCGACGCGCAACCAAGTACCACCGTTAAGTTTATCCTCAAACAGGCGCTGATTCAGAATTGTATAAACGATGGCAATATGCTCGTTGTGGTTATAGCCAGGCATGGCGTTATCCAGAGCCCAGTAGCCGTACAGCAAATCAAAAATCCACTGTGTGCCATACTTTTCATCGGCTACTTTCTTGCACTCAGGACCATTAGGCCCGGGGCCAAACATGTTGCCCTCAAACACAATATTACCGGGAGTCGGCTCATCTGCCACGGCACTCATAGGAGCCGCCAGCAGGCCGGTCAGGGCCAGAAGAGAGAAGAGTCTATTTTTCATGTGAGGGTATTCTAGCATAACACATCCCCCCTATACAAGCATATTTTACCGCCTTCAGCGCAAAAAAGCTTGACTTACCTCTAACCTTTTGCTATATTCACTTCGAGCGCACTCTAACTTACAAGTTAATGCGCTTGGAAACAACCAACAATAGAAAAAGAAGAACCATGAAAAAGCTAATGATGACGGCAGTACTGGCAGTCGGCACCCTGCTGGCTCAGGTAAGCGCCAACGTAGAAGGATTCTGGACCACGATAGATGACAGCACGGGCGAAGCCAAGAGCGTAGTGCAGGTGTACAAACACAATGGCAAAGTATATGGCCGTGTAGTACAGCTGTTGAAGAACAAGAACGCCACCGCCAAGATTCCCGGCAACCCCAGCACACTGGGGCTGGACATCATCTGGGACCTCGAGAAGGACGGCGATGAGTACAACGGCGGCAAAGTGCTCGACCCCGAAAAGGGTAGCGTGTACCGCTGCTCCATGTGGCGCGATGGCGACACCCTCAAGATGCGCGGCAAACTCGGCATCTTCTTCCGCACACAGACCTGGCAGAAGAACACCACATTCAAGCCCGCCGGCAACGCAGTCCCCGTCCCCAAAATTCCCAAAGTGGATTGAACTCCGGTTCAACACAGTTGATATAGTGAGCCAAACTGACCTCGCAAGAGGTCAGTTTTTTATCTGTCCGGCTCGAGAAAAACAGTGGGAAGCGGTGCCTCGGGCATATCCGATAGCAGATGGCTTAATTGAGACTTGAATATCGGGTCGGAATGTGTAAAATAGCGGCATGAAGACGTGTTTGGGCAGTCTGTTACTGATACCCACACTGGCAGCGGTTGTGCTGACAGTGGTCTACCACGCGTCTGTCAACGCCGAGCTGCGCTTTGAGCAGAGAGACTCTGATTCTGAGTACATCAACACCGCCCGCTCCTACCGTCCGCCTGTAAAGAAAGAGAAACCGCGCGCTATTGTCACCCCGGCAGCACTACCGGATATGAAGGATGATGATGCCCCAGAGGAGGTTGAGTCATGAGTGTGGAACGCCCTGTTATCGGTTATACGCTGGGAGATCAGGCGGGAATAGGCCCGGAAGTCATACGAGCTGCACTCGAGACCCTGCCGGACAGTGCCGAATATCGTCTGATGGGGAAAGAAGTACCCTGCACTCCGGGTTGCCCGACCGAGGACACGGCAAAAGCAGCGCTGGAACACCTTGAGCTTGCGGCGGAGGCCCTGCGCAGCGGCAGTATCGATGCCGTAGTAACCGCCCCCATCTGCAAGGAAGCCCTGCACCGCCTGGGCTTCAACTACCCCGGACAGACAGAGTTCTTTGCCGACAGGCTCGGCGTAAAGGATTTTGCCATGTGCCTGACCGGCAAACACCTGACCGTAGCCCTCTGCACTACCCACGTAGCTCTGGCGGATGTCCCCCGATTGCTGCAAACCGAAGAAATTGTGAGAGTAGGTAAGCTCGTAGCGAACTTTCTGCAACGCACCGGGAAACTCAATCCGCGCATAGCACTCGCCGGCCTTAACCCGCACAATGGGGAGAACGGTGCATTCGGCCATGAAGAGAGCACCATTATAGCACTGGCGATTCCGCTGCTGCAACAGGCCGTTCCCGGAGCGACATTCAGCGGCCCGCATGTGCCGGATTGTGTGTACAGAGATGCCGCGCAGGGCGGGTTCGATGCCATCGTAGCCCCCTATCATGATCAGGCGCTCATACCGCTCAAGCTCATTGATTTTGACAATGCAGTCAACGCCACTATAGGCCTGCCCCGCCTGAGAGTAAGCCCCGACCACGGCACGGCATTCGGGATTGCGGGTAAAGGAATAGCCACCCCGTCCAGTACCATACGGGCCTTTCAGGTGGCTCTCAGCAGCGTTCGTTAGAAAAGAATACCATTATTTCGCTCAATTCCTGTTTGACTACAGAATAACGGTATGGTAGAATAGCACCAAGTAAACAGTTTTATCATTGTGAGCACACCGAAACGAGAGAAAATCACAGACCTTACCAAGTTGGTAAAGGGTGGGGACAAGTTGCCTGACTGGCTCGTGCTCTGGGCAGAAAAGAAGCTCGGACTACATGCACTGAATGTTGCACACGCTCACATCGAAGATGACTGGGAGGCCGGCAGCACCGACAACTTCTTTAAGCTCGCCTGCAAACACCTGAGTCTCAACTACGATTTAACCGGGCTGGAGAATATACCGAAGGAGGGTCCCTGCGTTATCGTGAGTAACCACCCGCACGGCATGTCAGACGGCCTGATGTTCGGCGATATTGCCATGAAGGTACGCAGCGATATACGCATAGTGGTCAATGAATTCCTGCAATGCGTAAGGGGCATGGTACCCTACGAAATCATGGTCGATGTGTACGGCGGCGAAGCTGCCAAGCGCGCCAACATGGCCGGCATGCGTGAAATTCTGCGCTGGCTGAAAGGCGGGCACTGCATACTGGTATTTCCCAGCGGTTCAGCTGCGACCTACTCCCACAGAGACCGCCGGGTGATAGACGACCCCTGGCAGACCAACATTGCCAGTCTCATACGCAAAACCGGTGCCACTGTTGTTCCCATGCACATATCGGGGCGCACCGGTATCTTTTTCCAAATCCTCTCCATCATCAACAAAGGCGTACGCGCTAACTTTCTGGCACGCGAAATCCTGCGCGACGGGCGCATGCGCCATACTATAAGGTTAGGAAAACCCATTTCCCCTGCCACTATTGCCATGACTGAAAATGACGAATCTCTCTCTGACTATCTGCGATTGAGCAGCATGCTGCTGCGGTATCCGCAGATAACCGCAGCCACGACCGTCCCCGAGCGCAGCATGGCAGAAATTGAGCCCCACGTCCCGGCCGAGGCTCAACTGGCAGAAATCGACGCTCTTCCCGCCGATGCGCTGTACGCAGAGACTGCCAACGGCCTGAAAGTTTACGCGGCAGAGGCTAGCCAGATTCCGCACATTCTGCACGAAATAGGAATACTGCGCGAACACACATTCCGTGCCGTTGGAGAGGGCTCCGGCAATGCCTGCGATCTCGACGACTACGACCAATACTATACACACCTTATTATGTGGGATTCCCGAGCCAACAGACTGGCCGGAGCCTATCGCATGGGAAGAACAGATAAAATTCTGCAGACCCTGGGAGCAAAAGGGATTTACAATTCACAGTTTTTCCGCTTCTCAGACAAACTCTTAAAAGTCCTTGCTCATGGTCTGGAAATGGGCCGAGCATTCATCTGCAAAGAGTACCAACGCCACCCGGCCTCCCTTGACACCCTGTGGATGGGTATCGGCCACTATCTGGCGCGCCACACAGAGTACCGCTATCTCTACGGAACAGTCAGCATATCGAGTGAGTACACACCGGCATCGCGCGCACTCATGCTTACCTATCTCAAAACACACTGCATGAACAGTGAACTGATGGGGGAAGTCAGCGCATTCTATCCTCCCACCGGTGCAGAACTGAAGAGTGAAGATGCCCGATTGGTATCCACCGCAGTAAAGGAACTTCGTCAACTGACCGGATTGGTCGCTGACGTGGAACCTGACAGCAAGAGCATACCTGTTCTGCTGCGCCAGTACCTCAGACTGGGCGGGCGCATGCTCTCATTCGGCATCGACAATGATTTCGGTGGCACCCTGGATTGTCTGGTCATGGTAGACATGCCCCAGACCCCGCGTCGTATACTCGACCGCTATTGCGGCAAGGAATATGTGCACACGGATGCCCAATAAAGCGGCATTTTGTGTCATTCTGCATAAATTAACTTGCGTGCAGCAAGGAAATAATATAGTATACGGGCACGCAGGTGACTGCCGCTGACCAGGGATGGGTGGCAGAGCGGTTTAATGCAGCGGTCTTGAAAACCGCCGAAGGTTAATCCCTTCCGTGAGTTCGAATCTCACCCCATCCGCTCAGAGTTAAGAAGCTCCTCTACCGGGGAGCTTTTTTCTTTTGCAAGAAAAAAGCGCATGAGCTCACCGAGCCATGCGCTAAAAATCAGTTGTGAGCTATCCTTTTCCTTACGACTTCTCCGGGTAAAGCGTTTTACGACCGATAGAATGGTACTCAAACCCGGCATGTACAGCATTCTCACCATGAATGATGTTGCGACCATCAAACAGAATGGGCAGTCGCATATTCTCACGCACCTTCACCAGATTAGCCATGGCAAATTGTTTCCACTCCGTCGCGACAATCAGCACCTCGGCATCTTTAGTGCACTCGTACATATCATCGCAAATCGTCACATTACAATCAGCCAGAACAGCAGCGCCGGTCGCACTTGCCTTCGGGTCATACGCCGTCACAATAGCCCCCTCTGCACACAGACTGCGAATTAACTTTACAGCAACAGACTCGCGCACATCATCCGTATTTTGCTTAAAGGCAATGCCCCACACAGCAATGCGCTTGTTGCGCAGCACCCACATCTTCCTGCGAATACGCCCGATAAAACGTTCCAGCTGAGCCGCATTCACCCGCTCCACTTCCTTGAGAATTTCCATGGGAGCCCCCAGGTGCTCCGCCACATTGATAAATCCCTTGACGTCTTTCGGGAAACAGGAACCGCCATACCCCAGACCGGCATTGAGGAAATGGCGGGATATGCGTTTATCCATACCAATGCCCATGGCCACCAGCTCCACATCCGCACCGGCTTTCTCACACACAGCCGATACGGCATTGATATAGGAGATTTTAAGAGCCAGGAATGAATTGGCCGCATGTTTAATCAGCTCGGCAGAGGCAAGGTCAACTTCAACAATAGGAGCATTGAAAGGCTGGTAAACACGCTTCATCAAGTCCATAGCGCGCTGAGAATCGGCTCCGATTACAATTCGGTCAGGATTCAGCAAATCATGAACGGCACTACCCTCCCTCAGAAACTCAGGGTTGGAAACCACATCAATTTGAACCCCCTTGCGGGAATAACGTTCTATCACCTGGTAAACCTTACTACCCGTGCTTACCGGTACAGTGGACTTATCCACCACCACCCTGTAACCCAATTCCGGCGACAAAACAGCAGCAATCTCGCGAGTTACCGCTTCGATATACGAAAGATCAACAGAGCCATCCTCATGCGGAGGGGTGGGAACAGCTATAAAAACAATCTCGCACTCACGTATGGCACGCCCGAGGTCCGTCGTAAACTCCAGACGCCCGGCAGAGACGTTGGAAACTATCATATCTTCCAGGTCCGGCTCGTAGATAGGCATCTTGCCCCGGCACAGGGCTGCGACCTTCTCCTCGTTGTTATCAACGCACACAACCCTATGACCGACTTCTGCAAAACAAGTGCCAGTTGTCAGCCCCACATACCCTGTACCTATGATAGCGAGATTCATGTTACTCACAAAACCGTACAACATGCTACTCCATGGGTGGGAAAAATGCAAGTCCAAACTCCCCCCCTTACAGAGGGTTGACAAAAGAAAAATCGGAGATACCCACAAAAACAGACATTTTTCTTGTAATTGCCCCCCTCACGTGGTAGTATGAGCGCGTATACCATGGAAATCTACTACATTATTTTCGGTATGTTGGCGTTGCTGTCAGTCTTCGGGCTGATAGTCGGCGTGAGTAACGACGCCTGTAACTTCCTGAACTCCTCCATCGGCAGCCGGGCCGGCACATACAATCAGGCAGTTGCTGTAGCTGCAGTTGGTGTACTGCTGGGTGCTTGTTTCTCAAGCGGCATGATGAGCGTTGCGCGTAATGGTGTGATTGAACCCGAAATGTTCACTTTCCACGAAGTCATGGTGCTCTATCTTGCTGTTATGGTGGGAAATATCATACTTCTGGACACCTTCAACACGCTGGGACTGCCGACATCAACCACAGTATCTCTGGTATTCTCGCTGTTAGGTGCCGCTATTGGTATGGCTGTCTTCACCAGCGGACAGTTCTTCACCTGCCCGCTGGCTGACTACATCAATGAAGAGCGCTGCTTCAAGATGATAATTGCCATCTTTGCCTCCGTAGCCATAGCATTCACCGTGGGTGCCATCGTGATGTGGATTTCCCGACTCATCTTCTCATTCCGTTTCAAAACAGTTTACAAATATATCGGCCCGCTGTGGTGCGGTCTGGCCTTCACTGCCATCAGCTACTTTATCATCTTTAAGGGCTTGAAAGGCAGCGTATTCAAGGAGGACATCCAAATGCTGGTTGACCAGGGGCTGACGGCAACCATCGTGATGTCCGCAGGAGTTTTCTGGGTCATCTTCTCGGCAGTGTTGCAGTACGTGTGCAAAGTCAACACGCTCCGTATCGCAGTACTGGCGGGCACCGGTTCTCTTGCTCTGGCCTTCGCCGGTAACGACATGGTAAACTTCATTGGTGTATTCATGGCCTCCAAGGACGCGCTGTTTGACCCGGCCGTTACAACAGAAAACGTCAATACGCTCAAGATGGGCGAAATTCTGGCCGGTGATGGCGCTGCAGCCAGCGTGGGTTATCTCATATCTGCCGGCCTTATCATGGTTGCTGCACTCTTCTTCTCCAAGAAAGCCCGCAAGGTGACAGAGACAGAGTTGAAACTCTCCTCCTCCAATACCGGCAAAGAACGCTTCGGCTCCAGCCAGCCGGCCCGCATCATTGTGCGCACAGCCATCAATACCTCCCGTTTTATAGTACGCATTACCCCCAAGCCCATTGCTGATTTCGTAGGCAGGCGCTTTGCTCCTCTCACCCCCGAGGAGGAAACCGGCGCCAATTACGACATGATTCGCGCCTCGGTCAACCTCACAATAGCAGCACTCCTCATTTCAGTAGGTACCGATTTGGGGCTTCCGCTCTCAACCACCTACGTCATTTTCATGGTCTCGATGGGTTCCTCATTGGCCGACCGAGCCTGGGGACGCGATAGTGCGGTATACCGAATTACAGGCGTACTGACCGTTATCGCCGGCTGGTTGCTCACCGGTGTAGCGGCTGCGCTTGCAGCCCTGATTGTGGCTCTCATCATGGCCTACGGTGGTACCTGGGGCATGGTGGCCATGCTTATCATTGCCGGGGTACTGCTTATTAAGTCCACTTTCTTCACCCGCGATGAGAAGCAGGAGATTCGCCTGATTGATGTGAATAACGATGCCTCCGTCCACGAGTTTGCCACAGCCGCTGCCGGCAGACTGGGCCGCATGGTGGGTATTCACAAAGCCATGGTGAAAGCTCTGTTGAAGGAAGATTTGGATGACCTGAAGCGCCTGCGAAAGAAGGCCCGCTCCATCAACCGAGACCTTGAGGTCATTAAGGAGAACGAAGTTCTGCCCACCCTGCCCACCATACCGGCTGAACTGGCAGACCGCGGGCAGCTCATCTTCCGCATTACCGAAATTTCGCTGACGACCTGCCTGCGACTGATGACTCTGGTGAAAGCCAGTTACAATCACATCGACAACTTCCATGCCGGTCTGAGCGAAGCACAGGCAACAGACCTTCTGGCCCTGACAGAAAAGATTGGTCGCTTTTACCCGAACCTCATCGACATGCTCAAAGCCGGTGACTACGAGGGTATATCTGCCATGCTGGGCACAACCGAGCAGCTGAGTGACGACTTTGCCGACTGCATTACCCGTCACCTCATGCACAGTGCCACCAGTGAAAGCGATATGCGTAACGGCATACTTTACCTGACCCTGCTCAATGAAACCCGAGCCATGGTAAGCCATGCCTTCGCCCTTATTAAGCGAATCAAAGAGCTTTACGAAGGCTGATAGGCACTTCCCCGGATAACTTACGGCAGGTTCGGCGCATATCAAAAGCACCGAACCTGCTTTTGTATATTGCCACACTCGGAAATTATGTAACTCCCTGTCAGAGATTTGACTTGCATAGCGCAAAAAATCTGAGATAATGAGCGCTCACACGACAATGTTCAATCAGGAAGTCATAACAGAGGCAGAGACCGCAGGCGTACAAGTTCCGGCAGGCAATGCCGTCATTTTGCCGGAGGGTTCACGTATATACATCACCCAGATGTTGGGCAACTCCATCACGGCAGCGACCGATATTGGACTGGTGCGCATATCCCGTCATGAGGCCGTGCGTGCCGGCATTATTGCCCCCGAGCAGGGTGAGGTGCCACAGGAGGATTTGAGCAATCTCTCGCTCGAAGAAAAAGTCTGGAAAGTGCTCGGTGGCGTGTATGACCCCGAAATACCTGTCGACATTGTCAATCTGGGGCTTATCTACGAAGTAGAAATTGTACCCCAGAAGGAGCAAGGAGCCTACGTACACGTGCGCATGACCCTCACGGCGCCCGGTTGCAGCATGGGACCGCACATCATGGCCGAGGCCGAGGCCGGAATTTCTGCGCTGGAAGGCGTGGGCGATGTAAATATCGAGTTTGTATGGGATCCCCCGTGGAATCAGGACATGATGACCGAGGAGGCCCGCATGCAACTGGGGCTTATTTAACACAAACAGAGTCGTTGTGTCCAAACTGGATGTTGAACTGAGTGAGACCGAAATGCACCATCTGGCCGAGATGTGTGCCATGGTTCTCACCATGCTGGGACAGGCTAAACCTGAGGGAAATAACCCGCAGGCGGAAGCCTGGCAGCGGTTGTGTGTTGCCCTGCTCAAAGCGGCTCGCGGCGTACCCTCCATCGGGCGACACATGGAGTTCAACCCCGACTGTGGTTATTGGTTCTTCAAACATGCCTACATCGACCGTGCATTCTATTCGGACGTGCTGGATGACTACCGGGACAACACATTCTGGGCCGAATTGGTCAGCCGCTGTGCTGAACAGAGTCTGGTTGAAAACTTCGGGGATGAAGCGGTAAACCTCATGAGTGATGAGGAGAGAGCAGCACGGGTGTCAACACTCGAAAAAGCCCTGTGGAATGAAGTAAGTACGCACGGCATGGAGCGCCTGCTGTTCATGCTGCCGCCCACCGAAAGCTGAGCCCCCCTGCACCGCCATGGCTGTTATCAACCTGAAGGAGAAATGGCGCAAAACCCCACACCGCCCCGGAGTGTACCTCATGAAGGGTAGCGGCGGCGGCATCATATACGTGGGTAAAGCCAAAGATTTACACCGACGACTGGCCAACTACTTCTCCCCCTCGCGTGCCACCCTCGAAAACAGCAAAACCCGCGCACTCATTGCAGCCATAGAAGACTTTGACTACTACGAAGTTCGCAATGACCAGGAGGCACTGATTCTCGAGCAAAAGCTCATTAAGGAATATCGACCCCACTACAACGTACAACTCAGGGATGACAAGCGCTACCTGCTGCTGAGAGCCAGCCGACAGGAGGAGCTGCCCCGCTTCTCCCTAGTACGCCTCAAAAAAGACGATGGTGCCCGATATATCGGCCCCTTTGTCCATTCCACAGCCCTGAAAGAAACTGTGGAATGGCTCAATCACCGATTCCGGTTGCGCACCTGCACCTGTCGCCACCCGGGGAAAGAACAATACCGCCACTGCCATGATGATGTGATACGCTGCTGCTCCGCCCCATGCATAGGCCGCATATCACCCGAGGATTACCGAGCTCAGTTCGAGACTGCCCTGGGACTACTGGAAGGCAGAGGTCGCAAGGAACACATCGATGCCCTCACCCAGGAAATGACGCAGGCAGCAGAAGAGCTCGACTTCGAGCGTGCGGCGCGTCTGCGCGACATTCGGGAAAACATACTCAAGACCCTCGAACCCGCTCGCCGTTTCACCCGCAGCATGACAGACCTGCCCGGCACTGTCAACCCCGACAAAGATCTGGCGGAACTGGGTGAAGCGTTGGGCATGGCCTCACCTCCCGCCATCATGGAGTGTTTTGACATCTCCAACCTGTCAGATAACCACATTGTCGCCTCCATGGTGCGCTTTACCAATGGGCGCCCCGACAACAAAGCCTACCGTCGCTACCGAATTCGCGGAGTAGACGGGCAAAACGACTTTGCCAGTATGCTCGAGGTTGTGCGCCGCCGTTACTCCCGAATCGTCAACGAGAGCAGCGCCCTATATGACAAGCCGGAGGGAATGGGAACGTACGCATGGCTACTGCAACTAAGCGCAGAAGGGAAAGCCCCCATCACCGTACCGAATCTGGTAGTAGTGGACGGCGGCAAGGGACAACTGGCCACAGCCATGCAAGTACTGACTGAGGTAGGGCTGAACGACATGCCGGTAGTGGGGCTTGCTAAGCGAGATGAGGAAATCTACTTTCCCGGCAGAAGTGAACCCTTGGTGCTCAGCCGAGAAAGCGGAGCTCTGCGCCTGCTGCAACGCCTGAGAGACGAAGCCCACCGCTTTGCCAATAACTACAACGAACTGTTGGTACGTCGGCGAGTGCGCGAAAGCAGGCTCGATGCCTACCCCGGCATGACACCCAAGCGCAAAGAGTTATTGCTCGCCCGCTTTCACACCCTGCCGAACCTCCGAACCCGCAGCCCACAAGAGATTGCAGAACTCCCCGGTATATCCCTCGCCTGGGCTGAGAAATTCTGCGAATGGTTGCGCAGCTGAATCCGCAGAAATCATGTTAGCCGTGCGGAAATCATAAAAAAACGGAACCAATCTTCACTTTATGATTGATTTTCACGCAATATCTGGCATACTGAGAGTCAGACATGGCCTCTATCAACGTAACATACTCCGACATTACCGCCACCTATGACCTGCCCGATGAAATCGGCGAGGAGGTAGTCATTGGTACATCCGAAGATTGCAGCATCGATATGCCCGAGGTTGAGGGGCTGGCTGCTGAGCACTGCTGCATAACCCTTTTTGCAGATGGCTATGCCATATCAGACCTCGCTTCCGGCCTCGGCACATTTGCAGACGATCAGCCGGTGGAGAATGAGTACATGCGCCCCGGTGTAGTATACCGGATAGGTAAAGCCACTATCACCTTTGTACCCGATGTGGCTGCAGCACCCGCGCCCGTGGCAGCAGCAGAAGCCGCCCCCGCCGCACCGACAGAGGCTACCCCCGCCGCAACAGCTCCGGCAGCGGCACCCAAGAAAAAGGTTGTTAAGAAAAAGAAGACCGGTACCGCCGCCGGCAAGCGGGTCGCCCCCCGCGCAGCCTCTCCCGATCGCACCACGGCCACCCTGCAGTACAACAAGAAGATGCAGCAGATTAACGCCGTCTACGTCATTCTGGTGCTCATAGCTGCCTTCTACGCCGGCATGGCTCTCTACAGCTGGCAGAAGACGGGGAATCCCCTGCCCATTTTCATCCAGTAATACCTGCACAGACAACTTTTCGACAGCCCGGGGCTCACCGTTCAGATGAGACCCGGGCTTTTTAAATTCACATTCGCCATATTTTGGGCTTGCAAATCGGTGCGTTTGCGTGTAAGCTGTGGCACCGCCGCCGGCGGGTATAGTAAACAAATCGAATCACATTGACATGGAAACGATGAAAATTGAGCGCGCCCTGCTGTCCGTATCCGACAAGACCGGGCTTGATAAGTTTGCCAAGGGCCTTGTGGCCCAGAATGTACAGCTCATCTCCACGGGCGGTACCTGCAAGTACCTGCAGGAGTTGGGCCTGCCGGTGACGGAAATCTCGGACTACACAGGTGCCCCCGAGCTCTTTGACGGCCGCGTGAAAACCCTGCACCCCAAAGTGCACGGTGGTCTTCTGCAGCGCCGCGACCTTGCTGAGCACCAGCAGCAGGCAGCCGATAACAACATCCCCACCATTGACCTTGTGTGCGTCAATCTTTATCCCTTTGAGGAAACAATCGCCAAGGAGGGTGTGACCCTTGCCGAAGCCATTGAGAAGATTGACATCGGTGGTCCCTCCATGCTGCGCTCCGCAGCCAAGAACTACGCATCGGTCACCGTGGTGAGCGACCCCGCTGACTACGACACCATTCTCGAGGAAATGGAAAACCACCAGGGCAACACCACCCTGCGCACCCGCGAAAAGCTCGCCGTGAAGGTATTCATGCGTACCTCCTCATACGACAACGCCATCTCCAACTATCTGGGTCACCGCGCCGAGGACAGCACCAAGAACAACCTTTCCCTGTCCCTGCCTTTCAATCAGAGCCTGCGTTACGGCGACAATCCCCATCAGACCAGCGTGCTCTACGGTGATTTTGACTCTATCTTCACTCAGCTTCAGGGCAAGGAGCTCTCCTACACCAACATTCTTGATCTGGATGCCGCAGCCTCCCTCATCATGAACTTCCGCCGTCCGACCGTCGGCATCCTTAAGCACACCAACCCCTGCGGTGTGGGTCAGGATGATGAGGATCTGGTCGAGGCCTGGAAGCGCGCCTACCAGACCGACACACAGGCCCCCTTCGGTGGCGTTATCGTGATGAACCGCCCGATGACAGAGGCTCTGGCCCGCATCGTCGGCGCCATCTTCACCGATGTTATCATTGCTCCCGACTACGAGCCCGAGGCTCGCGCCATTCTGCAGAAGAAGAAGAACTGCCGAGTCATGCGCATCGATATGGATGCCTGGCGCGAGTTCTGCAAGACCCCCATGCTGCGCACCGCTCCCGGTGGTATCATGACCATGCAGCGTGACGACGAAGTCATGGGGCTGGACAATCTCGAAGCCAAGGTTGTGACTGAGCGAATCCCCACCGCTGAAGAGCTCGAGGCCATGCGCTTTGCCTGGCGTGTGTGCAAGCAGGTACACTCCAACGCTATCGTCTTCACCGACAAGAACGGTACTCTGGGTATCGGCGCCGGCCAGATGAGCCGCGTAGACTCCGCCAAGATTGCCGTATGGAAGGCCGGTCAGGCCGGGCTCAGCCTGAAGGGCAGCGTGATTGCCTCCGACGGCCTGTTCCCCTTCGCCGATGGTCTGCAGACCGCTATCGATGCCGGCGCTACAGCCTGCATCCAGCCCGGCGGCTCCATCCGCGACCAGGAGGTTATTGACGCAGCAAACGCAGCGGGTATCGCCATGGTATTCACCGGCGCCCGCCACTTCCTGCACTGATAAAATCTCTGCCCTGCGGGCGCGAGTCCGCAGGGCTTTTTTTATTAAACCACCAAAGCCACTATGCACCTCGGAGTAAACATAGACCACGTAGCCACTCTGCGACAGGCGCGCTATGCGACCATGCTCGATTCCCACAACACTGAGCCCTCGGTGCTCGAGGCCGCACGTGCTGCCATGCAGGGAGGAGCAGACTCCATCACTCTGCATGTCCGAGAAGATCGCCGCCACATGCAGGACGCGGATGCCATGACCGTACGGCGCGAAATCCCACTTCCCCTCAACCTCGAGATGGGCGCAACACCGGCCATGCTCGAGTTCGCCCTCAAACTCAAACCCGACTTTGTATGCCTGGTGCCGGAGCGTCGCGAGGAAATCACCACAGAAGGAGGATTGAGTGTAGCCGGGCACGAAGCTGACCTGCAACCGCTTGTTGCCGCCCTGCAGGCCAATGGGAGCAAAGTCAGCATGTTCATCGACCCCGAGGAGGAACAGGTGCGGGCCTCTGCCGCCATAGGAGCAGCCATGATTGAGCTGCATACCGGTAAGTTCGCCAACACTCTGGGCGAAGAGCGAGCCGCCGAAACCAAGCGACTGATTGCCGCCGCCACTCTGGGGCACGAATTGGGGCTGGAGGTACACGCCGGCCACGGCATTCAGATAGCCAATCTGGCAGAACTGAACGCCGTCCCCCACCTCACCGAGCTGAATATCGGCCACACCATCATAGCCCGAGCCATTTTCACCGGACTTACGACAGCTGTTCAGGAAATGAGAGCTGCTATTGATGGCTACGAGTGGTAAGGACTCACCATAAATTGTCATTTTGCGCTGTGCTTATGTTGTGACATAAGCACAGCGTATTTTGTATCATAACAGCAATTAAGCTTGCATTTCAGAGAGCAATACTGTATAGTTGCGCGCGTCATGACTGAATTGCCCAAGGCTTACGAACCGACTGTTGTAGAAGAAAAATGGCAGAACCGCTGGATGTCAGAGGGTTGCTTTCACGCAGACCCCAAATCTGACAAACCGGCATACAGTATTGTCATTCCCCCGCCCAATGTGACAGGTGTGCTGCACATGGGTCACGTACTTAACAACACAATTCAGGATATTCTGGTTCGCCGCGCCCGTCAGGAAGGCAAGGAAGTGCTCTGGCTGCCCGGCACCGACCACGCCGGTATTGCCACTCAGGCCCGAGTTGAAAAAGAACTGGCTAAAGAGACCCCGCCCCGTACCCGCTACGATGTAGGTCGCGAAGACTTCATGAAGATGGTGTGGGAGTGGAAGGAAAAACACGGCGGCATCATCATTAACCAGCTCAAGAAACTCGGTTGCTCCTGCGACTGGGAGCGCGAGCGTTTCACCATGGACAACGTGTATGCCCCCGAGGTGGCTCGCGTGTTCACCGAGCTTTTCCATGAGGGACTTATCTATCGCGGGCACCGCATGGTGAACTGGGATCCCGTGCTCCGTACGGCGCTTTCTGACGAGGAGGTAATCATGACACCCTCCAAGAGCAAGCTTTACACCATTCGTTACAAACTGGCCGACGGCAGTGGGCAACTGCTCGTTTCGACCACTCGTCCCGAGACCATCATGGCCGACGTTGCCGTAGCGGTGAACCCCAAAGACCCGCGCTTCGGCCACCTGGTGGGCAAGACCGTTATCCGCCCCCTCGTTGAAACCGAGATTCCCATCATTGCCGATGATCATGTGGAAATTGACTTCGGTACGGGTGCACTTAAGATTACCCCGGCTCACGACCGCACCGACTTTGAGGTCGGCATGAAGAACAACCTCGAAATCATTGACATTCTGACAGCCGATGGCCACATCAACTGCCCCGCCTGCCCCGAATTGCACGGGCTCGACCGATTTGTTGCACGCGACAAGTCCATCGAGCTGATTGAAGCCAAGGGGCTGCTGGAGAAGGTGGAGGACTATGAGAACAACGTCGGCATTTCCCAGCGTTCCGATGTACCCATCGAGCCCCGCCTGAGCATGCAGTGGTTCCTGAAATACCCCTGCGTGAAGGAAGCGGCTGAAGCCGTAGCCAACGGTGACATCGTGTTCCGCCCTGCCCACTGGGCCAAGACATACGCTCACTGGCTCGAGGGAATTCAGGACTGGTGCATTTCCCGACAGCTGTGGTGGGGACACCGCATTCCCGTATGGTACCGCAAGGACAAGGCAGCCGAACTGCAGGAGGCCGCTAAGCTCGACGCAGCAGATGCTGCCGCCGGTGACATCTACGTGGGGGTAGAGCCCCCGGCTGACCCGGAAAACTGGGTACAGGATGAAGATGCCCTCGACACCTGGTTCAGCAGCTGGCTGTGGCCCTTTGCCACCATGGACGATGAATGCCGTGCCAAGTTCTACCCGACCAGTGACCTCGTAACCGGCCCCGATATCATTTTCTTCTGGGTGGCACGCATGATTATGGCCGGCTATCGTTTTGCCGATGGCAAGCCCTTCAGCAACGTGTTCTTCACCTCCATTGTGCGTGACCTGCAGGGACGTAAGATGAGCAAGAGTCTGGGCAACAGCCCCGACCCGCTCGACCTCATCGCCCACTACGGTGCAGACGGCCTGCGATTCGGGCTCATGCGCATAGCCCCCACCGGTACCGATGTGAAGTTCGACGAAAAACAGATTGAAGAGGGCAAGAACTTCGCCAACAAACTGTACAATGCCGCCCGATTCCGCATGATGCAGGGTGAGGCCGGTACCGAGGCTCCCAAGTTTGCCCCGGTGCACATCGATATCCTCTCCAAGCTCAAAGAACTGCACATCACCGTGGCAGATGCCCTGAGCAAGTATGAGTTCAACACCTACACTCAGGCGCTCTACAGCTTCTTCTGGAATGAATACTGCTCCCTGTTCCTCGAGGCCGTGAAGAACGACCTGCGCGAGGGCGAACCTGCTGTAAAGAACGCCACGCTGTACACTATCGATACCGTGCTTCGCCACTATCTGGCCCTGCTCTCCCCCATTATGCCCCACATTACTGAGGAGCTGTGGCAGAGCCTGGGCTTTGCCGCCCGCAATGAAGGCAAGCCCCTTATGAGCACCCCGCTGCCCTCTGCCGACAGCCTGCTGGCCGGACTGAGCGATACCGACATTTCC
The DNA here is from genome assembly GCA_017471985.1 of Akkermansia sp. Lineage (GTDB taxonomy): Bacteria > Verrucomicrobiota > Verrucomicrobiia > Verrucomicrobiales > Akkermansiaceae > Akkermansia. The sequence continues at coordinate 29,919 of JAFURE010000119.1, read as the reverse complement.
AAAGCCCGCGCACTGTCCACCGCCCTGTATGATACGGCCAACAGAGCCCGAAACCTCAAGGCGGAGTACAATCTGGCCACTAACAAGAAGGTACGCTTTATCGTGAAACCGGCACTGCCTGTCAACGGGGATTTGATGTCCCGACTGGCTCTGCTGGCCGGTGCTCAGAGTGCTACAGCCGAGCCGGATTACGAGGCGCCCAAGGGTACTCCCACTGCACTCACCCCGTTCGGTGAACTCTTCCTGCCGCTGGATGGTCTGGTAGATGTTGAAGCAGAGCGCAACCGTATAAGTAAAGAGCTCGAGAAAATCACCAAGGAAATTGCAAAGAGCAATGCTAAGCTGAGCAATGCCTCATTCGTTGACCGCGCACCTGCCGCTGTAGTAGATCAGGAGCGTGCACGCCTTGCCGAATGGGAAAGCAAGAAAGCCCAGTTAGAATCCATGCTTGCAGCACTTAGCTAATTGCGCTCACGGGCACATGACTGATAGTAATTATCTACAGCAAATCAGCGAACAAGAGCGTCGGGCACTGGCCATCTGCGGCATTAGCAAAGCCGAACAGTTGGTATCAATCAGCCGCGATGCTCTGCTTACCGATGTTCTGAAAGCAACCGAGCATTTCCCTCAGGAAATGCAGGTGCTTACCGAACAGCGTTTGGATGAGATTATTGCTCACTGCAAAATAACATCCCACGAGATACAAGTCGAGACAGACACTGAGCAAAAGCCAACAAAGGAAGTCACGGCTTACGAACGCGTCAATCCGCGTCTTGTTGTAACTCACCATAGAAGGACCAGACAGGGAGCACTCAGAGAAGAACAGAAAAATGGGTATGATAAAGGGCGCTGTATCCATAACAGCCGACCTCTGCGAACCTATTTATCAGCCATTTTCACCATATTATTCTATGTTGATATTTTGGCTTGGATAACAGTTCCACTGCTCATCTTCATGGGTTTATTGGCGGAACTGAATGCCAAGCTGGTACTTGCAGTTCTGGTTGCAGGGGCTCTGCCTTATATTGCATATGCCAAGCACACCAAATGCCCGGTCTGTAGCATGCCTATACTTAACAGGCGACATTTTTCCCGTAACAAAGACGCTCACAACTTCCCACTTCTAGGCCACGTTTTCTGTACTGCCCTGCATATCCTGTTCTGCTTCTGGTTTAGGTGCCCGGGCTGCGGTACACCTCAACACCTTATTCGTCGGCATAAACATAACTGATAAACAACCTCTCCGATGAAGATCTTACCGTATACCTGCGCTCTACTTATTCCTGCTGCGGCATGCCACGCCGCAGCGGAACAGATAGATACTCACCACATTCTGGCTCAGGAAATCATTCATTTACTCTCCGAAACGGAACTCGTACTCAGTAGCTGCACCGACAAAATGAGTACAGAGGCAGCACTGCCCAGACTCAGAGAACTGGCTCAACAGGCTCAATCCATTCATGACCGACAGCTCAAGCTGCCCAACTCAACCCTTCAGGAGGACATTTCCATCGCCACCCTCGTACAGGAATTTCAACTCATCTGGGGTGCCATTTGCGCCCATATAGAACGCCTCGATACAGCCGGACTTCTCACACCCGAGCTGCGCGAAGTGCTGAGAATCGCGCCCACTACAAATTAAAGTAAAAATATTTTTTTACACGCCAAGCACAATATATTGTACCCCCGTAGAAAATATCGTGCCACATTCTCTGTCTTGGGCAAAATCACCCATTCCGTGAGCAGTACCGGGCAGAATTTTGTGCTTGCAAAATGTCAGCAAAACCGTAATATTGAGGTAACCGAAACACCTAAGGGCAACACATGAAAACCTCTCTCCCCACCAATCGGAACAACCTGATAACAGATGAAGCTCAGCACCTTGCAGACTTCGTCCTCTTTTCACAGCGCAACTGTATCCTCAGGCTCTCACCTGAGCTGACGCAAGGAAAAATTTCCTACCCCCAGTTCTTCCTTCTCACCTATCTGGCCGAGGAAGAAAGCCTTTCCATGAGCAACATTGCCCGAATGATGGGCCACTCCACAGCAGCTGCCACCGGCATGGTTGACAAACTGCAGGAGCTCGGTCACCTGAAGCGCTACACTGCTGCCGCCGACCGTCGCAAAATTATGGTACGAATCACAGAACAAGGTCTGGAGCTGGTCGAGCGCATGCGTGGCAACATTGCCCGTGACTTGGCTGACTTAATGGCAAAGGAGGACAATGCCAGCCGTACCGGACAGGCTCGCACACTCATTTCCCGTAGAAAAAAAACAACAACATCTCACTGATTTAACCGGAATTAGTTTCCCCGAATTACCATGAGCACCTACGCCCCGGCATATCTTGACAGACTGAACGCCATTCCTGAAAACTTCGCACGTTTTATTACCCGGGTTCCGGGTGTAGAGGTAACGACCGACCGCGAGGCCGTTATTGCAGCCCTTACCCCCACCCATGAGCAGGTGCTGCAGGAAGGAGGAATACCCCCCAAAATGCTGCGCAGAGCTCAACAGGTTCATGGTAACAAGGTTGCACTCGTGGGAGACATCGGCTGTTCGTTCCCCGTTGAAGGGGCGGATGCCCTGTTCTGCGGAGGCAAGGCCGACTGTTGCCTGGGCATCTACGTAGCCGATTGTGCCGCAGTATGGATTTATGATCAGGAGACCGGCAGCCGTGGTCTGGCTCACTCAGGCAAACTTGGCACTCAGCAGAATATCGTGGGCGCCATGTTGCGCTCCATGCGTAAAACTCTGGGTGTACAGGCCGCTAATTGTATAGCCGTCATTTCCCCCTGCATTCGCCCGCCGCATTATGAGGTTGATATTCCTACTGCCATACGCGAACAACTCGAGCAGGCAGGACTGGAGCCGGGCAACATCATCGACAGCGGGCTCGATACAGCTGCCGACACCGAAACCTTCTACTCCTATCGTGTAGAAAAGGGAAAGACCGGCCGCATGCTCGCCCTCTTCGGCCGCAAACCGGAGTAAGCATGCAGACAAAAGATAACAAACGCAGTCTGCGGCGCGTTATGCTGGAGCGCCTGCGTTCCGTGCCGACTGAACTCAGGAATGAGCAGTCGGCGCAGTTGTGTAGAGCGCTTGCCCCCTTTCTGAATAAGGGGCAGAAAAGTCTCACCGTAGCCATATACGCCCCCATGGCACACGAGGTAAATTTGCTGCTGCTATTGAACATGTACCCTCAACACCACTTTGCAGTACCACGTTGTCGAGAGGCTCGGCGGATGGACTTCTACCATATCACCAGGCCGGAAGAACAGATTCAGCCGGATTCCCGCAACATTCCTGCCCCGATTGAAGGATTAACTTATATCCCCCCTCAGCAATTTGATATCATCATCGTACCCGGTGTAGCTTTCACTGCTCAAGGTGCCAGATTGGGGTACGGTGGTGGCTACTACGATACCTATCTGCCGCAATGCCCTCAAGCCACTCTGATAGCAGCGGCATTTCCCGGCCAGATTTTAGAGAGCATACCCACCGAAGCTCACGACCTAACCATACCGCACATCATTACCCCCTCAAATTTCCGTCAATAACATGTACCGCCTGCTCCTGTTATTCTGTTTGATTTTTCACCTGTCTCTGTACGCAGATGAAGAAAAACGCCTGCTCATCATCGGCAACAGCTACACCTTCTGCAACGATTTACCTGCCCTCATCCAAGCCATGGCAAATGCCGATCGACAGTTGATGCAGGTCGACTCATACACGGCAGGCGCCATGAGTCTGCGTGGTTTTCTGAATAGCCCGCAGCATCGCAAAGGACTTGGCATGCTGGAAAAAGGCAACTACGACTATATACTGCTGCAGGACCAGAGCCAGACCCCGGCATATAAGCCCGAGGAAACGCTCGACTCCGTACAGCGATGGAGCGACCTGGCTCGCAAGCACGGCGCCAAACCCGTACTCTTCATGACCTGGGCTCACGCCGAACAAACAAGCGGCAAAGTTCGCCTGCAGATATCCATGCATGAAGACACAGCTTTGACCTACTGTAATGCTGCAATCCAAAGCAAAGCCCGAGTAGCACCCGTGGGTGAGGCATGGCGCCGCTGGTACGCCAAACACCCGAACTCCCCACTACACACCGATGACATGTCCCACCCCACGCCGGAAGGGACCTACCTGGCAGCATGCGTTATCTACAGCACTATTACAGGCAGAAGCGCCACATCCATACCGGTTCGACTGAAAAACAGCCCCGTACGTATACCGGCAGCAAAAGCCCGCGAATTGCAGAAAATCGCAGCGGCCACCCTCAAGAACTTCACCCCGGCAAAATTGATAAGCTCTATAGAGGAGCGTGACAGCAAGCGCCCCTCGGCCGAAGAAGCCCGCAATCTGCTTACACGCAATATGACCCTGTCTCAACTGACAGAGCTGCTCGGTCCCCCGATTATGAAGCAGAAGAACGGCACGCAGCTTACCTGCCAGTTCCGTCTGAAGAACAGAGCAGAGCTAGCCGCCTACTGCACTCCGGCCGGCAAAGTGCTTCAAGTTTCCATTGCAGCGCCCAACTCCGGGGTGCAAATCATCGACCTGAGCAAACTCGATGCCCCCGAAACGACAAAAAAATAACCTTTTTAAAAAAGTATGATTGACGCAGGGCAGATTATAGTGTAGAGTATACGACAGGTGCGGTACTCTCTCCGCGCCGCCGCGTCGCGTATTACTTTCACCTATATTCTCCATCCCGTGTACTCAAACGAAAATTATCTTCTGGATCTTCTGGTAGAGGCCGGTGCCATTGACCCCGGAACCCTCGATTCCGTGCGAGCCGAGCTTTCTCCGCTGGACAGCGTCATCGACCACCTCGTTAAGAACAACTTCCTGACAGCTGAATACATAGCTCAGGTGGCTGCCTACAACTCAGCCATGGAGTATGTGGATTTGGGCTCATTCGAGGTAGACCCGAACATCATCGCCAGCGTGAATGGCGAGTTGGCTCGCCGCGTAGGGTTCCTGCCTATCGGCGATGACGGCTACTCCCTGCAGGTGGCTATTGCCGACCCCTTCGCGATGGAGACCCTCGACAGCCTGCCCCAATTCCTCGGTCGCGAGATTACCTTCTTCGTAGCCTCCGAACCCGGCCTGCAGAAGGCCATAGCCAAATATTACCCCGAAAAGAAGACATACGCCAAGGGTGATACAGAGGCCCCCATCATTGAGCTGGTTGACAACATGTTCAACGAGGCCCATGAAATGCGCACATCAGATATTCACATCGAGCCTATGGAGGATCGCGTGCGCATCCGTTTCCGCGTGGACGGCCGCTTAGTTGAAGTTGCCAGCCATCCCAAGAAACTGCTTGGCCCGATTGTGGCACGTCTGAAGGTGATGAGTACCACCATGAGTATTGCCGAAAAGCGTGTACCTCAGGACGGCCGTATTGAGCTGGATCTGCGCGATGGCAACCACATTGACCTTCGTGTGAGCACCGTGCCTACCAACCACGGCGAGTCGGTCGTTATGCGTATTCTCGATAAATCCGCACTGGCTCTGGGTCTGCCGCAGCTGGGCTTCCTTTCTGACGACGAGGCCACCTTCGATCGCCTCGTTACCCTGCCCGACGGCGTGATTCTGGTAACAGGCCCCACCGGTTCCGGTAAGACCACCACACTTTACGCCTGCCTTAATCACCTTAACCGCCCGGACAAGAAGATTATCACCGCTGAAGACCCGGTGGAATACGAAATGGCCGGTATCAACCAGGTGATGATTCGCACCGAAATCGGCATGACATTCGCAGCAGCTCTGCGAGCCATGCTCCGTCAGGCTCCCAACATCATCATGATTGGTGAAATTCGAGACGGGGAGACCGCCGGTATTGCCATTCAGGCAGCTATGACCGGTCACCTCGTCCTTTCGACCCTCCACACCAACGACGCACCCTCCTCTGTAGCCCGTCTTTCCGATATGGGTGTGGACCGCTTCCTCATTGCCTCTGCCGTGCGTGCTGTTATGGCACAGCGTCTGTGCCGCAGCCTCTGCTCCGAATGTAAGATGGAAGGCCGCCTGACAGAGAAACAGGCATCCACCCTCGGCATCGACATCAATCGCCCTGTCATGGTCGCTCGCCCCGGCGGCTGTCCCAAGTGTAAGGGCAAGGGCATGCGTGGCCGAATGGGTATTTTCGAAATCTTCCAGGTGACCGATGATGTGCGCGGTCTCATCAACTCCAACCTCACCTCAGCTCAGCTGCGCAAGCGCGCTCGTGAGCTGGGTATGCGCACCCTGCGCGAGGACGGCATCCGCAAAGTACTGGCCGGTCGCACCACGGCAGAAGAAGTCATCCGCGTAACCACCGGCGACGCCAGCTGATACGACACCATCATATTCACCTTTAATTTTTCAGATTTTGTATGGATACAAATGTTGCACTTGAGGTTTTCATCAACAACGGCATGATGGACAAATCCCTGGCAAAGGATGTCAGGGAGGAAATGTCCAACAGCGGCAAAGAACTGTGGGAGACCCTCATCGATTTCGGCGTTATCGGCGCCCCCGAGGATTTCTGGAGTGTCATCGCCACGGAAGTAGGCGCTCAGTTCATATCGCTGGAGGGCTTTGTGCCGTCAGATGACCTGCTTGCCATGATTCCCGCACCTCAGGCTCGCATACTGGGAGCACTGCCCATTGAATACCGTGAGGGCGAGGGCCTGTATGTCTGTCTGGAAGATCCGCTCAATCCGCAGACCATTGATGACCTGCGCATTGCCACCAATCAGGACATCTACCTGTATGTGGCGGCAGACTACGAAGTACGCGCCCGAGTAAGTGAATGCTACGGTGGTGCCGATGCCGCCATGGGCGACCTGCTCGGCGAGCTCGATGGCATGAGTGTAGGCGGCGATGGCTCCGAGGAAGCCAACGCAGCCCCTATCATCAAGTTCGTGAACCTGGTGATTGAGCAGGCTGTTAAGGAGAAAGCCTCGGATATTCACCTCGAGCCCTTCGAAAAGGAATTCAAGATTCGTTACCGAGTGGACGGCGCACTTTATGAAATGGCGCCTCCCCCTGCCTATCTGGCCAACCCCATTATCTCCCGTGTAAAGGTGATGGCCGGCATGAACATTGCTGAGCGCCGCGTACCTCAGGACGGTCGAATCGTGATGAAAACCGGCAAGGGCGGCGTGGATATGCGTGTGAACTCCCTGCCCACCCAATACGGTGAGTCTGTGGTAATGCGTGTGCTCGACCGCAACAGCGTGAGCCTGAACCTCGACAACCTCAACCTCTCACCCAAGCTGCACGAGTACATTATCGACACCGTCAATAAGCCCAACGGCATCTTCGTGGTAACAGGCCCCACCGGTTCCGGTAAGACCACCACACTGTACGCAGCTCTGCGCGAAATCAATACCGAAGACACCAAGATTCTCACCGCAGAAGACCCGGTGGAATATGACATCGACGGCATTGTGCAGGTTCCGATTAACGAGGCTATCGGCGTGACCTTCCCCCGAGTACTCCGTGCCTTCCTGCGTCAGGACCCCGACCGCATTCTGGTGGGCGAAATTCGAGACCAGGACACTGCCCAGATTGCCATTCAGGCTGCTCTGACAGGTCACCTTGTGCTCTCCACCCTGCACACCAACGATGCCGCCGGTGCAGTAACCCGATTCATCGATATGGGCGTGCAGCCGTTCCTGCTCTCCGCCACCATTCTGGGTGTACTGGCTCAGCGACTTGTACGAACCATCTGCCCCTACTGCAAGACCCCGTACAAGCCCTCGAACTCCCTGCTCAACCAGCTCGGCATCAACCCCGCCCTGCTCGGCAGCCAGCAGTTCTACACCGGTGCACGCTGTGACAAATGCGCCAACACCGGCTACAAGGGCCGAAAAGGTATTCATGAGTTGCTCAATGCAAGCGACCCCATTCGTGACCTTATCACCGAAAACGTACCGTCCATCGTCCTCAAGCAGAAAGCTATCGAGCTGGGTATGACAACCCTGCGAGATGACGGCATTCAGAACATCTTCGAAGGTAATACCACCATCGAAGAAGTGCTCAAATACACCTAATAAGCTTGACGCGAGAGAAAACATCTGCTATTTTTTAATCGTCATCAACAATTTTCCGTAAACTTACACCACTATTATGCCTAATTTCAAATATACCGCACTGGATCAGAACGGCGTGGAAAAGACCGGCATCATTACGGCTGACAGCAAGATTGCTGCCGCCGAGATGATTCGTGCTCAGGGCCTGCTTCTGCGTGAATGCGAAGAAGCAGCCAAGGGTGCCAAACCCGGCCCCGCCAAAGAGCCTAAGAAAAAAGGAGCCAAAGGCAAAAAGAAGGAGGCCAAGGGCGGCAAGGCCGGCGGTGCCGTTAAGCAGAAGGAGCTCATGATTTTCACCCGTCAGCTTGCTACGCTGATTGATGCAGGTCTGCCCTTGCTGCAAAGCCTTAACGTGCTCAACAAACAGGAGCCCAACCCGAACCTTCGTGCCACCATCGGTGCCATTGGTGAATCCGTACAAGGCGGTTCCACGTTCTCCGAAGCCCTCTCAGCCTACCCCAAGATGTTCAACCGCCTGTTCGTCAACATGGTGAAGGCCGGTGAGATTGGCGGTGTGCTCGAAGTTGTGCTTAACCGACTGGCCGAATATCAGGAAAAAGCCAACAAGCTGCGTGGCAAGGTAACATCTGCCATGGTTTACCCGCTCATCATTATGGTGATTGCTGTGGGTATTCTTATCTTCCTCATGCTGGTTATCGTACCCAAGTTCAAGGAAATGTTCGAGGGTCAGAACATGGAGCTGCCCGCTATTTCCGAGTTCGTGTTCAGCTTCTCCGATAACTGTATGGCCTGCAGCATTGTTCCCTTCATTCCCAATGCTGTTGTCGTGCTTGCCATCATTGCGGCTGCCATCGTGGGGCTTTCCTTCTGGAAGCGCACACCCAAGGGTGCCCGCGCCATGGACAACTTCATGCTTAAGATTCCCAAGCTCGGTCATCTTACCCGCGTGAACGCCGTGGCCCGCTTCTCCCGTACTTTCGGTACTCTCGTATCCTCCGGTGTGCCGATTCTGCAGGCTCTCATGATTACCCGCGACACAGCCGGTAACATCGTTGTGGCTGACGCCGTGAACAAGATTCACGACTCCGTGCGTGAAGGTGAGTCCATCGTCACCCCCATGAGCTCAGCCTCGAACATCTTCCCGCCCATGATGATTTCCATGGTGGACGTGGGTGAAGAAACCGGTCAGCTGCCCGACATGCTCATGAAGGTAGCCGAGGTGTACGATGAAGAGGTGGACAACAGCGTGACCGCTCTTACCGCCATGCTGGAACCGCTCATGATTGTGTTCCTCGCCGTTGTGGTCGGTGGTATCGTGCTGGCTATGTTCATGCCGATGATGAAAATCATGGAAAGCGTATAAACGAAAGCCATGAAGTTTAAGACTACCAGTTCCGCTAAGGGATTCACCCTAATTGAGATTCTTGTTGCCATTGCCATCCTTGCCATGCTTGCCGCAGGCGGATGGCAGGCCAAGGCATGGCTGGATAACAAGCAGCTCGTAACAGTGGCAACGACTCAGGTCGGTCAGCTGGAGCTTGCCATGAATGCCTACCGTGCAGACAACGGTGACGTGCTCCCCCATGGCAAGGGCGATGCTGTGAGCGCAGCTGTTCTCTATTCTGCATTGTATTGCGATGAGGACAGCGACGGCGAGCCTGATAAGGACTCCACCGGCGTGACACGCATGCCCTACTGTGAGCAGCTCATCATCATTGACAACACCAAGTCAAAGGAGCGTGAGGAGGGCATTCCCTGCATTAAGGTTAAGATTTCGGGCAAGGCCGCCGGCGGCAAGCGACTGAAAGGCAAGCGTTACGCCATCATTGACCCGTGGAATCAGCCTTATCGCTATCGACTGGGTTGCGAAGCCCTCGATGAGAACAACAAGACCGGCATGGGCATTAACCCCGATTTCGACATCTTCTCGCTCGGCCCGGATGGCAAGGGCGATGGGCTGACCAAGGATGCGGAAAACGCCGACAACATTTCCAATATCAGAGCTTGGTAATCGCAAGCTTGCCATAGAAACTCAAACCTTCTGCGCGCCCGTATCCCCCAACCGAGGTACGGGCGCTCTTCGTACACAAAAATCACATGAATTACTCCCCCTATTCCCCTCTGGCTCTGGCATGCATACTCCCCATCGCAGCAGATATAGCACCTGCTGCTGAGTATTCTGAACTGATTGCGCAAAAACTTGTTACACGAGTCACACCTCAATATGCAGGCCGTATACACTTCAATATAGTTCCGCAACTACAATCAGCGTATATAGAGGGGAATGGGCGATATGTATACATCAATGCGCCCGATGTGAGCGAGTGCATACGCGCCTATGGCTATTACCTCCGGCACATTGCCAGGGTGCATTTCTCATGGAACGGAGATTGTACCGCAGGCTCATCCTTCATCGTGCCTACACGCCGTATCACAGTTCCGGCAGCACTGCCGTTCAACTACGCGCTCAACTACTGCACCCTCAGTTACACCACCGTAACCTGGGACAAAAAGCGATGGGAACGCGAGCTGGATATAATGGCGCTTAACGGGGTTAAATATGTGCTGGTGACCTCCGGTCTGGAAAAAGTCTGGCAGAATTTCCTGACGGAACTGGAATATCCGCAGGATAAAATCGCAGCATTCATCCCCAATCCCTGCTATGCGGCCTGGTGGAACATGGGGAATCTGGAAGGAGAAGGTGGACCGCTCAGCCAAACGCTCATCGATAGCGAAGCGGAATTAGGGCGTTTTCTTGTAAAGCGGCTTAAATCACTTGGTATGGAACCGGTGCTGCAGGGCTATGTCGGTTTTCTGCCACATGACTTCCCAAAGGCCGGAATCAACGGCAAGCTACTGCCCCAGGGTAAGTGGTGCGGATACCACAGACCGGCCGTACTGCAACCCACCGCACCGGGCTTTGACAGCATAGCCGAACTGTGGTACAAGCACTTGCACGCGGTATACGGAACTACAGCCAAGGCATACGGTGGCGATCTTTTCCACGAGGGCGGCAGAAAGGGAGATACCGATCTCGGGAGAGCGGCTCAGGCGGTTCAGCGAGCCATGCAAAAGGCCTCGCCCGGTTCAAACTGGCTGATTCAGGCCTGGGGGCATAACCCGGACAGAAAATTGCTGAACGGTACTGACCCGCAGCACACCGTCATTCTGGCACTGCAGAAAAACCTCAGCCCGAAGGCAGAAACCAATTTTGACTATGCAGGTCGCCCCTTTGTATGGTGTGAACTCTCCAATTTCGGCGGCAAGCACGGAATGTTCGGCGGAATGGAACTGCTCGAAAACTTTACACGCGATAAAAGCAAGGCCATAGGAATCGGCATGATATCCGAAGGTCTGGAAACCAGCCCCTTCTACTACGAACTGCTCTGGACCCGTATGAACACGGCAGGAGCCATTGAACGCGCAAGTTACATCCAGCGCTATACTCAGAGCCGTTACGGTGTCAGTAATCAACAACTACACAAGGCGCTGCACCTGCTGGCAAACAGCATTTACAACACTGACAAGAAGCGTGAAGGAAGCCTTGAAAACATCATCTGTGCCCGCCCTGACTTAAAAGCTCGAAAGGCTACGACCTGGGCCGACCCCACCATGTACTATTCCCCCCTGTCAGTTCACACTGCGGCTGAACTGTACCTCGAAGCCGGCAAGCAACTGGGAGAACAGCTCACCTCGCGAATCACCTATCGCCACGACTTGGCAGACCTTTGCCGCCAGGTGCTTGCAGATAGAGCCCGTGCTACTCTGGCTCGGTGCAAAAACGCCTTTGAACGTAAGGATGAAGCAGCATTCCGCAAAGAAAGCCAGTTGTTCCTGACTCACATCAGAGATACAGCAGCCGTACTTGCCACTTCAGAGCATTTCCTGCTCGGCCGCTTTGTTGATGGAGCGCGCAAACGAGGAACAACACCGCAAGATAAAGAAGCCATGGAACGGGCCCTGCTCCAACTTATCACCACCTGGCGCCCGGATATCAGCGTGCTCAACGACTACTCTCACCGCCAGTTCGCAGAGATGATGGAGCACTACTACCTGCCCCGCTGGCAGATGTACTTCAATGCCCGACTCAATGAACTGAAGACAGGGGGTGCGCAGGATAAAAAAATTGAGAGGGAAATCACCCATAACAATGGAGAAGCCGTCGAGCTCGAGATTATACGCAATCCGGAGATGGAAAACTTTCAGTTAAAGTTCCGCTGCTCCGATATCCCCATGCTCACCACACCAAGGGGCGACATCCTCTCACTTGCAGAACAAATTCTCCAATAATACAGATTACAAACAACAATTTCTTCAATCCAACGTCTACTTTGTTAAGGTGAGAATCGGGTTCTGCGTGTAGGAAACCGTCATCTCGACTTTAAACAGGCACGAAAAACAGTTAAACCGCCACACTCCTGGAAAAATTAGACTGTACTTACCTTCTATTATCAGTATAATATTAGCTGTTCATCACGAGAGAAAATAAATACTACGGCACGTTAGCATGAAAAGGAAGAATCGTGAAATATCAGTTTTCTCCATATCTGCGCTAGACTTATTCTGCTCAGCAATGGGTGTTTTTATGATTCTGTGCTTTGTTATCATGGAGAAAGAGCCCAAAATGGTAGAAGTTCCCTCTGACGTTAAAGTGATGAACAGTCTTACCCTTGTTTTATCCCTCGAGGCGAACTTCGAAAACGATTCAAAATGGCACTCCATTGCCATTGGTGACCTCGACCTGTATGTTCAAATGCCTGTTGATGGAAAACAGCTGCTATACACACCCGCTAAGAAAAATCACAAGGAGTACGCCAATGCCTCATATATATCAGATTCTGTACAGGGAGGAGCAGATGTGTGGATGGTAACATTGGCACCTACAGGTACCTATAATATTTCCTACCTCATCCATCAGGACCATGGCGGTGAAAAAATAGTAAAATGCCATAAAAAAAGGAGTAACGGGAAAGATATCTCCTTAAAGTACAAACAATTCAAAGTCACACTGAGGGTGATTACACCCAACGGCCACCAAACAATTGACCACATATACAGTAGTGATGATTTTTGCCAAAGCGATAAGCTCATACCAATATCTGACATTCAAATCGATTCCAGTGGTAATGTACAGTTAACAGAACACCCCCTCACTACCACCGCTAAACTGCAATAATCCCCTTCCCCCGCTAATTCAAACGATGAATGAACGAAAGGATACCCTCATTATAGGTCGCCCTGACCTTGCTGCGAAAAATTCATTTCAGCCCGACATCCAAATTACCGGGCAAGGCAACGAAACAGTCAGCCGCCGTCATGCAAGTCTTTCCCGCACCGAAAAATCAGGCGAATATATTCTGACCGATATCGGTAGCACAAACGGCACTAAGTATCAGGACGATTCAGAGAATTGGGTACCTGCGCAGGAAAGCAGAGTCACCAAACAAACTAAGGTGCGATTCGGCAAAGCTGAAGTAACCATAGAAGAAATCGTTAAACAATACAATAGAAAGAACCCACCGTTCTTTCACCCTGAAACCCGCAAAATCGTTGATCCCCGATTCTGAACAATGCATGGAGGTCATCTAATCATCTGAAATTACTCAATATCAACAATGGCTGATAAACTTAACAAATATAGACTTGTAGGGTTTGCGATTTCCGTAGTATGTGCAATACTGTTTATTTTGTTGTGCAATACGATACCACTCGAAGAAAATCTGGCACGATGTCTGGTTGATAGGGAGCCGGGGTCTGATGGCGTAAAGCTCTTTGCCTTCCAGTACCTCATGTGGATTCTTTTCTTCTGGGGATTGTCCGAAATTCTGATTCGTTTTCTTTTCGTACGTGCACAGGAACAGGAAATAGAATTGGAGTTCCTGCGAGGAAACGCAAATACCCTTCTCGCAGCAGAACAAATGGAGACTCTGATGGCAGATATCGAAAACTCCGGGCAAGGTGGTATGCTCTCGGAAATTTTGCGCCCGTTAGTTCAGAATTTCCAAACTAACTTATCAACAACCATTTGCAACGACCTGCTTAACTCACAGATTCAGTTACGCTCAAATGATATCGACAGAGCATACTCCATTCTGCGATATATTGTATGGATGCTCCCGACCTTGGGCTTTATGGGAACGGTATGGGGAATTCTCCATGCGCTTAAGGTCGACATGGAAAGCGACGCCTTGCTCACAATCATCACCGACAGAATGAGCGTTGCATTCTGGACAACCCTGTTAGCGCTTGTTCTGACCAGTATCATCATGTACCTTATGCAGTATGTTCAATGCAGGGAGGAGACCCACCTCAACTACTGTCACAAATACTGTTTAAATAAGTTTGTCAACAAACTGTACGAACGACAAAATTAATTCTTTCAGATGTTCAACAGTGCACACAGTCGATTGATATTACTACTGCTCCTGATACTGGGCTGTAGCCTCAGCCTGTGTGCAGAAGAGGAACAGACGAGCTCCGGAAGAGCCAATATCGATGTACTGGTTGTTTTCGACACATCGGCCAGAGAATACATACGGGACAGGGAAAGAAACAAAGGGGACGCCACGTTAAATGGCAAGGCCGAAGCTGCAATGGAAGAAATCAACCAGATTCTCCAGGAATCAGGCCTCGGTGATTTCATCAACTTTCGCTGCTGCGGTATATTCGAACTCAACTATACAACTCAGGCCGGTGACAGTGGCTACGAACTCGCAAAGGATTTAGAGGCAATCCGCGCAGAAAATGCACCGGGAGGAACGCTCACTCATTACCAAAAGAAAACGCCCCAGCCCACGGAGGTGGTGAAAGCTCCGCTCCCGAGTCTGGAAGCAGCAATTGAAAATAGCGGTGCCGACCTCGCCATTATGTTTGTATGGAACAAACTTATCCCCCAAAAACCATGCATTCTGGGTGTGGCCGGCTGCTATAATATCGGCGCATTAACAGCAGATATAGAGGAGCCTTCCAGACATGCGGTATTCAATATCGAAACGCTTAACACGGCCTCAGCAACCTTCAGTCATGAAGTTTGTCACTTACTGGGCGCCGGCCATGCAGACATGCTTTACTTCAACCCCGGCCCTCAATCTGAGACAGATGCTGCAGCTGCCCTTTGTTATACAGATGACGGCAAGGCTCACACCAGCCTGATGGGCTATGTATCGGAGTACGATACCCGAAAAAAAGAATTAAGCGATGCCTATTATAAGGATGCAACCATTCACAAGGTACTCTCGGGGCCAATTCCATTCGATTTCAACAAAATAGAGCTTCAACTCGGGAATACGGATAAGGAAAACAATACTGCCGTTGTATTGCGTCATGCATCGGTCGTAGCACTTTATCATTACAGCGGCGACGAAATAGCCATTAACGATGATTTTTCAGCAGCTCTGCCACTGCCGCCATTAACATGTTGGAAAGATAAAAAATCACGACTGCTGCGAGCAATAGCCCATTCGAAATTACTGGAATACGCGCAAGAAAAACATGGGACCGAAACGAACAAAAAACTGCGCGAATACTGGAAAAAACTCGATCAGGTAATCGATAAAATTATTGAGGAAAAATGCCTAGAGAGCAAATACATATCCCCTGCTCTGCCTGCTGCTGACGAGCAAGGTAAGGTCAGGCTCGCATGTATCATCGGTACAACGACCGGCGCAAAACGCGAGACCGAAGAAGGAGAACCCGAGTTAAAGAATGGTTGCGGTAACACCGTATGGTACAAACTGACCCCTCCTGTCAGCGGAACTCTCGAGCTTGGCATTCGCAAAACGAACACAACTCCCGGGTTTGAACCGGTAATGGGGATATTCCAAGGGGATACTCTCAGTACATTACGACAATTGCCCATTTCACCGGTGGCAGATGATAGAAGTGATTACTTCATAAAACGCGTAAAGACAAATGTAAACACAAGCGAAACTCTTTACATTGCGATTGATAACATAACTCCCTCCATTAATCAATTCAACCTCCTTGTCACACTGACAGAGCAAAGTGACAACAGTATTGCGCCCCCTGACGAAGTCCACACATCTGAAAGAGCGGAAGAGCCCGATGAAGTCTCGGATTCTGATGGGATTCTTATCCGTGAAAAGCAGTCGTTATCGACTGACAATCAGACTGAGTGGGTATTGAAAGATTCTGTCATACTGACGTTTGCTATAGGTTGTATCACAGCTGCTATTATTTCGGCCATTCAGATTATATCGGCCGGATTTTCAGTAAATTCTGACCCACTTGTCGGCAAAGTGAAGGACAAGAAAATGCAGTTTGGCAATATCCAGATAGGTGCCCCTAAACGACTTCGCTCCCCTATTACAAAAAAAGACCGCAGGTTTGTGCTCTCCGGTAAACTTTCCGATGGTAAAAAGAGAACCTATACCATCGCGATGAAGGACTTCGATGAACAAGACAACTTCACCATAGGTAGAGATTCGTCAAACGCCCTCGTCATCCATGACAAAACAGTAGAAAAAAATCATTGTATATTTAAAATAAGGCACGTAGACAACAATCTCGTACTTCTTGTAGCAGACAGGGGTACAGAAACAGGAACCATCATCGACAAAATCAAACTCACTGTTGCCAATGCAAGCGTGAAAGTAACGGATGGTTCGGAACTTATTCTCGGCAAATGTCATTTTAAAATCACTACAGTAGCTCCCTCTATGTTTAAAGTCGTGCTCCTTAAGTTTGCCAGCTTACTTCGTCTCATATTTTTTATAACCTCCCTCATTTTTGCCATATTAGCCATCGTAGTTCTCTATGAAAACAGAAAAGAACGGGAAGCAAAAGATTTAGCAGGCCGCGACAGTACCGAACAAACATCTCAGCCCGAAGAGATGGCTGCCACCTCGCCCCATCAAGTCTACGAAAAAAACTCCACACTCATTGTTATTGATTCAGAGAGTGATGCCATTTCCCCTAAGATAAAATATATTGATCTCGGCGCATTCCAACATACCGATGAAATCAAATACGACAAGCCGGATTCTGAGGGCACGTTGAGAATATGCCAGGTTCCCTTGCCCGAAGGTGCGCTCAACTGGACACAACCCATGCAGGAACCCGCGTGCGGAGATGTTATCAAAATCAGTTTGCTGGATACCAAGAAATACAGCTTTGAGGTAACGTCTGTCGATATTGAGGAGGAGCCATACAAGAAAATAGTAGTTCATGGCAAACTGCTGACAGCAGATGGCAATGTCACCATGATGTTACTCGATAAACGCTTATTAATGCAGATTGAGGATACCAATCCCGATGAGCCCAGAGTGTACAATGTCAGTTTTGCAGAGGAATACACAGACAAGGATGGTCCGGAAATCTACATTGTTCAAGAAATCGACCCGCGCCTGGTTGCACGCAGCACCCCACTGTTGCTGAATGACGAGTCGAACACACAAACACCCACAAATAGTAGAACAGAATAATTCCCACAACTGAAAACAAACTTCTTCACTCGCCAGACTTTTACTCAATACCTCTTTAATTTCCTTGAACAAATAAACTTTTCATTCGTCAAAGAGAACAAAGGGAGTTATCGCCCGCAGATAAACGCAAACAGTCACAGATATGAAAAAATCTCAAAATAAACAGATTTCTGCCAAACGCGACACTGTTATCATACATGGTGTACACATCGGCAAGACTCAAATCATCGATGAGGATAGAAAGACAAATACCGAGCAGAATATTCCGCGAACACGACTCCTGACGCAAAGTGAAATTAATCGCTACGCCCCCAAAACCGAAATGAAACCCAGTTCTGAGCAACAAGGCGACAACATGATGTCCCATGTTATGAAGAGGCGGCAACCTACGGTGGTAATCGGCCTCGATAGAAAGATTGATAATTCGACCTCAGTTCCGCAGAAAGATTGGCCCCAGGGTTGGTTGGTTGCTGTTGAGGGCCCGATGCAAGGTCGGACTTTCCCGATTTCGTACGGTTATAACCACATAGGCAGGGACGCAAGCAACAAAATATGTCTGAGTGAGGATCCCGGAGTTTCTTCGGTTCAGTGTGTCGTTCACTATGATCGCGATAAACGGATTTTTTACATTAAAAAGTTCGATCAATGCACTCAGGAAACCCGCCTCAGCGATGGAACCCTTGTTGATGGCAGCACAGTCCCGTTGGAAGCAGGTGAAATTATTCGCCTATCGTCCCATACCAAGCTGCGCTTCATGCCCTTCTGCGGCGACTACTTCAATTGGGATTACGAAAGCTGACTGTAACTCATTATCCGGGCATGCCCTCCGTCATCACAGCGTTCGGGAGCTTCTCCACCTCTGCTGCATCTGCCCAGAGGCAAGGCGGCAGAGATAAGCAGGAGAACGCTGTTGTTGACCAGCAGCGCATGAATACGAGATAGAGGTTCACCTCTTTCGTACGCGGTACCAACATACAAGAAGAATTTAAAACAGCCCCCTGACCGACAGCACTTGCGACATTCTCATACAAGAAATCAAATCCATCAATTCCCCCAATCAAGACAACCTTTCAATTATCATTATAGATATTATGTCATCCCCCACAACAGACAATAGCCCGTCAGATCAGTCAACCCACCCCGCCGATTCTGATCTCAGACTCAAAGAAAGCCCCTTTTTCAAGCTGGCTGAAATCTCCAAGCAGGGCGACCGTGACTCTCAACAGGATTATCTGAAATCCTGGTATTCAGAGAAAGCCACCCTCCTTGTCGTGGCAGACGGTGCCGGTGGCCATATAGGCGGTGCCGAGGCCTCTCGCACGGCCGTGGAAAGTCTGGAGCGATACTGGAATGAGTTCCTTAAGGACGGCCTGGATGCCGACAAATGCGATGAACTGCTCAAGGAGGCCATTTTACAAGCTCACGAAGCTGTCATAGCGAGGTTCGGTGGCAATGCAGCATTGAGCGGCAAGGCTGCCATCGTGCTACTCTATCTGCACAATTACAGATATACCATGGTAAATGTAGGTGATTGCAGAGCCTATATCTCCGACAATAATGCGTGGAAACAGCTTTCGACGGATGACTCTCTGCTGCGACTGCTGATTCTGAGTGGTCAGGTAAAGCCTGAAGACGCAGAAGGACACCCGGATCAAAACACGCTGACACAGGCTCTCGGCTCACAAAGCAGACTCAAGCCTCATGTCGAAAGCGGTATCTATACCCCAGGTTCCTCATTCCTTCTTTGCTGTGATGGGCTCTGGAACCAGCTGCCCAAACCTCTCATGGCTCTCCCGGCGTGGGATACAACTGACATCGGCAAAACCCTTGCAAACATGGCAGAAGAATCCATTAAAGCAGCAGACGGACGCTCCGACAATGTTTCCGCCATCTGGGCCATACCAACAGCTCAGGATAAAGAGGTTGCCCCTATTCTCGATGCGCCCCAATTAACAGAGACCGCCCTCCCCGCCACAGTCACCCAAGATGGGTGTAACACCGAGAACAAACTCCCATGCTCATTGCCACTGCCCCTCCTGATTGCTGGAGCCGTAGGACTTTGCGCCATTGCAGCAACGGCAATTGTGAGTCTTACCGGAAACGATAAAACGGATACGCAACAAACTCCCACCCCTTTATCGGGCACCACAGTAACGCCTCCCTCCCCCAACATTATAACCGAAGGCAACCCCGCTTCTGAGCCCACTTCTGAGCCCACTTCTGAGCCCACTTCTGAGCCCACTCCTGAGCCCACACCTGAGCCCACACCTGAGCCCACTCCTGAGCCCACACCTGAGCCCACACCTGAGCCCACACCTGAGCCCACTCCTGAGCCCACACCTGAGCCCACACCTGAGCCCACTCCTGAGCCCACACCTGAGCCCACTCCTGAGCCCACTCCTGAGCCCACTCCTGAGCCCACACCTGAGCCCACACCTGAGCCCACTCCTGAGCCTACTCCTGAGCCCACACCTGAGCCAGCCACGATTCAGCTGCCGAAAGATGTAGCTATCAATATCACTAGCAGCAGCGGCAGAGGGAACGGCACCTCCACTCAGTACTATTATTCATGTGAAGGGGTTCAGGGCTATGTTCTGATAGACGACACCTGTAATGTCTGTTCGGCCACCATATCTATTAATTATGGATCCAATGGCAACAACTGCGGTTACTCGCAGCAAGTTATCTACTGCTACAGGTTTGCGTACTGAATGGTAAGCTGACCTTTAGAATATAGAAAGAAGGCCTCCCACCGAAAGAAGATGGGGGGCCTTCTTGTTATTATAAATGCAATATGTTTCAGCAATACAGCGCCGCATAGGCGGTCTGCTGCTCACCGGGATTGATGGTGGTATAGCTTATACCGAAAGCATCCCGACAGGATTCGGCATCGGCATATACACCGGCACCGGCAAAGGCATACATAGCGGCCCCCAGCACCGTACTCTCCGATACATTGGAAATGCGAATCGGCAAGCCGAGGATGTCGGCACGCATCTGAGTCCATATCTTGTTGCGGGCACCGCCGCCAACCAACAGCAGGTCAGCAGACTTAAATCCGCCCACCTTCTCCAGCTTCTCCAGACGGCTCTTCAGGCGCAGGGTCAGGGCCTCCATGGCGGCGCGGTAAATGTGCGCACGAGTACGGCCCAGAACAAGCCCCTGAATGCTGCCAGGCACGGCATCGCTGGGCAGGAAATCAGGCACGAGCTTCACGCCATCGCAACCGGGGGCAATCTTCTCGGCCTCGGCATCCATGGTATCGAAACTCTCGCCATTGTAGCAGGTGGCCTTTACCCACTCGATAATGCCACTGGCAATCCACTGCAGACCGGGATTGAGGAGCCCGGCACGGCTGTCATACTCAACCGTGGCACCGGCTGCATAATCCTCGGCCGAGAGAGTGGCCTTTGCCGTGCGCAGCATCAGGATTTCCCAGGTACCGCTGGACAGGAAGGGCTGATTTTCCTTCACACCGCTACCGAAAAGAGCGAACTGCGTATCATGCCCGGTAGAGACAACCGGCACAGCTGAGGGCAGACCGAGCAATTCACAGGCGGCAGGTGTGAGCGTGCCGATAACATCGCCGGCATTCACCATGGGCGGGAACAGGCTCTTACTGATACCCAGAGTACCCAGAATTTCATCGCTCCAGTCACCTGTGCTCAGGTCAGTCATCTGCGAGGTGCCGGCCATGGTACGGTCTGTAGCCATCACGCCCGTCAGACGATAAGCCAGGATATTGGAAATAAACAGCCAGGCATGAGCCTGCTCCAGCAGTTCGGGGCGGTTCTCCTTCAGCCAGATGAGCTTGTATATCGTGTTGAAGGCGAACTCACCCACACCCGAAATCTCATTGAGCTTGCTCTGCGGCAGGTATTTGCCGATATTCTTCATGACCTCGGCAGTGCGCGGGCACTTCCAGGAAATCACGGGGTAGAGCAACTCGCCGGCCTCGTTCACAAGAGCGCCATCCACGCCAAAGGTCGTTATGGTTACGCCCTTTACCTGCGTAGCATCTACCTCAGGCAGAATTTTGCGGGCGCACTCAGCCAGTTGATTAAGAATTCGGTCGGCGTTCCACACATGAAAGTCGGCGTTCTCACTGCCGGCATCGGTGGAATTGGGCTGACTGGCCTTGGAAATCAGATTTCCCTTGTCATCTACAAGGATGGCGCGCACATTGGTCGCGCCGCAATCCAGACAAAGTACGTAAGACATAATGCTTCAACAAAAAAGCAAGCTGCCGGAATTCCTTCCGACAGCTTGCGGTAAATTCATCTTAGTACTTGCCGTAGATGGGACCGAAGTTGGCGCAGGCGCGGAAGTCTGCACCCTCGGGGTCGGCTGTGCCGAACAGATCCCAGGCGGCGGGGCGATACACCTTGTCCTCGGGTACGTTGTGAGCGTATACCGGGATGCGGAGCATGGAAGCCAGAGTGATGATATCGGCGCCGATATGGCCATAGGTCCAGGCGCCGTGGTTAGCACCCATGTTGGCCATGACGGTGTACACATCCTTGAAACCGCCCTTACCGGTCAGGCGCGGGGCGAACCAGGTGGTGGGCCAACCCGGGTCAGTGCGCTGGTCGAGCTTGTCGTTCACGTCCTGAGGCAGGTCGCAGGTCCAACCTTCAACGATTGTGAGCACGGGGCCCTGCCCCTTCACCAGGTTCATGCGAATCATGGTCACGGGCACATTGCCCTTGGAAACGAAGTGCAGGCTGTAGCCGCCGCCGCGGAAGTACTCGCGGTTAGCCGGGCACCACTCGGAGGCAGCCATCATGGCCTCGATGTCGGCCTGAGTGGTCTCACCGGTCTTCTTCATGATGGGGGTGCCATCGGCAGCGGTGGACTGCATGTTGCCGTCCAGAGCGGTGGAACCGGAATTGATGAGGTGCATGATGCCGTCCTTGGCCAGACCTTCCATGGTGTAGCCGGTCACGCGCTTAACAGCAGCGGGGCTCCAGTAGGTGCGGATATCGGAGAAGCAGGCGGCACGACCGGTCAGCTGGTGCAGCAGGAGCATGCACACGCCGTTCATGGCGTCGTTCTCAGTGGCGAAGGGAATAGCCTCGCGGGGGCCGTTCCAGTCGAAGGTGCTGTTGAGCAGGGACTCAGCCATATCGCCGTTCGGATAGAAGTCCGTCCAGTGACGCTGACCCTGGAAACCACCGCAGATAGCGTTGAAGCCCAGGCCTTCCTCCTCGCGATCGATGGTCTTGAGGTAGGGGTTGCCGTGCATCATGTCGCGGAAGATGATGGTCATCAGGATACTCTCGCGCAGGGTGCGCTCCTTCTCCTCAGGGGAAAGTACAAGGTCGGGGCGGTTGCGATCCGGACCGATCTTCACATACTTCTTGGCCCACTCCATGGCGAGGTCGAACTCAGCCTTGTCGTAGATGCCCAGCTCCATGCGGCGGCGAACCTCGGTCATATCGACCGGCTGCACGCGCATGCCGAGGTAGGCCTCCCAGAAGGAGTGGTCGAGTATAGAACCGGCAATACCCATGGAGCAGCCACCAATGGAGAGGTAGCCCTTGCCACGCAGGGTAGCCACAGTCAGACCGGCACGGGCAAAGCGCAGAATCTTCTCAGCCACGTCCTCGGGAATGGAGGTATCGTCGGCATCCTGCACGTCGTGACCGTAGATGGAGAATGCAGGTACACCCTTCTGAGCATAACCGGCCAGAGCAGCGGCTAGGTACACAGCACCGGGGCGCTCGGTACCGTTGAAGCCCCAGATAGCCTTGGGCGTAGTGGCATCGGTCTCGAAAGTCTCAGTGATATAGCACCAGCAGGGAGTCACGATGAGGGAGCAGCCTACGTTGTTCTCAGCGAACTTCTGGTTGCAGGCGGCTGCCTCAGCGGGGCCACCGATAGTGGTGTCGGCAATGATGCACTTCACGGGCTGGCCGTTAGCGTGGGTCACATTGGCCTCGATGAGGGCTGCAGCAGCCTTGGCCATGTTCATGGTCTGGTCCTCCAGGGACTCACGAACACCCAGACGGCGACCGTCAATCGTGGGGCGAATGCCGATGGTCGGTAATGTATCGTATTTCATATACGTTTGTTTTTTGGGGTTAAATGTTTATTTGTCGGAAGATGTGGTGGGCTTGCGGAAAATGAGGCTGTAGAGCAACACAACCGCAAAGCAGATGGCAGGAACAATGAACGAAGCACGCACAGCAGCAGAGCTGGTGCCCAGGTTCGTATCCCAGGTGTTGTCCATACCGGCAGTCAGGAACAGCCAGCAGGAGTCAGCATCGCCAATGATACCGGCCATCCAGGGAGTGATGAGAGCACCACCCAGAATAGCCATAATCAGACCGGCAGCGCCCAGCTTCACATCGCGCTGGTTCAGACCACCGAGTGCAATACCGTAAATGGTCGGGAACATCAGGCTCATGCAACCGGACATAGCAATCAGGCTCAGCACATTGGCAGAGAATCCAAGCCCGCCGATGCTGAACAGAATGTCCGACGGCAGGTAAATCACACCGGCGCAGGCAGCGATAGCAGCCACGGCAAACAGGCTCATCATACCGGCGGGGTTGAACTTCTTCATGTAGTAAGTAGCCACCCAGCGGCAGGCAATGAAGAGCACGATGGAAATGAGGTAGTACGTAGCAGCCGTGGCGGGAGTGACCCCCAGCTCCTTGCAGCAGTACACATTCAGGTAGGTCCAGGCGGCAATCTGCACACCTACGTAGAAGAACTGGGCAATCACACCACACCAGTAGCGGGGTTGGCTGAGCAGCGAGAACAGCATGGCGCGGTAATCTCCCACCAGGAACAGGTAAACAATCGGTCCCAGCGTACCACAAAGCACCCACTGCACCTTATCCATGTCGGGGAACAGGAAATAGAGCACCGTGAGGGGAAGCACGGCAAACAGCGCAGCAACCAGCACACGAATGCCGCCCTTGGCGCTGTCTTTTTTCCCGACCTGTTCCTCAGCACTTTCCTCGCCCTGCTCATCCTTGGTACGCAGGAAGAACAGCCAGATTAAGAAAGCAATAGCACAAAGGCCCACATACGGAGCACATACCCAGAAGAGCTCGTTGTGCACAATCTCAGCCAACTGTTCGGCCGGCATGGCGGCACGCTCGTCGGCAGTAGCAGGATTGAGGTTACTGAGAATCAGCTGCTGTGCCAGCAGAATACCGCAGATGGAACCCACAGGGTTGAAAGCCTGAGCAAAGTTCAGTCGGCGGACAGCTGTTTTCTCGGGCCCCAGGGAAATGACGTAGGGGTTACACGTCGTTTCCAGTACGGAGCAACCGGCAGCGACCACAAAGATGGCTACGAAATAAATTTCAAAACTCTGGTGAATACATGCAGGTATATACGCCAACGCACCGGCGATATACACACCCAGACCGATGAGCACGCCCTTCTTGTATGAGAACTCCTCAATCAGGATGGAGGCAAAGATAGCCAGCACTGCGTATGCCCCGTAGAAGGCAACCTGTACCAGAGCAGCCTGCTCCTGGGGAATCGTAAAGATATTCTTAAACGCCGGCACCAGGTTATCCGTCATATTGTTCAGCAGTCCCCAGAGCGCAAAGCAGCTCACGAGCATGAAGAACACAGGACGAAAACGGCGCGGCACAACAGGAGTCATGTCACCTTTTACGTACTTGCTCATAGCGCAAGTTTATCAGCTTGCTCACGCAAGTCAAGCTATAAATTAACAGCCACCCCCTGCAAAGTGGACATCAAGTCTGCAATAACACTGCTGATTTGCCCATTTTCGCAGCTTTCAAGCCCGTTCTGCCCCGTCTAACCCAAAAAAATGCTCAAAAAATGGGCATTTACGGCCCTCTATAGACTTTTTATCTTGAAATCAACACTCAGCATGCTATCATAGAGTCCTATGAACAAGACTCAACTTGTAGACTGCATTCAGGCTAAGCTTGGCGAGGGCGCAACCAAGAAGTGCGCCGATGCCGCTCTCTCCGCTGTTCTCGGCGCTATTTCCGATGCCGTCAAGGGTGGCGACAAGGTTCAGCTCATCGGTTTCGGTACCTTCGAAATGAAGACCCGCCCTGAGCGTACCGGCCGCAACCCGCAGACCGGTGCCGAGATGAAGATTCCGGCCTCTTCCACTCTTGCCTTTAAGCCGTCTTCCACCTTCAAGACCATCATTAAGCCCAAGAAGAAGGGCTGCGCCAAGAAGTCCTGCAAGAAGAAGTAAGCTCTTCTGACATCCCCTTCCCCAGCCGCTCGCTCCACAGCGAGCGGTTTTTTAATCAAAATCCGTATAGAAACACAATCTAATTTACGCTTTTTCGGCGTACGCTCGCTTTTTTCTATTTTTTACCATTTTTCTACTTGACTTATTATCTAAATCGCAGTATCATTGCCTTGTTCCAAACAAAAAACGCTTATCTCTCATCATTATGAAACCATCTGACCTCACACGCGAGTTACCGGAAACAACACTGGGACTCTACATTCGCGATCTGAGAACACAAAAGCGCATTCCCCTTCGAACTTTCGCTAAGAAACTCGCAGAACTCAGCAGGAATTCTACGGATCCGGAATATGCACGAGCCACCAATTACAGCCCGGGCTTTATTTCCGATATCGAAAATGGCCGACGCTACCCCTCTGAGCGTGTTCTGGAGCTAATAGCGGAGATTCTTGATGTAACCGTAGAAGATTTACGCAACAACGACAACCGCATGCCTACAGAAGACCTGCAGAGACTCCACGCCATTAACCCCATGTTCGGGTTTGCGTTCCGCAGGGCTGTAAACTTCATTAAGTCCGAGAAGTTAAGCCCTGAGGATGTTCTGCGTCGTCTTAGCAGCGATACGCAGCCCCATCATATAAACAATGAACATGACCAACAGTAATGAACTAACAGAGCAGTTGAATAACACAGTTCCCCTCCCCCTTGCTTACAGGTATTACAGTGAGCAAGAGCTGGTGGATATGCCGATTACCCAACTGAAAAAATTCGGTCTATACCCCGACAAACCTGAACCGGCTAAGGTAGAGACTCTCGCCGACTTAATCAGCGATCATGTCGACTACCAAGAGTTGGACGAAGGTGTACTGGGTATGACTCAATTCATTTACGGAGGAAAACCCATTATTTTCTTCAGCGACAGTCCTATACCCGAAGATAACCCATCCTTGCTGAGGAGATTCCTATTTACTGTTGCTCACGAATGCGGGCACATTATTATGCAGGATTCGTTGTTTCAGCAGGGGTGCAGAAATTTGATTCGTAGAAATGGAGCATTAATTTCATCGGGCATCTCGTGTCATCCTCTTTTTCTGAAAGAGTACAACAGCAGCAACTGGTACGAATGGCAGGCAAACACTGCAGCCGCACACTTGCTCATGCCCCCTGAATATCTTCACATGGTTATACAGGAAGAACTATGCCACGGCTACATTCCCTCGGCTCCCAACATCCTGCACCATGCTGTTTTCCTCGAGCAGATTTACAACCAATTGAAAGTCACTTTTAACGTCAATTATTCTGTAGCAAAAATCGCTACAGAACGATATCTTAAAAAGAATCCCAGGCAATACGCTAATCTGCTTAATGCCATAAACTACTCATAACTTTTCCTATCACTCTATTCTTCTGTCTATTATGTCAGGAGGATAGAATACCGTTCGCTTTCGCGGCGTATACTCCTTCTGCTCTGCTACTGTTTCTCATTATTAACAGCTTCATAATAACACCTCAACTAGTTACATTCAAAATGTTTCATATCACATCCACGCAATTTTCCTCAAGCTGTGCTGAATCTCATCCGGCTACGCTGAAAAGCTGGGGGCTTCCCGATGGTACGCCCACCCGAGACGCCGAGACAAGCGAGCCGCAGCGAGAAGAATCCGGGCTTAGCATTGAGCCCACCCCGGCAGAAAGTAGGCAGTCCACTATGTCTACCGATGCCACCGACAGGCTCGCCAACGGCGAGATTGGTGCCGAAGCTCCGGCTGGGCAGCATACCTACGAGCAAGCAGGTTCTCACGACTGCGAACTCGTGGTCGAGCCCACCGGGCAAGGTATCGCCGCTTCACTCGAAGCAAGAGCTGGCAGGACTCTTATTCCTGCCGAATCTAACATTGTTCAGAACATGACAACTGATTCAAATTCCGCCCTCACCCCGAGTGAGGATGAGGTGCAGAAGCCTGCTTCCGCACCTAGCGTACAGCCCCAATCTTTCAATGGCTGTACTCCCGAGGTTGCTTCCGGCAGCCCCGTGTCAACTCTCAGCAATACGTCTGAGAACAAGCCCGAAGGTGTTAACCTTCCTGTCGCAGCTGAGGGGGAGCCCTCTGCTGAAGCTGAATTCGGTAGCTCTGCTGCCACAAACTCAAATCAAACTAAAGCGATGAATGCTAATCAAATCGAAAAAGTTTCCTCTGGCAAAGCCGAGGAAGATGCCCAGGGTAACTCCTGCGAGCAGACCGTGCAGCCCTCCGTTGAACTCAACGCATGCGCTGTTTCCACCGATTCCATTAACTCTGACGCCGCAGCCGAAGCTCCCGCTTCCGCTGAAGCCGATAACAACAATTACAACACTATTACAACTATGTCTACAGATAACGACACCCCCGCCAATGGTTCCGTCTCTGACGTGAATGCCGCCGATGTTACCAACATCACCCCTGAAAACGCAGTTGCGCCCGCTTCCGAAGATTCCAACCAGTCCGGTTCTCATCCCGATGGCGAACTCGTCAATCCGGAATTGGACACCGTTGTGCCTACCCCGGAGCGTAGTCTGAGCCTACCCATTGCAATCGCTGAGGAAAAATCCGCCAACACTTCTGCCGCGGGTACTGTACTGAGCTATCAACCGGCTGTATTCACGGTTCCTGTCGGCGGTGCTCTGATGAACGTTTCTTCATTCCAAGTGGATGACTGGGGCTTCCTCGGGGCTGTGCCTGTTGGGAAGACCCGCAGCGAAACTCGCGAGGATTGCAAAATCGATTGCCGCAAACGTACGGGTAATCAGGGTACATACGGTGGTCATGCCCGTTGGGGTGGTACTATTTCAAATGCATTCCTGCCTCCCGGCGACTATATTCTGGTAATTGAACAGGAAAATGAACCCATCACAGCTGTGGCCAATGCATCTTATGGTAAATACGACCTTACTATCGAAGCTTGTCTGCCCGATGGCCCCACGCCTCCCGATGGTCCTACTCCCCCGGACGGCCCGACTCCTCCCGATGACACAACCCCGCCGGATGAACCCGGTAAGGAGCCGGAAGTCTGCCCGGATTGCGGCTGTGGCAATACATCTGATGGTGACGCGGACTCTGCCGGTAGTGCCGGAATTCCCGGTGACCAAGCGCAGGATATTTGTGCCCCTTCTGCTGAGTTCGGTAGCGATGATACAGCAGCTGCCATGTTGGCAGACTCCGGCGATTCTCCCGTGGTGCTGACATCCGGTCTGAAACCCAATTCCGTATGGCAGTGGAAGCTCTCTCGAAATGCCGAGTCCGGCATCATTACCATCACTCCGCCGTATGCAACTCCGTTGCATTTCCTCGAACAATCCGGCAATGCAATGGCCATCCTGACCGGTGGTGCCCGTAAGTATAACTACGCTCTGCAGCTTCAGGATAATCTCGGTAATCCTTGTACTGATAATACACCCACTCGCTTCTGCCTGAAAAATGCTCAGGGGATTCAGGTTTGCTTTAACTCCCAGGGTGACGTGATGTCCGTTCTGACCGCCGAAGGGCGTCAGACTACTGCTGAACAACATGCTGCTGTGGTATACCGCGAGAATGCCGCCGGGTATCTGGAGTCCGTATACTCTGCTACCGAGGGCTTGATGCGAGCTTCGATTATGGAAAATGGGGCTACTCTTTACGAGTGGTTTGCTCCGCAGCAGGTTACTATTAACGGTGAGGCTTATGAAGTGACCGGGCTTCCCTACAAGACGGAGTCTGTGCTGACAACGCTGACTGACGGTGTGAAAACTATAACGATTACCCGCCAACAGCAGGGGCTTCCGGCTCATACGCTCACTCGCGTCGAAAATGGTAACACAATTACGATAACCAAGGGTGAGGGTAATGAGGCAATCGTTCGCACCTTCGTGAAAAACACTCCGGCAGATAACTTGCTTGAGGAGATTGAATCGGTGAGCCGGGTTGGGGATGAGTCTCCCGTCAGCTGTTCGCGCACGCTGCGCTGTCGCACCGCCGGTGGCTGGCTCACTCTGGAAACCACGGAGGCTTTCGGCACTCCGCTTGCACGCACCACTTATTATGTGTACGATGCAGAATACCACCTTCAGAAAGTACTACGCCCGGATGGTGGTTATGTTGAGTATGAATACGATTCGGATGGTCGCGTGACTAAGGAAACGTCTCCCTGGGGTAACGGCGGCAAGAAGCGTACTCGATATGTGTACAATGCTAATTCTGCCCGATTC
>JAFURE010000118.1 GCA_017471985.1 Akkermansia sp. | reverse complement strand
CTGCCGCCGGGCTTGAGCAGATTGTAGGCGCGCTCGGTGAACAGGCAGTAGATGTCGCCGTTCTTGTCGAAGGATTCGTAGCCGAGCTTAGCATAGACCTCTGACTGCTCGCGCATGGTTTGCAGCGCAACGTAAGGCGGATTGCCGAGGATGATATCGAACCCACCCTTGGCGAACACATGGGGGAAGTTCTGCTGCCAATTGAAGGCGTTGTCGGGCGCATGTTCAGGGGAGTCGATGAGGCTGTTGCCTACACGAATATTGGAGGACAGCGTAGAGAGCTTGCGGCCTTTCTGGGCAGTGCGCAACCAGAGGGACAGTTTGGCTATTTCTACGGATTCCTCGTTAATATCCACGCCGTAAAGGTTGCGCTCCAGAATGGAGTTCTCGATATCGGAGATAATGAGTGTTTCCCCACGTATGAAAGCGAGCGTTTCATCGATAAGACGGTGTTCCTCCATGAGTCGCTCCAGCGCGGCGTTCAGGAAGGCGCCACTGCCGCAGGCCGGGTCACAGATGGTGAGGTCGAGCAACCATGCGCGGTAGGATTCCCATTCAGATATGGCTGAAGTTTTCTTTTTTCCGGAAAGATTTGCACCGGGCGACTGGGGGCGGCGGCTTTCCATCAACTGCCCAAGGGTGCTTTGTACCATGTAGCGAGTGATGAAGCTCGGCGTGTAAAAAATACCGTCTTTGGAACGTTTATCTGTGGATACCGGTGTACCGGAGCTGAGAGCGGCGGTTACCTCCTCAATCTCGGCCAGAGAGTGCTCGAAGATGTGGCCCATGATGTTGACGTCCACCTCTGTACCGAAATCATAACCGGTGAGCACGCGAGTATGGCTCAGCAGGAGCTCGCTGCTCAGCGTTATGTTGTCCAGTACCTCGTCCGGGTAGAATAAGCCGCCGTTGTAAGCGAATATATCCTTGTTTCCTCTGTGCAGATTGTTGAAAATTCCCTTGTAGAAATCGTACAGGGGGCGCTGGTCGCCGATGCCGAATTCCTCCTGCTGAGCGTTGTAGCGTTCCCAGTTGTTGTTGATGTAGGTGATGGTGTTCGGGGGTATAAGACCGCGATCTTCGGCAAAGAGGATGAAGAGGAGGCGATCCATCAGTTTCTGCGACTTACGGAAGAGCAGCAGGGGGGCGAACTGAGGATTGCGCTCACGCATGTCGCTGAACAAATCGCGCTTGCAGGCCGCGTAGTCTTTATACAGCAGCTCAGAAATATCTTGTTCCTTGACAAGGGAGGTTTCTCGCAGGCGCAGCGGTAGGTTGTTTTTTACGTTTTCGTATGCCAGCAGCATCCAGAGCAGTGTAAACTCCTCGCGGCTGAGTGTGAAGAGGTGGAACTCTTCGTAATCCACTGTGTTATCAATGTAAAAACGCAGGCGCTCAAAGTTGGAAATCACCACATATCGTACGCCCTCATGACTGTTGCGATAGCCGAACGCCTGTGCTTCGACCGTGCGGAGGTCCTTTGTGTTGACGCTTTTAAGCTCGATGACCATGCGCGGGATGGAATCCACAATGACCGCGCCGTCGGCTTTCTTGCTGTCGCGCTCGTTCTTGAGTTCGGTGGTGAGGTTCCAGTCGGGGTTGGGGTTAATGGTGTAGCCCATCACGTCCACAAATAAATCGCGCAGGAATCCCTCTTGGTACTGTTCCTCCTTTGCTGCACGAATGTTGTTCTGTTTTTGTTCGGAACCGAAGATGCTGCAGTATCGTGCGTAAAGTGAATCCAGCTTCTGTTTATCGGTTGTAGAGCTGAAGTTGGTTATAACAGCGCGTTGAAATAGAGACATGAGAGTAAGTTGGGGGTATGACTTTGGTGTACAGTAATTTTTATTACTGAGGCATATTGAACATCACGAATTGACCCAGAGGGTTTTCAGGTAATCCTCGCCGTCGAAGTCGAAAGTCATGGGAGAGGCTGTCACCTGACAGCCGGGTGCACCGCTGAGAACCAGCTTGCGGAACTGGGCGTGTGTAACCTTGCGGCAGTTGGTGGTGCAGAGCAGCCAACCATGAGGTGCCAGACAGGACATAGCCTTGGCTACCAGTTTGCCGTAATCCTTCTCCACGCGCCAGATTCGCCCCTTCTCGTCGCGGGAGAATGTGGGAGGGTCGAGGACGATGGCGTCGAAAGTACGCCCCTGTCTGGCAAAGCGATCGAGCCAGTGCAGGGTATCGCCCTTGCAGAAATAATGCTGCGAGGGGTCAATGCCGTTGAGCTCCATATTCTCACGACACCAGTTCAGGCAGGGTTGAGCCAAATCCAGCGTGGTGGTGGTGGCTCCGGCGAGAGCGGCACAGACGGAGAATGCGCCGGTATAGGAGAAGGTGTTGAGCAGGCGCATACCCTTGTGGCAGCGGCGGCGCACCGTAGCTCGGTTATCGCGCTGGTCCAGGAATATACCCTGCGAGTAACCCGCCTCCATATCCATGATATAGCGCACGCCATTCTCCTGAATCTCGAATCGCAGGGGAACCTGCGGTCCGCAGAGTTGTATGGGGGCGTCCTTTACATCTTTATCCAGGCGCTTGTGGTAAACCGGTCGACCTGTTTCGACCAGCAAATCACGCAATCCGCGAGGTATGGCGGTATCCCTCACCGATACGAGCAGGCGGTCAGCCAATGCGTCGATAAAGATGCCAGGCCATTGCGTACCGTCCGATACGCGATAGGCATCGGTGTGCTGCGGCAGGCGCTCGGCTCGGCTCTCTATTAAATCGGTGAGGATTGACATGTCGGTGTGGCTCAGGCAAGGGCTGCTGCGGCTTTCCTGATGGTGGTCGCCATGGTGGAAAGGGCATTGGCGCGGGTGGAGGCCAGGTGCTCCTTCAGGCCGCACTCATCGAGCCTGCGCAGGTCGGCGCTCAGGATTTCGGCCGGAGTCAGACCGCTGAGCAGACGGATGAAGAGGGCAATGAGCCCCTTAGTGATAAGGGAATCACTATCTGCCTGTATAATCATTTTGCCGTCCTCAAGCTCAGTGCCGACCCATACACGGCTCTGGCAGCCCTTGATAAGGTTGCCGGGCTTGCGGTATTTGTCGGGCATGGCGGGGAGTTTGCGCCCGAGAGAAATGATGAACTCATATTTCTCGGTCCAATCCTCGAAGACGGACATATCGTCCAGCAGTTCCTCTATGCGGTCATTGAAACTCATGAAAGCGAAGAATTAGCAGGAGGTTGCAAGGGTATAGAGCACGGCCTTCTGAGCGTGCAGGCGGTTTTCTGCCTCGGTGAAGATAATCGGGGCGTGAGCCTCGAGCACTTCGTCGGTAATTTCATATCCGCGATAGGCGGGCAGGCAGTGGAACACGCTGTGGCCGGGAGCTGCCAGTCGGAGCAGCTCGTCGTTCACCTGATAGGGGAAGAAGGCCTGTTCCTTCGTGCCCTTTTCGGACTCCTGACCCATGGAAATCCAAGTGTCGGTGTTGATGACGGTGCAGTCACGCACGGCTTCGGCGGCATCTGTCGTGCAGATGATGTTCGGGCAGTCCAGTGCAGCCAGAGTGTTGGCCTTGGGCAGTGCATGGGCGGGACCGGCAAGTGCCAGTGTGAAGCCCAGTCGCTTGGCAGCCCACATCCAGGAGCGACCCATGTTGTTGTCCACATCGCCGAGGAATGAAATCTTCATGTCTTTCCATGCTCCCACGCCGTACTTCTCCTCGAGGGTGAGCAGGTCGGCCAGAATCTGGCAGGGGTGCTCCTGGTCGGTGAGGGCATTGATGGTGGGCAGGTTGGAATAGCGGGCAAAGTCGACCACTTCATCCTGACCGTAGGTGCGAATGACGGCGCCGTGAATCATGCGCCCCAACACGCGTGCCGTATCCTTAATCGGCTCGCCGCGTCCCAGCTGAATGTCACGGGTGGAAAGGAACATAGGGCGACCGCCCAGCTCGGAAATACCAACCTCGAAGGACACGCGGGTGCGGGTGGACGATTTGGAGAAAATCAGAGCCCAAGTCTGTCCGGCGAGGGGCTGTGAGCTGTGGTTGCCACGCTCTGCCTTGAGTTTATGTCCCAGAGCCAGCAGGTTCTGAATCTGCTCGCCTGTCAATTCTTCGATGGAAAGTAACTGCTTCATGGTATTATCCCGACTGGTGGAAGTCAGAACACTAGCACAATTGCACCCATAAGTAAAGCTCGGAATGAGTCAGTTTGTGAAATGCGTCAATCGGGGTAAATGGGTGAATGGCTGACATTTTGCTTGCACGCACGCGCGATGGGTGTTAGCATAGGGGGTATGATGAAGCCTGTTCTTGCACAGTTTGGTTCGCCTACTCATTGGCTGATATTTCTCACGATCGTACTGCTGGTTTTCGGTGCTCGCCGTTTGCCGGAGATTGCCCGCAATCTAGGTCGAAGTCTGGGGGAGTTTAAGAAAGCCCGGCGTGAGTTTGAGGAAGAGCTGATGAAAGCTGAGCAGGCTCCGGATAAGAAAGAGTCTGAGGATAAAAAAGAAGAGGCGCCGTGAGCGCCTCTTTCTGTTCAAGGTTAGAAAGTTTGTTTGTAACTCAGGATGGGTTGCAGAAGAACTGAGTGTTATGCTCACCCTTGAGGTCGGCAAGGGTATAACTCTCGAGATATTTCTGAATGACGTTCTGCAGGCCGGTCCACAGCGGCAGTGTGGTGCAACAGTCGCTCATGGGGCAGAGGTTAGAGGCTGTTGACAGGCAGTGCACGGTCGATAAATCACCCTCTGCTGCGTTCAGAATTTCATAAATAGTGTAATCCTCGGGCGGGCGGGAAAGATAATACCCACCGGATTTGCCGCGAAGGCTCACCACAAGCTGAGCGCGCAACAAGTGGGTCATAATGCCCTCCATGTACTTTAAGGTGATGCACTGGCGCTCAGCTACGGAACGCAGCGATACCGGCTCACCTTTAGGCTGGTGGGCAAGGTCTATCATTATACGTAGGGCATAGCGGCCCTTGGTGGATATTCTCATCATAACGGTTCGTATGTCTATATATCATATAGGATATGAGCAAGTCAAGTGAAAAGCCGCTTTTTCTGGTAGGAAAAAGCGGCTTTTTGTGTTCTAACGAGGATAATGCGAGGAAATCAACCGGCGAAGGAGGCCGAGAGACGCTCAACCAGCTCACGGACAGCCGGTGTGCTCTCCATTTTTTCTTCGATGGTTTTTGTGGCGTGAATGACGGTGCCGTGGTCGCGGCCACCGAAAGCTGCGCCGATGTCCTGCAGCGAGCTCTGGGTGTGACGACGTGCCAGGAACATGGCTAATTGTCGGGGATGGGCGATATTGGCGGTACGGCGGCGCCCGTTGATGTCAGCCACCCGGATATTGAACTCCTCGGCCACGCGGCGCTGGATGTCAGCAATGGTAACGTCACCGGTGGTTTTCTCCTCCTTCAGCAGATCGTTGAGCTGCACGCGGGCATCCTGAATGCTGGGGCTCTTCTGAGAGAATGAGGCGAAGGTGGCCAGACGTACCAGAGCGCCCTCCAGACGACGAACGGAGCGGGTGATGTTCTTGGCGAGGTAATTGATAACCTCATCGCTGATGAGTGTGCTCTTCCACATGCGGCGCTTCTTGCGCAGAATGGCGATGCGGGTCTCGAGATCGGGCACGTTCAGGGCTACGGTCAGCCCCTGCTCGAAACGGGAGGTCAGGCGGTCATCGAGCTTGGTGATGTCGCTGGCGGGACAGTCTGCAGAAAGGATAATCTGCTTGCCGCTGGCGAAAAGGGCATTGAAGGTATGGAAGAACTCCTCCTGAGTTTTGCCTTTCTGGGAGAGGAACTGAACATCGTCGATGATAAGCACATCGGCCTTGCGGTACTTGCGGCGGAAGTTGCTCAGGGAGTCGCCCTGGCGAGAGATGGCGTCGATGTAGGTATTGGTGAAGTCCTCGCTGGTGACGTATAGTACCTGAGTGTTGCTGTCTTTTTCCTGAATGGCGTTGCCGATAGCCTGCAGAAGGTGAGTCTTGCCCAGACCGGAGGCACCGTGTACGAAGAGAGGGTTGTACATGCGGCTGGGGGCGTTCACTACTGCCTTGGCGGCTGCTACGGCGAATTCACTGTTGGAGCCGACCACAAAGCTGTCGAACGTATAGTCGGCATTCAAGCCGCTGTTGATGACGCTGCGAGTGCTGCGGCGTCTGGTTCGCTTGGAGCCGGCGGCCGGAGCGGCTGAGATGGCGGGAGCAGGGGCCTCCTCATCCATGACAAGCGCAAGCTCCGTGGCTTCGGCTGTTTCTGCTGTGTTGGCTGCTACGTACTCCAGTTCACGTGCTGCATCGAGCACTCGTGCTGCGGAGTTTCTGATGTCGTTTGAGTAGTAAGTCTCTACCCAGTCGATGAACATGTCGGCCGGGTATTCGAGCACCAGCTTGGTGCCCGTGTCGCTCTTCAGTGTAAGTTGAGAGATATAAGACTCGAACCCATACTCACCCACGTTGCCCTGACGGCGCATATCCTCTTTGATTGCGCTCCAGAGCTTGCTTTCCTTATCCGTTTGGTTCATTGCTTGTATCCTCGTTAAATCTTTCCTTCGCTCACCCGCTCTTTCTGACCGGGGCGGCGTTGCGAGGGAGAATATGCCATGAGGGTTGCCATCCGAAAAGAAAATTTTCTCTTCGCTGCCATGTCGCATACACGTTAACTGTTGTTCTATGGGCGTTCCACGGCTTTTTATTTTTTTTGGCATACCTGATTCAGATAGTTAAGGGAACTTGATATTTTTGCCCCGCTGTGAAAAATGGCGGTTCGTGCTTGTGGAACAATGTTAGGCGACTATGCAACACACAGAAAGTAAACCAACTGAACTAATTTCGCGTGAAATAAATAAAGGTGTGTATGTTAGAGTTGCTATTCCTTATAATGTTGAAAATAAGCGGTTAGAAATACAGGCGGGCAGAAGCCGGGAAAGCGGGCGGATTGCACCCTTTTCGGGTTTCTGAGGTAGTAAGGTTATTCCTTTCGCTGATTATCAGGCGAGGAAGTGCTGCCATCCGGGGGCGATGGCGCTTGTGGCACATTCGGTCAGGGTGCCGATGGGGAAAATGGTGCGGCGGATGTCTGCCGACAGATTATTGAAGTCGCGAGGCGAAAAGGTTAACAGGAGCTCGTAATCCTCGCCGTCGCTAATGCCCTGTTGTGGGGTGCAGCCGGGGGTGAGGGGTAATTTCTCGGGGTGTATTTCGAACCCACAGCGGGAGGCTGCTGCGAGTCTGGGTAAATCGCTCCCCAGGCCGTCCGATAAATCCATCATCGCTGAGGGACGGGGGCCATGCTCCATTAACCGGCGAGCCAGTTGCAGCCTGGGTTCGAAATCCAGGTGGTGCCCGCTCGGGAATGAGCCGCCCAGAGGGCCGCTCACGCAGATGATATCCCCGGGGCGCCCGCCGGAGCGCAGAATGGCTCTGTTGTGCTCCACTCTGCCCGTCAGGGCAACATTGATGACAATGCCATCGTACGGCAGGGATGATGTTTCCCCACCGGCTACAGAAAGGCCGCAACGTGCCGCCAGTGCGTTTATGCCGCGGTAGATGCCCTCTGCCTGCTCAATGGTGCGGGAAGGGTGCATCAGGAGCGTTATAAGGGCATATTCGGGCAGTCCGCCCATGGCTGCTATGTCGGATACCGCTCTTGCGAGGGCTTTGTGGCCGATGCGTTCCGGGGCAGTATCGGGGGTGAAATGGATGTTTTCAATTACAACGTCCGTCTTGAGCAGGGTGTCCCACTCGTCGTCGCGTGGCACTACGGCGCAGTCGTCCCCCGGCCCCGTGAGCATGGGGGCCTGCGTTGTCAGCTGCTGCAGCAATCGCTCCAGAACAGCGTTTTCTCCGAGCCGGGAGAGAGGGGTGGACATGACTAAGGTTTTATTTTGCGAACACGAATACTGCGACTGTGGAAATCGTGTTGAATACCATGTGCAGAAGGATGGGATAGCGCAGGGACTGCGTTTTCTCATACAACCAGCATTGGGCGCATCCGAATATGAAGAGAACGGGAGTCTGCGCGAGGGATGTATGCACCGCTGCGAAGAATAGAGATGAGCTGAGGGCTGCGGCTATAATACCCACCCGCTGGCGAAGTACGTTGTAAATAAAACCACGGAAAGCGAACTCCTCCATAACCGGCGCGATGATGATGCTGCTGAAGCAGAGTGCTGCCAGAGTGCCGGGGCTGTCGAAGCTTACCATGTCATCGATGAGCTGTTGTCGCTCAGGGGAGCCTGTAACTTCACAAAGCCAATTAAGAGAGCCGCAGGCATTCAGTGTGAAATTGAATAGGTAAATAACAACGAGAGCAAGTACGGTGATTCCGAGATGGTGAAGTTTGCGCTTATCATGGCAGATGGGCAGTGCCATGTAGCGTAGGGCCATCGGCACGTAAATCATGCCGATAATAATGGCTGTAACCCAGGCGTCGAGCGCGCTATATTCTTCTGTTGGTTGGTCGGAAAAGATATTGGCGAGGCTCAGAAGGGCGAAAAAGACAATGAAGAGTTGAGTATAGAGCTCTTCCAGAGGGTGTGGGAAGACTGAGCCTGAAAAACGGGGAATGCGTGGCAACTCGGAGCGCGACAGAGCCTGCATGGCAACTCCGGCGAGCCACAGAATAATGCAGAGCAGCATGGAGCCGAGCAACAAGCTGATGTTGATGCTCTGGTAAAGGGGGAGTGTTGTGAGTTTTTCAATCATGCTGACTTCTGTAAAACAGAATTACGATAGGCAGGGTGAGAGTTCAGGAATGATAACTGACCTTGCCTATCGCAATTTCTGGATGAAGTTAATTACGCTGTTGTGACCTTGTGCGCCTTGTGAATGAGGTCTGCCTGTTTCTTGACGCGAACCTGAAGGTCTGCAAGAGCATTCATATAATATATATAGGCATCGTAAGGCGACGGGTATGGGGTGAAGCCGTTGCTCTTCTCCATGTAGTGGAAGTGGTCTGCACTTTGCAGCTTGCGCCACACGTGAATCATGTCGCGATCCTCGCTGGCCTTGACCGGTTCTTCGAGAGCGTAGATTTTCTTGATGGCCTCGCGCTGCATGACGTTGCCGTTCCAGTGTGTGGTGGTGCCGAATGTGGAGCAACTCACCGGA
This sequence comes from Akkermansia sp., assembly GCA_017471985.1. GTDB lineage: Bacteria > Verrucomicrobiota > Verrucomicrobiia > Verrucomicrobiales > Akkermansiaceae > Akkermansia. Next base: position 95,781 of record JAFURE010000118.1, on the reverse strand, counting down.
TTGGGTACATCCAGAGTACCCGTGGAGTCAAAGGTACGTACGCACTCAGTCGGAGTCATGAAGTGATTGTCGGCAAAAAGTGCTGCCATAATCATGCTGCGCCAGAACTCAAAGACACCGGTGGTGTCGGGCTGACGTTCGCCCAGAGTTTCGTAGTCCATGGAGAGGTTGACAACCTGCCCCTGCTGCTGGCCCAACCAATCAGCGAAGGTGTAGGGCGAGAGCGGGTATTCGCTCCAGCTGGGATCGACGCGACGATTAGCCAGGTCATTGGAAAGGTGGCGGTTGCGCACAAGTGTTTTGGTCTTTGCAATCAGCGGGGCGCACTGCAGTTCATTGGGGTGCAGGTTTGCCATCATGCGGCTGCTGCCGTCTGCCACGATGCCCTCGAAGCCCATATCGTAGGCCTGTGCGGCAATGGCGTTGGAGTACAGCATGCCGGTATTCCAGAGCACGGTGGGGCGCTGTCCGAAAAGCTCCTCAATGAGGTCGCAGTGCTCCTCTACCTGCTCGGCAAACTCACCGGTAGAGTAGAGGGATGCCAGAGAGGCATAGTAGGGCATAGCGAGGAACTCAACGCAGCCTGTCTCGGCTAACTCCTGAAAGGAGGTAATGAGGTCGGGGCGGTGGTACTTTGCCTGCTCCAGAATAACGCCTGAAATGGCCAGAGAGAACTTGAACTTGCCGTCAGAGAGCTCAATGAGCTGTTTCATGAGCCTGTTGGCCGGCAGGTAGCAACGCTCTGCCACCTCGCTGAGAACACGACCGTTCAAGTGGTCGTCCTCGTAGAATGCATGCTCGCCGATTTTGAAGAAATCGTAGGGAATCAGTCGGTTCGGCTGGTGAGCGTGGAATGTCAGAGATATGTTCATATTCCTATTCGGGGTAGGGGGTTACCAACCAAGCACGTGGTGATAGACGCGCAGCATCTTGTCTGCTGCGGTCTCCCAGTTGGAGTTCTTAATGTCCTGAGCGCTTTGCTCAACAACCTTGTTGTAGAGCTCTTCGTCGGTGATGAGGTCTACGATGTGCTTAGCCATCATGTTCACGTCCCAGAAGTCGGCCTTCAGTGCGCCCTTCATCACTTCTGCCACACCGCTCTGCTTGGAGATAACGGCAGGAATGTTGAATTGAGCGGCCTCCAGAGCGGACAGACCAAAGGGTTCAGACACCGAAGGCATGCAGTATACATCTGTCATGCTCAGCAGCTCGTTTACCTTCTGCTTGTTCAGGAACCCGGTGAAGTGGAACTTATCACCCACGCCGTGGAATGCTCCGGTTTCTATCAGCTGACGCAGCTTCTCGCCGGTGCCGGCCATGACAAAGCGAACATTGTCGGTCTGCTCGAGTACCTTTGCTGCAATTTGCAGGAAGAACTCAGGCCCTTTCTGCGCTGTCAGGCGTCCCAGGAACAGCACAAGTTTTTCGGGGAACTTCTTCTTGGTGTGAAAGACCTTCACCGGGTCGGCGCCATTGTGCACGGGGAAGATTTTGGCCGGGTCTATTCCGTAGTGCCCGGCTGCTACGGTACCGGTGTACTTCGATACGGGGATGACGGCGTCTGCCTGTTCCATGCCGTATTTCTCGATATCGTAAATCCAGCCACGTGCATCTGCGCCTGCGCGGTCGAACTGCGATGCGTGCAAGTGTACCACAAGCGGTTTACCGGTGGCCTTCTTCACTTCCACGCCGGCCAGATATGTCATCCAGTCGTGAGCATGTACCACATCAAAGTCGTATTGGCGGGCCATGACGGCGCAAATCTTCGAGAACTCGATGACCTTGCGCGCTAAATCACCGGCATATAAATCCTCTTTGCTTGTAAAGAGGTCCAAATCCGCCTTGTGAACTTTCGAGAAGAGCAGTTTACCCTCCTTGGTGAAAACGATATTGCCGGGTGTACCTTCCTCGCAGGAGTAGGGATCCAGATTAACCGGGGCTTTTCCGACTACAGAAAAACTCTCATACGTGTACCCTTCCTCAAGGGTCTCCATTTCCTGGTATTCCAGGTTGTTGATGCCAATCAGCCCGAAGCCGTCATACGTGGCACCGGCTTTCGCCTTGGGTACGATAACTGACAGGTCCACCTTCTGCGACAGTGCTCTGGAGATGCCCATGCAGGCGACACCCAGACCGCCGTTGATGAGCGGTGGGAACTCCCAGCCTAATTTCAATACTTTTATCCTTCTCATTATTACTTCCTCCTTCTTTCGTTGGTTGCCTGTTGTGTCCGCTGATTCTGACCCAGCGTCTGCCCTATTAAACACTTTTGTCCAGCTTTTGTAAAGCCAAAAGTGTGCCTGTCAGTGCAAAATCCTGCAATAACACTATGTTTTAGAACCGAAAAGATAATTCAATGCCGAAAAATCCCGTCTCGGCTGCACCTGTTTTGTCGCTTTAGCGGAGATGGCGCATCAGTTTTCCTGATTAGCTCGGCGGATGTCCTGAAGCGCTTCGATGAAGTCATCAAGAATTTCTGCCGGAACCATGATACGGTCGCGGTTGGAACTTACTTTTTCGGTGATGCGCACCACGCGGCCTCGGGAATTGCTCTTGAGGTCGATGAAGAATGTTTTGCGGTCAGCAATGATTTTTTCTGTACAAATGATATCGTCGTCCACTGTTGTAAATGGGGTGCGTTGTTGTACGCACCTTGAGACTATAATATATCATGTCATCTGAATGAGTCAATCAATAAATTGTAGCTGCTGTTATTTTTAACGAAAAAACGTGAAGAAAAGCCCATTCCCGGGGTAGCGGATGAGATTAGGCTTGATTTTTGCGTCTGAAAAAGGCATACTGAGTGAGTCAACGGGTATGATTCGCATATATTCACAGTCTCAGCAGGGGATAACCCGAACCGTCGGTCTGGATGATTTGCAGGAGAGTTGCTGCGAAGGGGGGATTTTCTGGATTGACCTGCTCACGCCCACAGCCGAGGAATTGAAGTATGCGGAGAAGCTTTGCTCGATTGAGATGCCCACGAAGGATGAAATGCGGGAAATTGAGGCTACCTCGCGTCTGTATTGTGAGGATGGCGGGCGATTTATGACTACCACGGTTCTGTCGCGAGTGGAAACCGATGAACCAATCATTGCCGAAATTACCTTCATTCTGAAAGAGACTGTGCTTATTACCATCCGCCATACGGATTCTTACTCATTCCGCATGTTCTCGCAGCAGCTGCTGCGACGTCAGGATACCAACCGCGATTTAGTGTTTATCGGTCTGCTGGAATCACTGGTAGACCGTCAGGCTGACGTGCTGGAGCGATTTGGTGCAGATTTGGATGCTCTTTCCAAGAAGGTGTTCCTTTCCCCCCGCCGTCGCAGGGAAAAGGAGGAGTCGCCCGATACGGATGACCTGCGCGATGCTCTGGAGGAACTGGGGCGAGTGGGTGATCTCATTACCCGCCAGCGAGATGCCCTTGTGAACCTGCTGCGCATGATTACCTTTGCCGGTAACGAGGATTCCTGCCTGAGTTCGCACGATAGCCTGTATGTGCCTCTCCGTCCGGTCTCCCGAGACGTGAACTCGCTTTCCGAGTACGCCTCCTTCCTTTCTAATAAGATTAACTTCATGCTTGATGCCGTGCTGGGGCTTATTAACATCGAGCAGAACGATATCGTGAAGGTCTTCACCATCATGAGTGTTGTATTCCTGCCGCCTACACTGATTGCAAGTGTGTTCGGCATGAATTTCAAGCACATGCCGCTATTGGATTCCCCCTGGGGATTCTGGCTTTCCATTGTCATGATGGTACTTGCCGGTGCCATCCCGCTTATTATTTTCAAACTCAAACGCTACATCTGAACCCATGATCAGTACACGAAAGGTCATTAAACCCGAGCAGGAAATCCAGAAGGCTGACATTCTCATCGAGGCTCTGCCTTACATGCAGTCCTATCGCGACAAGACTATCCTCATTAAGTTCGGCGGCTCCGCCATGGATGACCCGGAGCTGGTGAAATCCCTCATGCGCGATATCGTTGTGCTTGAGGCTATGGGCCTGAACCCTGTCGTGGTGCATGGTGGCGGCAAGGCTATTTCGAAGGCGATGAAGGACGCCGGGCTGGAAGCTCGCTTTGTGAATGGTCTGCGTGTGACAACGCCCGAGGCTATCGACATCGTGGAGCGTACGCTCTCCGGCACTATCAATCCCGGATTGGTGGAAATGATGCGCTCGGCCGGTGGCAAGGCCGTGGGGATTCCCGGCACTACCGTGTTTGTGGGTGAAAAGCTTATGGAGAAGGATGCCGAGGGGAACCCGGTGGATATCGGCATGGTCGGTCGAGTGATTGGCAGCCAGCTCCGTCGTGTGGAGGAGGCGCTTTCCCTGCAGCTTACCCCTGTGATTTCTCCGCTTGCCCGTGAGCTGGGCACCAACCAGTCACTGAATGTGAATGCTGATTTGGCCGCAGCGGCTCTGGCCTGCGAGCTTAAGCCGGTTAAGCTGATTTATATTTCCGATGTCCCCGGTCTCATGCTCGACCCGAACGACCCCACAACCATCGTGAAGAGCATTAACCGTAAGGAGGCCTTCCAGCTTATCGACGAGGGCGTGATTTCCGGTGGCATGATTCCTAAGGTGAAGAGCGCGGTGGATGCTCTGAATGCCGGTGTGCGTAAGGTGCACTTCGTGGATGGTCGTTTGCCGCACACCCTGTTGCTTGAAATCTTCACTCCCGAGGGTATCGGCACTGAGATTGTGCGCGAGCAGCGCTGATTTGTAATCAAATAGCTTCATTATACTCGAAATATGCCACGTCCCCGCGTTATTGCTGTTCACTCCGGTATGCTCTCAGACGTAAATGTGGCCATGCGAGAGACGCTGACCTCGAACTGTCGGTCTGCGGGCATGCAGGTGGTGACTTATGACCCTCGCTCAGAGATATTGCCCGATGTGCTGATTTGTCTGGGGGGCGATGGTACGATGCTGGCTGTGGCGGTGGATGCTGCGAGGAAAGGTATCGTTCTCGGCGGTATTAATACCGGGCACCTGGGCTTTCTTACCACATGCAGTCGCAATAATATTCCCGGATTGGTGGCTTCGCTGAAGGATGGTTCTTTTACCGTTGAGAATCGAGCACTGCTACAGGTGGCACATCGTGTTTCCGGGCGAGTGAAAAATACCAGTTATGCCCTCAATGAGCTCTCGCTCATGCGTGCTCAGACCGGTCGTATGATTGATGTGGATGTTGAGTTGAACGGCCGTATGCTCAATCAGTATCATGCCGATGGCATTTTGGTGGCAACCCCGACCGGTTCCACCGCCTATTCGCTTTCGGCCGGTGGTCCGTTGCTCTGGCCCTCGGCCGGGGTTGTCAGTCTGACCCCCGTGTGCCCGCACAGCCTGACAAGCCGACCGATTGTATTGCCCGATACACTCGAAATCAAGCTGCGTCCCTGTGCTCGTCGCGGCAGGCTTGAGGAATCTATCATCTACTCCATAGACGGTCAGTCCACGCACCCAATTAACGTGAATGAAACATTGACCGTGAAGCGAGCAGACATGCAACTTAAATTGCTGACTCTGCCGAACTCAGACTACGCCTCGCGTCTGCGGGCTAAAATGGGCTGGTGATATATTGATATGGGAAAGGGTTCCATTGGGTTTTCGTCTCGTTGCAGCGGGCGCATGCGCCGCAGCGATTTCTGGAATCGAATCCTGGCGCTGAATGTTCTGTTCGGTATAGCTGACCGTGCATTAGGGGTCTACTATAGCTCTGAAATGGAGACTGCCGTGAAGGCTGTCGAAGCTAAGTACGGTTGGTCGGAGCAGGGGCTTCCACCCGAGATGAGCGATGCTCAATCCTTGGCTTACATTCAGGAAACCTTGAGTGCATCCTATGGATATTTGTTGCCGATGGTCGGCTGGTTGTTGCTGACGGCTGTTCTCTATGGATGGATAACCGGCCCCTGGTACGTTCGACGTCTGCATGATATCGGCATGACCGGCAAGTGGTTTATCCTGTGGGTGCTGGCACAGATTCTCTACCTGGGGCTGTTAATGCTTGCTCCCATTGTCCCGTATTCTACGGAATTGGGGGGCGCCGGAGTTGTTCTGGTTCAAATCTTCCTGTTGTGCTGTGGGTTGATTGACTCGCAGTATGCAGCCAATCGCTATGGAGAATCGCCGAAATACGGGCGATTCAAGAAAGCTCAGGTTCTGCCCCCGCTACCTCAGTAATCAATTCATTCGCCGGAAAGGCGCCGTTCGGGTTCTGTAAGCCAGATTCTGTCCACCCTTGCGGGCTGTGTGGTCATTTTTCTTACGGGCGAACCCGTACCCTGCGTTTATAGCAGGGTGCAACTATTACCCGGGGATACAGCGGGCAGGCGGCCCTTCCCCTGTTTGTCTTGCATCGCGTGGGGTTTTCCGTGCCTCCGTCGTTACCTTCGGAGCGGTGGGCTCTTACCCCACCTTTTCACCCTTACCCTTGCGGGCGGTTTGTTTTCTGTGGCACTTTCCGTCCGCCCGGCATTGGCTCCGGGCGTCTCCTCCTTTCAGAGGACGCGCTGCCTTGTGATGTCCGGACTTTCCTCTATGCAGCAGGGCTGCACAGCGACCACCCGAACCCGAACGGCGCAGCTAATCTACATCGTAAATGCCCCTTTTGCAAGCGCAAAATACGTTCCGGCTTGCAAAATGTGAGCAATAAGAGTATAGTAGGCGCAGACATGAAGCGAAAAAAGGTAGTTATACTCGGTTCGACAGGTAGCATAGGTACCAGTGCTCTCAAAGTGGCACGCGATATCCCGGAACGTATGGAGGTCGTGGGGCTGGCTGCACACAGTAGTGTGGATGCCCTCGTGGCTCAGGCTGTCGAGTTCGGGGTGAAGGATGTGTGCATTTATGACTCTGCCAAGGCTGCCGAGCTGCAGCGGCGTCTGCCGGTCGGAACCCGAGTGCTTACCGGGCTTGATGGTCTGTGTGAGCTGGCTACCCTCGAGGGGGCGGATATGGTGCTGGTATCCATTATCGGCACTGCCGGTCTAAAGCCCACGCTTCAGGCGATTGAGGCAGGGAAGGACCTGGCCATTGCCTCGAAGGAGATTCTGGTGATGGCCGGAGAGGTTGTTATGAACCGGGCTGCAGCAAAGGGAATTAACGTGCTGCCGGTAGACAGCGAGCACAACGCTATTTATCAGTGCCTGCAGGGACACCGTGGCGGTGCCGAGCAGGTGAGCCGCCTAATCCTCACCGCAAGCGGCGGCCCCTTCCGTACCACTCCCCGTGAAAAACTGGCCGAGGTAACACTTGAACAGGCTCTCAATCACCCGACTTGGAAGATGGGGCGCAAGATTACCATTGACTCCGCCACGCTTTTCAACAAGGGGCTTGAAATGATTGAGGCCCGCTGGCTCTTCGGTATTCCCATGGAGCGGGTCGATGTCATTGTGCACCCGCAGAGTATTGTGCACTCTCTCGTTGAGTATCAGGATGGCTCCATTCTGGCTCAGTTGAGCAGTAGTGATATGTGTTTCCCCATTCAATATGCTGTCACCTGGCCGGATAGAACGGTCAACAGCCTGAAGAAGCTCGATTTGGCACAGATTGCCGCCCTTAAGTTTGAGGCTCCCCGATGGGATGACTTCCCCGCGCTCAACCTTGCCCGTCAGTCCGGTCTGGTCGGCGGCACTATGCCTGCCATGTTCAATGCTGCCAATGAAGAGGCCGTACAGGCTTTTGTTGACGGCAAACTCGGCTTCACCGGGATTTGGGAGACTGTGGAAAAGGTACTTTCCAATGCCCGTCCCCGCGATTACAAGGGGCAGCTGGATATGATTCTTGAGGACGATGCCTGGGCAAGAGAGGAAGCCCGACGCGTGATTTTCGCCTAAGCTCAGTATGGCTCAGCGTATTCATTCTATCGATGCCGTGCGTGCTGTGGCACTCTTCGGCATTCTGATGGCTCATGCCCGCAATTTCTTCAATATTCACCAGCCGGTGGTACCTGAAGGCTGTCTGGATGGCATTCTGGGCTGGTTGTATGTGACCCTGTTTGTCGAGAAGTTTTTCCTGATATTCTCCTTCCTGTTCGGGCTGAGCTTTTTCCTGCAGATGGACAGAGCCATGGCGAAAGGAATTGACTTTCGCGGGCGCTTCTGCTGGCGGTTGATATTGCTGGCCGGCTTCGGGCTTTTTCACAGTTATTTTTACTGCGGCGATATTCTGCTGATATTCGCCATTACCGGGTTTATTCCGGTATTGCTGTGGCGTTGTCCCACGCGTGTGCTGGCGGTGTTGTGTACAATCTGTTTACTGCAGCCATTGGCGCTGTATCACACTGCCATCGGTACACCCGATGCCATGCGCCAGTGGTACGATGGCATACGCGAAACCTATCAGCTCACCTGGGCTCCATCGTCAGAGACGGCTCCCTTTATTGATATGGGGTGGTGGAACATCACCAACGGTGTGTGGCACAGCCTGCTGTATGTGATTTACAGCTACCGTATATGGGCGCTGGTGGGTATGTTCCTGCTTGGTATGATTGCCGGGCGACTGCGGGTATTTCAGGGCGAGGTCAGTTACGTCAGGCTGATGGTGTATACCGCACCTGTGTGGGGTGTGGTGAAAGTTCTCAATGGCGTGTTCCCCGATGTGGCCTGGCTGCGTATCATTGAACCGTCCTTCTTTGTACTGTGGTTTGTACCGTTGCTGGCAATGTTGCTCAGCCGTCCTTCTGTTCAGTGGTTGTCAGCTCCGCTGGGCAAGTTGGGGCGCTGCACCTTAACCTGCTATATCACGCAGAATATCATTATGGTATGGCTTATCTGCGGCTATGGCGGCGGGCTCGTCGGCAAGCTCAGCATAGCTGCGGTCATGGGGATAGCCTTCGTGCTCTATCTGTTACAATTGACCGCCTGCAATGTATGGCTGCGCCGCTTCCGTTACGGTCCGTTTGAGGGTGTGTGGCGTTACCTGACCCGATTGGGTATGAAATAGTCACGGGATTGTTGGCAGCAGTCCTTCCTGTTGCAGTTCGCGCAGGCGCTCGGGTGCATGCTTCTGCATGAATTGCACGCAGTTTTGCTTGTCCTCATCGCTCAGTTGCATGCCGTGTCGCAGAGCCCAGGCCGTAGCTCGACCTCCATCGTTGTCGTGTGATTGAGCGATGGGCAGCATCAGGTGGGTTGTGGCAAGCCACTGATTCGGTACGGTGCTAACGCTGCCGCCGTTGGCGTGCATGAACTCCAGCAACTCCAGACGTTCTTCTTGAGTAATTCGGCTTTCAAAGTTCAGGGAATTGCCGGCAAAGGTCTCCCATATCAGGTTTGTGCGATTGTCCCCTACATATCCCGCGGTGTGCCATGATATGTAGACGTGATTCGGATTTGCACCTCGGCGTACCATTTCCTTGACTAGCTCGGTTTTGTGGCACTTGAGGGCGAAATCGGCCACCGGTATGCCGGAGGGCAGCAGAATGTCACCCTTGCCGGTGCGCATTGTTTCGTGCAGCGCTGCGCGGGCGGTCATGCCTAAATCCCGCCAACCCAGCAGCAGGGCGGGTACTTGGCACCATTTCCTTTCCATCATCCACTGTGTGGTGGGGGATAACAGGTCGCCTCGGCAGAAGAACGAGATTGCTGCAATGTCGGGGCTGCGCAGGGCGTTGTCTATTTCGAGCAAATCTGCGCATTGCTGTTCGTTCCAGCTTTCATGGCAGGGTGGCGGTTCGATTGTTTGCCAGCTGTTTTTTGCCCAGTAGCAGAAGCCATACCAGCTGCACACTAATAGCACAAGAAGCGCTCCAATGATGATGGTTAATATGCGGAACAGGCGTTTCATTTTTTCAGGGTGTAGGGGATGTTATATTCTGAGAGCAGGGTGATGATGGTGCTTTGTTCGGGGAAAATCATTGCTTCTTCTCCATCTATGAGGTGTGCTCCCTGTTGCAGAAGATAGCGCAGCAACTCCTCGTTGATTTCGCCACCATCTTGCGGTGTCAGGCAGTAATAAAGATTAGAGGAACTGCAGAAATCAATGTGTGGTTTATCCTGCTCATAGCCATAGCAGCGGTGGAATCGGATTTCGTTGACATCGGCACCCAGTTGCACCAGCCATTCGGCTTTTGCTGTGGCATCTCTTACATTTATTTCCGAACACACAATCGTGAGAGATGACTGAACTATCGCCGGACTGCAGCGATCGTAAATCCATGGTTTAGTGACATCTATCAGACCTTTAGCTTGCCATGCTTTCAAGGCCGAAAGCGGGGCGGCGACGAGCAGGCGTCGCGTGAGGTCCGAGGCGCTTTCCGGGGTGCTATGCACCGGGAAATTGATGCGACTCGACAGAACGTCTACCATGTCGTAGGTGGCACCATCGGGCATATAACGGGCTGACTCCGCCAGACGTTCTTCGCAGAGTGTTGAATCGGCAAAGGGGGTGTACCCCTGTGACAGGAGTTCTTCAACCTGTTTTATGCGAACCGGCAAGGGCTGAACATCCTCCGGATTGAAAATAGCATTTGCAAGCGGTGGGGAGGGGCGCTTGTAATTGTCGGTCAGTAAATTGGTAAGGTAACAGGAAGCCCCGGATATAGCCAGCGCAGCAATAAGCCAAAGCACGAAAAGCTTGGAGCCGTTTAGAAAGCGATGCATCCGGGCTGAGGTTGAGGTGAAGAATCCTCGTTTTACTGCTGCTCAAAATAAGGCAAGGGGCCAAGATTATACTCTTTGGCGAGTGTATTGGCCAGATAGCAGGCTGCCCCTGAAATGATAAGTGCCGTAATGAACCAGAGAAAGCCCCAGAGCAATTTGTTCAGAAGTCGTGCAAGCAGCGGTTTAGTTTCTTGAGTCATGTCTGTATTTTACTGCTCCGCAGGAGATATGTCAATAAAACAATCAGTTCGGGTGTCGCAAAAATCGCTTGCTCCGGAGCTGACTCGAGTTTATAATGGCGAACATGAAATATGCGCTACTTCTCGCCCTGTTTTGTGCTGCCGGTCTTTGTTCTGCTGCACCCGCTGCGAAAGCTCCGGCTACTGCGCAGAGTATAGAGTCTGTACTGAATGCCGCCCTGCAGGACATGGTAAAGAAGAATAGTGAAGATTTTTACGATGCTGCAGTCTGTGTGTACGACAACGGTGGGGATGTTATGAGCTTTGCGGCATTGATGACCGCTGCCGCGGATAAAGGGAATCCCGCAGCCCAGTTGTGGCGGTCCCGCTACCTGAAAATGTTTGCCGATACAGACCCCACTGTGGTGGATAAGGCTGTGAAACTGCTTGAAAAAGCTGCGGCAACCGGTTATGTGCCGGCCATGGTGGAATATGCCGGCTTGGTATACTCGCGCTCCGGGGCTGATAGTGAGCAAAAGAAGGCGCTCAATGTGCTGATGCAGGCATGCCGGAAGGGTAGCCCCAAGGCGCGTGCGCTGTACCTCATGGTCTCCGGCCGCATGCAATCGAGCGGGCTTTCTTCTCCCGAAATCGTGTCTGAGCTCAAGAAGAAAAATTATTATCTGGAAGAGATGATAGCAGCCGCGCAGAGCGATGAAACATCTTTCTCAATCTGGATGGAGCGGGCATCAGAGCACGGCAGCGCTTTCGCTGCATTTACGCTTTGTCAGTTTGCTGACCCGGTAAAGGCCGATGAGTACCTGAAGTTGGCTGTTGATCGTCATTTGCCGGCAGCGCTGGGCCACATGGGGCTTGGTATTGTGCGCCGCGAGGCCGCCCGTATGGAGCAGTACGATGCCAAGGTCGCAGCCGAGGGACTGCGCATGCTCAATCTTTCTGCCATGCTCTGTACCCCCGCTGCCTTGAGTTCTCTGGCAAGTCTGTATGCCGAGGGATATGGTGAAAATGTGTCGCGTGAACTCATCTGCGAGCTTTTCCGTTTGTCGCACCGCTGCGGTGACCCCAACGGTACGGCCGGTCTGGGCTACTGCATGGTGCTGGGAGCAGGGTGCAAGCAGGACTCCGCTGCCGGACTGGCTCTCATGGAAAGCGCTCGAGATAAGGGCGCTCAGTGGGTCAATCAGGCTCTGGCAAGCATGTATTTCAACGGTGATGGGGTGCCGGCTGATATGAATAAAGCCATTTCCGCTCTGACGGATGATTATGTGAGCGGCTCTCGTCATGCCTATGCCATCATGGCCGCCATCACGGCTCTGGGGAATGATTCTGCAAAAGCAGATGAACGTCGTGCCCGTCTGTACCTGCAGATGGCTGTATCGAATGGCGATTCTCAGGCTCCCGACTTTTACGACATGATTGTGAAGGACGGGAAATGGAGATTCCTTGAAGAATTAACAAAATAATACTGATATCCTGTAAAAATGACGTTTTTTTGCTTCTTTCCGGCACTTTTGGCTGGAAAGCGGAGGGCGAACGTGATAGAGTACAGAGGATATCATGAGCGATACATACATTTTCGATAACGTCAACCAATACCTTGAGGCGGCGCGTACCATTTACAGCCCCTCGCTGTATCTGGGGGTGGGGCTGCAGCCCTATTGGATGGAGGCCGCGGCTTATGTGCCGATGGCTGCAGATGCTCCCGCACTCAGCGAGGAGGATACTGTAGCGCTGGTTAACAGCTGCACAACGGAAGAACAGCGTGCTACCCTCGAGACTGAGGGCGTTGTGGATTTCATCGGTGACTCTCCCTCCGGCAAGTACCATGCCTACATTTACAAGCAGGAGGTGGGCTACCTGGTCATCATTCTCATGCTGAATGTTGACAGCTTCCTCAAGCAGGGTATCGATGCCAAGTGCTCTGACCTTCACCTGCCGGCTTCCTGCCCGCCTTCCTGGCGCCGTTTCGGTAATCTGGAACCCATGTGGGAAGGGGCTCCCAAGCTCACGAAGGAGGATGCCGAGGCTCTGGTGGATAGCTTCCTGACCGAGAAGGAATGGGAACGCCTGAAAGAGAAGGGTGACGTAGACTTCGCTTATCAGAATCCCAACGGTCGCTATCGTTCTTCCGTGGTTGACCAGCGTCTGGGGTACAGCATGGCTTTCCGTATCATCAACAGCAAGTTGCTGACCATGCAGGACATCAACCTGCCCGAGGAGTATGTGGTGCCGCTTACCCGTTTCACCAACGGTCTTATTCTGGTGACCGGCTCCGTGGGTTCCGGTAAATCCACCACTCTGGCCTCCATTATTGACTTCATTAATAAGGATCGTCACGACCACATCATTACGCTGGAGGACCCCATCGAGGCTATTTTCGAGCCTATCGGCTGTCAGGTGAACCAGCGCGAGGTTCACAAGCACACCGAATCTTTCGGCCGAGCTCTGCGTGGTGCCCTGCGTCAGGACCCCGATGTTATCATGGTGGGTGAAATGCGTAACCTCGAGACTATCTCACTGGCTCTCTCCGCTGCCGAAACCGGTCACCTGGTGCTCGGTACTCTGCACACCGGTTCTGCCGCCCGTACCATTGACCGTGTGCTCGATGCCTTCCCGGTGGATGAACGTGAGCACATCCGAATCATGGTATCCGAATCTCTGCGCGGTGTGATTTCCCAGCAGCTCGTTCCCAGGAAGGACGGCACAGGCCGCGTGATGGCTCTCGAAATGCTGGTGAATACCTCGGCTATTGCCAACTGTATTCGTGAGGGTAAGACATTCATGATTCCCGGCCTTATTCAGACCGGCAAGGCTCAGGGTATGCGCCTGATGGACGACTCCCTGCAGGAGCTCTATCTCAAGGGTATCATCAGTGCGGAGGAATGCACCACACGAGCTACCGACAAGACCATGATGGATAAGTTCCTCAAAGATCACCCCGAACCTGCCGCTCCCGCTGCTCAGTAAACCACAAGCCCCTTTATACAACGACATGAAAAATCGCATAGATACATACTTTACCGCTCTTGTGGAGAACGGTGGTTCTGACTTGCACCTTTCAGAAGGCCAGCCGCCCAAAATGCGCGTGCATGGTGATATCGTAGCCATCGAGGAGACAATCCTCACGCACGAGGACATGATTGAGCTCATGCAGCCCATCTGCCCGCCCCGACTCTGGAAGGAGTACACCGAGGGCGGTGACGCTGACTTTGCGTATGAGATGGATGCCCAGTCCCGTTTCCGTTGCAACTTCCTCAAGCAGCAGCGTGGTTACGGGTGCGTGTTCCGACTCATTCCCACCAAGATTCTTACCATGGAGCAGCTCAATGTGCCTGAGCAGATTAAGCGCTTCGGCGAAATGCGTTCCGGCCTGGTGCTGGTAACAGGTCCCACCGGTTCCGGTAAATCCACCACACTGGCCGCCCTCATTGACTACATCAACACGAACTTCGCTCGTCACATCATCACGGTGGAGGAACCTATTGAGTTCGTGCACCCCTCCAAGAAGAGTATCATTACCCAGCGTGAGGTGCCTGTGAACTGCCCGACATTCGCCGACGGTCTGCGAGCTTCTCTGCGTGAGGACGCTGACATTGTGCTGGTGGGTGAGATGCGTGACCTCGAAACCATATCACTGGCTCTTACCGCAGCCGAGACCGGTCTGCTGGTATTCGGCACACTGCACACCAACAACGCCCGCAAGACTATTGACCGTATTATCGATGTGTTCCCTGCAGAGCAGCAGGCTCAGGCCCGAACCATGCTTGCCGGTTCGCTCCGTGGTGTGGTCGCTCAGCTGCTCATGAAGCGCTGCGATAAGCCCGGCCGTGTGGCTGTGAACGAAATCCTCTTTGCCACTCCGGCTGTGGGCGCCATTATCCGTGAGGGTGCCACTCAGAAGCTGGCCGACGTTATCACCGGCGGTAAGCAGCTGGGCATGCAGTTCATGGACGATGCTATCTGGCAGAAACTTCAGCAGGGGCTTGTAACTCCTGAGGAGGCTTACATGAAGGCTATCGATAAGGCTCGATTCAAGAACTTCCTGCCGCCTGACAAGGCTGCTCTGGCCAATGCCGGCGGCGCATAACATGCTTCACTAACATGCTGCGGCGCAGTAGGGGGTGACTCTGCTGCGCCGCTTTTCGCTATGAAAAGAACCGCTATTTACGCAGGGAGTTTCGACCCTCCCACCAACGGGCACTTGTGGATGATGAGCCGCGGGGCTGAGTTGTTTGATGAATTGGTTGTCGTACTGGCCGTTAATCCGGACAAAAAGGGATTTCTGCCCATGGAGGTACGCCGGGAACTCCTGCAGCAGATGGCTGTCGGTCTGCCGGGAAATGTGCGTGTGGAGGTCGTGCCGCAGGGATTCCTGGTTGACTTTGCCTCTCGTACAGGGGCGACTCATCTCCTGCGCGGTATTCGTAACACCATCGACTTTGAATATGAGAAGGCTATGGCGCGCATGAATGCTCGTTTGCAACCTGAAATTCAGACCGTTTTTCTGATGCCCCCGTCAGAGCTGGAGGAAATCAGTTCATCCATGGTTCGCGGATTTGTCGGGTTACCCGGTTGGGAGCGTTGGGTGAAGGTTTGTGTGCCATCCTGCGTTTTTGAATCCATCACCAAACTTTAGCTTTGACTTTCCGCCTGTATTCGTGTTAACATGTGCGTGTTATAAATAACCTCTCTTTCTTATTTCATGTTCAGAGCAATCGCAAAGTACCTCTCTTTATCACTAGCAGTGTTCTCAGCGGCCACGCCGTTGCTTGCTCAGGATGCCGATGAGGCGCCTCAAATGAGTGCTGCTGAGATACGTGCCGAAAAAAAGGAGGCTGCGCTTTGGTACAAAGGCTATGCCGATAAGAAGAAAAGTGCCGGTAGTGCGCTTAAGCGTGTTAAGGATGAACGAAGTGCTGATAAAGCTATTAAAACTATTCAGGAACTTTACGGATTGAGCTCTCAGGGAGTTCAGACAGCTCTGGGGGAGGTAGGTGAGGCAAAACGCCCGGAGTCTGCTGCTATTGATGAAATCCTGACCCGCAACGAGAAAAAAATTGAAAAGCTCAACGCTGTGATAGAAAAAGAAAGAGCTCGCATAGAAGAAGCCGGACTCATGACCCCGGAACTGGAGGAATGCATTGAAAAAGCCGTAGAATAATTTCACCACAATTACTTACACCACAATGAAAACAATCGCATATCTGTTAATGTTTGGCCTGATTGCCGGTACCCCCATGGTATATGCTCAGGACGATGCTGCCGCCGACACCGAAGCTACCACTGAGCAGGCCGAGCCTGAGGTGGATGTTAAGGCTCTCAAGAAGGCGGCCAATAAGTACTGGTCCGCTAAGATGGCAAAGAAGAAGAAGGCTGTTGCCATTCTCAAGAAGGTAAAGGATGAAAAATCCGCCAAGAAAGCCGGCAGAAATCTGGTTAAGCTCTATAATCTCGATGGTAAGAAGAAAGATGCTCCCAAGCCTGAGGATAGCGAGTACATGGATGCCGCTGAGAAGCGTTTCCTCCCGCACATTGAGAAACTCGATGAAGCAATCGATGAAGAGGTAGACCGCATTGAGGAGCTTGGTTCCGACTCCATGGGTTATGGGAGCTCCTCGGGCGATATCATGACAGATGATCTGCGCAAGGGCATTGAAGCTGCCAAGAAGTAAGGATGATTTATTGGGATAACAATGCAACAACGCCTCTTGCACCTCAGGTGCTTGAGGCGATGTTGCCTTATATGCAGACCGAGTATTTCAATCCATCGGCTGCGTATGCTCCTGCCCGTAAGGTAAGACGTGCTATTGAGCAGGCTCGTGAGCAGGTGGCTGCGCTTCTGGGGGCGTATGCCGATGAGATTATTTTTACGGCCGGAGGAACAGAAGCTACCAACACTGCTCTGGCTCAATTCTCCAATGTTTTGACTCTGTCCACAGAGCACCCGGCAACCCTCAGAACAGCCAAGGGGGAGGCCGCTCCTGTGCTTTCCAATGGCCTAGCCGATTTGCCTGAATGGAAGGAGGCATTGCCCGGGCATGATGGCGTGAGCTTTGCCTGGGCCAATCACGAAACCGGTGTTATTCAGCCGGTGCGTTCCTTGAGCTCGGCGGCAGAACAGGCCGGAGCCCGCGTGCATGTCGATGTTGTGCAGGCTGCCGGCAAAGTGCCGCTGAATCTCCATGACTATCCCATTGATTTTGCATCTGCTGCGGCACACAAACTACACGGTCCCAAGGGTATAGGGTGTCTTTATGTTCGCCGTGGCTCCTCATTCAGCCCCTTGCTTACCGGGGGGGCACAAGAGGATTACCGACGCGCCGGGACCGAGAATGTTGTCGGCATCATCGGCTTTGGCAAAGCGGCCGAACTTGCTTTGGCTGCGGCTGAACAGTGTGCTGCCATGGCCGATAAGAGAGCCCGTTTTGTTGCGGCTCTGCGTGAAGCGGGTATAGAAATCGTGGTGAATGGTGCTGCCGCACCTCGATTGCCACACGTGCTCAACATGCGTGTGCCCGGTTGCAGCGCACAGTCGCTCTCACTATTGTTGGAGCCATCGGGGTTCCTGTGCTCTACGGGCTCAGCCTGTACAAGTGCTGAACCTCACCCCAGCCATGTACTTCAGGCGATGGGGCTGAGCGATAGTGAGATTAGAGAAAGCCTGCGCCTTTCCCTCAACCGATTTACCACCGATGAAGAGGTTGATAGGGCTGCCGATATTTTTATTCGGGTTGTGCGAAAGGTTCGGGAGGTTCAGTCTTCCAAGACAGGCCCGGTGATGGTATACCGATAACTCTACCATTAGTGCATGCAGGAGGAAGATCGCTTGCTGAGGGCCGTCAGGCACCTGATTCTGCGTGCTCCGTTGTTCATGCCCTTGTTGGGGGTAGTGGGGTGCCTGCTGGGCGGTCAGTGGTGGTCATTGACTGTCATTGCGCTGTTTGTGTCGCATCTTGCCCGGGCCAGGCGAATCATACTCTGCACCTTGCTGTGCGTGGGCATTGGGTGGGTGCAGGAACATCGGCAGGAACATAATCGTTCCAATCTGCGTCAACAGCTTCAGGAGAAAGGTTATGTTTACCTCGAGGGAACTATTGAGCGTAAGCTTTCCCGTGGCTGTATTCTTGATACAGGCTTTAATGGCGTTCGTGTAGCTCTGCGTGGAGATATCCCTTGGAAGACCGGCGATAGGATTGCAGCCTATGCAGAACCTCAACCATACTATCCTGCGCCGATTAAGGGCATGTTTGATACGAAAACATGGTTGCACAGTCAGGGACTGGCTGCCAATCTGCGAGTTCAGCAGGCTGAGTATCTGGAGCCTTCCTTCGGGTGGCTCAGAATTAAGGGGGTGGCAGAATCTGTTCGAGCTCAGTTGGTGAGAACTCTCATGCCACCGGGAAAGGAAGATGACCCTCGACGGCAGGTGCTATGTTCACTGACATTGGGTGATAAGAGCGGAGCTGAGCAATCTGTTATCAATGTTTTCAAGCGAGGCGGTTGTCTGCATGCTTTTGCGGTAAGCGGGCTACATGTTGGTATTGTGAGTGGATTGTTTTATTTTCTGGCGTTTCGCTTACGGCTGAGTCCCCGCACTCAGGCATTGCTGGTATTGATACTGGTGGGGCTGTTTGTGATGGTGACAGGGCTTGCAGTGCCTGCGTTGCGTGCGTATGTCATGGTTGCTCTCGTGCTGATTGGGCGAGAGTTGAGGCGGCGCGTTGATATGGTGAATATATGGAGCTTGCCGGCTCTCATGATATTGCTTATAGAACCTTGGCAACTGGGAAATGCCGGCTTCGTGCTCTCGTTTGCAGTTTATGCCGCAATTGGAATTGGGGTGCGCGTCTGTATGAATGTTCGCCCATGGCTGCAGCCGGATAGCTATTTACCCAGGCGACTTTATACAGTATGGGATGATAGGCTTTGCAAGTTTGACTACATTCTGCGAGGCACGGTTATTGTCTCATTTTCGGCATGGCTTGTTTCGTTGCCTATAACGGCTGCCTTTTTCCACACCGTTACACCCTACAGCTTTCTTACCAACATAGCCATCTCTCCGCTTCTGCCCCTGGTGATGGGCTCCGGGCTTCTGGCCTTGCTGTTGGGCGGGGTGCCGTTGATTGGCGCTGCGGTTCAGTGGGTGGCGCTGAAGTGCAGCTCTCTGTTGATTGCCGTAGTGAGTTTTTTTGCCTCGCTGCCCATGTCGTACATGCCGATTGTACCTCAGGCTGTAGCCGGGCAAGGAATGGTGTGTAATCTCGGCTACGGTGAAAGCTTTGCCGTACTGGGGAATCCCGGGCTGGTAGTAGGTACCGGCAGTGCGGCTTCTGCTCGATTTTCAACCGAACCATCACTCTTTTTCAGTGGCTATCGACCGGCTGCGTTGTTGAAGATTCATTCCGGAGATAAGTGGGACAAAGCGGCCGCAGTATTGAAAGAAAGCTGGCCGCAGATGCAGTTGCTGTCAATAAATGAGCAAGTGCTGCATATCAGCACTGAAGCAGGGGCTTATGAGGTGTTCCCGCCTCCGCCTGATTTATCCCGTTCTCTGGCAGAGAATCATTGCCCCATTGTTCGGTGGCATCGGGCGGATGGTACGAAGGTTCTCTATGTAGGGGGTGCGTCTGCTCTGACCTGGGAACAACTTCCCGCAGAGTCAAAGAGGGCTGATATCCTTATTGTCGGTCGCAATGATGATATGCCGCCGGAATTGAAACAGCTGCTGGCAGAGAGCGGTGCCGTCCGCTGTATTCTTCTGCCGGATGTCCCGTCTCAAGCGGGGAATGCTCTCATTGAAGGCGTCGAAATTGAGCGCCTGAGTGATGATGCTCGCATTCTGAAGTTTTAATTGCCGGACAGCACACTTATCAGCAGGTAGAGCTCTTTTTCCAGAGTGCGAGAGCCGTGGCAGGGTGGGTCGGTCAATGTCAGCAAATCGATGACCTTACCGAGCGCACGTTCAGCGGGAGTTTGGCTGTCCACTTGGTTGAGCTGTCCATTCACATAGTCAACAATAGCAGGTGTCGGTGTCGGTAGGACTGCTTCTCTTTCTGTCAGTTCTGCCACTTGTTGTACAATTCGTTGCACTTCCGGGGTTGCTTTCTCAGCAGTCAGGAAATCCTTTACCTCTGCCAGTACGCTCCCCAGTTCATCGTATACCATCACATACTCAGTAGCCAGTTCCAGATAGGGCGCTCCGGGATGAGGTTCAACAACAGGTGGCTGTACCTCAGCCGTATTCTCTGTTACCACTTGCTCTTCGGCAAAGGCGATAAGCGGGACCAGTGTGACCGTAAGGCAGGCCGGTATAATCTTCATGATGGTGAGCGTGTGCTGTTAAATGTTTTTACTGAGGCAGCCGGGGCAATTTCTGACAAAGTGGCCCGGGCTGATTTCTACTATGGGGGGAATGCTATCGAGCAGGCACAGGTCGGGATTTCCCAGTATATTTCTCGGCCGGAAGGCGCAGCCGCTGATGGGGAGGCGGAGCGTGGGGGGAAGCCCGGGAATGGTCTGCAGGCGGCTGCCCTTGCTGTGCATGCCGGGGATGGAGGCCATGAGTGAGCGGGTGTATGCGTGCAGCGGCGACTTTAACAGCTCTTCTGCCGGTGCGCTTTCCACAATACTGCCGGCATACATGACCTGAATACGGTGCGCATATTGCCGTACTACCCCCAAATCGTGGGTGATGAGGATAATTGCTGTTCCTAAATCCTCCTGTCGTGCGCGCAGCAAATCGAGCACCTGTTTCTGCACGGTAACATCGAGAGCTGTAGTCGGTTCGTCAGCAATGAGAAATTGTGGTCGTGTAATGAGAGCCATGGCAATCATTACACGTTGACGCATGCCCCCGGAAAACTCATGCGGGTAAGCCTTTGCCCGTTCAGTGGGATTGGGAATGCCGGTGCGTGCCAGTTCTTCAATTGCTGATTCAAGTGCCTCTTTGCGTTTCATCCCCCGGTGAATGATGAGCGGCTCTGCCACCTGGTCACCAATCGTCATACAGGGGTTCAGGCTTGTCATCGGATCCTGAAAAATCATGGAGAGGCGATTACCACGGAGTTTCGCTAAATCATGCGATTTCATGCGTAGTAAATCTCGCCCTTCAAACTCGGCCGTGGCTTCGGGTGCAATATGAGCAGGAGGGCTCGGCAGCAAGCCCATCAGCGCTGAGCATGTGACAGATTTGCCGGAGCCGCTTTCACCGACAATCCCGAGCGTTTCCCCCCGTTTCAGTTCAAAGCTGACGTCATTCACAGCATAGTTCACACCGGCGCGGGTTCGGAACTCCACGCTCAGATTTTTAACGCTGAGAATTGTGCTGCTCATATCGGATTGAGTGCGGATTATACCGTTCACTGCATGTGAGGTCAAGATTTATTCCTGCTTGCCTATCGCCTGCGGAGTTTTGCCGGCAGGATTTTCATCTGTTCTCTGTATTTTGCTATCGTGCGGCGGGCTACGGTTATTCCCTCCGCCTGCAGGGCTGCTTCAAGCGCGGCATCGCTGAGTGGTTTGTCGGGGGACTCGGCATCTATCAGCGCCCGAATGCGTGCCTGCACACTGCCGGCAGACTCAACCGAGCCATCCTTCGTACTCAGTGCTGCACTAAAGAAACGCCTTAATTCATACACGCCGTATTGACAGCGCAGGAACTTTCCGCGTACTGCACGAGATACTGTCGATATACTCACCCCCGTATCCGCCGCAATATCCTCCATTTGTAACGGAATCTGCTTATGGGGACCACGCAGGAAGAACTCGCGCTGTCGGCGGACAATGGCTTGCGCTACGGTGAGAATAGTCTGTTGTCGTTCGTTGATGGCACGAATGAGCTCACGCCCTTCACGGAAGCAGCGAGAGAGATAACGCCGTAATTCGGCATTTTCAGCTTTCTCTGACATCATTTCTCGATATTCGGCCGATATTGTCAGACGGGGAATATCTTCTCCGGTCAGGGTGACGATGAGTTCATCCCCATCCCGGGTTACAATTAAGTCGGGTGTAATGACATTGAGCTCAGCTCGTGAGTACCCGCTGCCGGGGTCGGGATTCAGCTTTGCGATGCGTCGGGCGGCAATTGTCACAGCTTCCTCTTCCACATCCAGTGCACGTGCCGCAGCCTCGTACTGATGATTCACCAGTTCGTGCCAGTGCCCGGTGAGCAATTGCATAGGAATGCCGCCATGTTCTCCCTTGCGATGAAGCTGTAGAATCAGGCTTTCCCGTAAATCCTGAGCGCCTACACCGGCAGGGTCCATATCCTGAATTGCTTTCAGTGCTTTCCTGAATAATTCGGGCTTTAAGCGGAGGGTATCGGCAATATCCTGCATCGGCTCACTGAAAAAGCCGTGGTGATTGAGATAGGGAATGAGTTCCAGCGCTGCCTTTTCCGTAGCCGGGGGCAGGGCGCTGCGTCGAATCTGTTCCTCGAGATGTTCTGCGAGCGTTGTTTCTCCCGTGAGGGTGTCCATGAACCGCTCATGGCGGAGTGTTGCCTCGCGATTGAGTGGGCCGGATGGCAGGCCGTCATTATCCGGCGTATCAGGCAGCTCCTCAAGAGCCGGATTGGCAGCCATGGCCTGAGCGGCTATTTCCGCCAGCTCTGTGGTAGAGGCTTGCAGGGTTCGCATGAACATCTGCATGGCGGCAGTTGCCGTCATGTTTTGCTGCATTCCCTGTCTGATATCCACCATGTTATTTAAGACAGAGCGCGGGCCAATAATAGACCCGCGCTCTGAACGTATTTTGTAAACTCAGTGTCAGAGCGTCAGGGCGAAAGCCTGTTTGGCGGCAATGGCTTTGCTGATGAGCTCCAGACGGTCTTCATCGATGGGCTTATCTGTCTTAATGACAGCAAGTGAATCTCCGCTGACAGGGTCGCGAGGGGCTACCATGTTTTCGATGTTGATGTCTGCCTGAGAAATAATCTGGCTGATTGTTGCAATCACACCGGGGCGATCCGAATAGCGCAACACGAGTGTGTTGCCGCTCAGCGTGGCATACAGGTGGTCGAAGTTATTGATACGGGACACAACAGGCTCGCCGTCAATCACAACACCACGCACGCTTGTTACTTTCTGCTCGCCGTCTTCCTCCATGAAAAGGTCGAGGGTCAGAGCATCGTCGTAGAGCTTGTCATCCATCGGCTCGCGAGCCTTGAAAACAATGCCGTGCTCACGCAGACTGGCCTCAGCCGCAGCGGGCATCAGGCCCTGTTCTGCGCCGGGAACTGCTCCCTGCAGAATCCATGGTGTGAACCACTTACGGTACGAACGCAGATTATTGTAGAAGGTGCACTCAATCTTGCGAATCGGCTTGCAACCACCGGCCTGGTAACATACCTTGCCCAGCATGGCTGCGAGCTGCAGGTGGGTGGGATTGAGGTTGGTGGGTTTCTCGGCGTTAATGACACAGGATGTGTCATTGCTGGTGAAGTAGGCTTCCATCTGCGAGGCTGCACGCATGGCGGCAAGTTTGTTGGCTTCCTTCGTGTTGGCTCCGAGGTGGGGCAGCATGACGTCAGCCACATCGGCGCTGGGCTGCTGAGCCGCGGTGTCCTTGGGGTGTACATCGGTGCAATAGATGATGTTCTTGCCGGCTGCACGAGCACGTCGAATAGCATCTTCATCCACTACTCCGTATCGAGAGCAGTTCACCAGCATGGCTCCGTCTTTCATCATACCGATAAGTCGGTCATCAATCATTCCCTTTGTGGCGGGGCCACCGGGAACGTGAAGGGAGATGATATCGGCGGTGGAGAAAATCTCGTCGATAGTGGCCGGAGTGGCGCCGATGTTGAGTGCGCGCTGTTTGGAAAGGAAGTGGTCATAACCCAGTACGGTGCACTCAAAGCCTTGCAGGCGCTTGACGAGCAGGCGCCCGATGTTGCCGAGACCGAGAATACCTACCGTCTTACGGGTAAGCTCGCGGCCCATGTACTTCTTCTTGTTCCACTCGCCTGCACGGGTGGTGACATCTGCCGGAATTACATAGCGGTAAGCCGCCAGAATCATGGCGATTACCTCCTCTGCCACGGCGTTGGAGTTAGCGCCGGGGGTGTTCATGACGTCTACCCCCTTGGTGCGGGCATACACGTAATCAATATTGTCGTAGCCGGCACCGGCTCGAATCACGCACTTGAGGCCGGGCAGAGCATCAATGATGGCGGGCGTGACTTTCTCGGAGCGCACAATCAACCCGCTTGCATCGGGGTTGGCGGCAACGAGGGCATCGATAGGCGTCGCGTCGTCCTGAACAACATCATAACCGGCTGCGCGCAGCGAGGCTGCAGCAGCTTTGTCGAGCTTGGTAGGAATGAGAATCTTCATGTTGTATGTATAGTAAGAGGGTTATCAGCGCTCAATTTCATGCAGGAACAGGCCGGAGCGCAGTTTCGGTTCAAACCAGGTGGACTTGGGCGGCATGATTTCGCCGCTGTCTGCTACATGGAAGAGATCGGCCATGGTGACAGGGTAAAGCGAGAATGCAACGCCGTTACCTGTACGGTCCTCAAGTTCCTGCAGACCGCGGATACCCCCCACGAAATCAATGCGGTTGCTTGTGCGCGGGTCGTCAATCCCCAGAATGGGAGCCAGCAGGTTGGCCTGCAGAATGGCGCAGTCCAGGCTCTCAATGGGGTGCGAGGCATCGAAACTGCCATCCCTGGCGGTAATGCTGTACCAGGTACCGCCCAGGCACATGCCGAACTCATGCTTGTGGCGTGGGGCATAGGGGCTGCCAACAGGTGCGGGGGTAACGGTGAACTTGTCTGCAATAGCCGCCAGGAACTGCTCGGCACTCATGCCGTTGAGGTCACTTACTACCCGGTTGTAGTCCATGATGAACAAATCCTCATCGCAGAAGGTAACGGCCATGAGGTAGTTGAACTCCTCCTCACCTGTGTAGTCCGGGTGCTCAGCGCGGCGCTTGGCGCTTACGGCTGCGCTACTGGCCGTGCGGTGGTGACCGTCGGCTATGTAGAGGGTCGGAACCTCTTCAAATCCCTTGCGGATGTCTTCAATGACTTCGCTGTCGGTGACAGGCCAGAGCAGGTGGGTTACGCCATCCTCACTGGTGAACTCATACTCAGGCTTGTGGAACTTAATCCACTCACGAATGGCTGTGGAAATACCCTCGTGCTTACGGTAGGCCAGGAAAACGGGCTCTGTCTGGGCGGAGCATGTGTCGAAGTGATTGATGCGGTCGAGCTCTTTTTCCTTACGTGTGAGCTCATGCTTGAGAATGGTGTTATTGAGGTACTCATCCACACTGGCGCAGCCGACAATACCGGTCTGCACACGACCCCACATCATCTGACGGTAAATATAATAGTAGGGGGCGGCATCTCTCACCAGAAATCCCTTGCGGATGAAATCCTGCAGATTGTCGCGGCTCTTTTCGTAGGTGACAGTATCGTGAATCGCTTCCTCTGAGGTATCGATATCTGCTCGGCAGATGTGAAGGAATGAGGAGGGATTACCTGCTGCCATGGCGCAGGCTTCCTGATGGTTCATAACATCGTAGGGCAGGCTGGAAACCTGCTCTGCGTACTGCTTGGGCGGTCGCACTGCGGCGAAGGGGCGAATAGTAGCCATGATGAGAGAAAGTGTATGTTAAGATACTACTATCTGTCTCATTTTAGTCAAGCTCAAAACGTCACATCTGCTCCAGCAGGGCAGACTTTGCCACGTCATCCGGGCTCAGAGCAGCCAGTTCATCGAGTAGTTGAGCTGCAAAGCTTCCGGGCAAGGGACATTTTGCTGCGGCTCGTTCACCGGCTATGCCCAGAATAGCGGCAGTTGCAGCGGCTGCCTGCAACGGTGTGTCGGCACCGGCCAGACAGGCAGCTGCCAGAGCACCCATGGCACACCCGACTCCTGTCACTCGAGTCATGATTTCATCCCCATTGCGACAGGTTATTGTGGTGGTTCCATCGGTTGCATAATCTGTTTCACCGGTTACCAGCACGGCGGCCCCGGTACTCCTGGCCAGAGATTGAGCAGCCTGCAGAGCGGCTGCACTTTCGGCCGTGCTTTCCACACCTCGACAGAGGGCTCCCTCTGCACCGGCAAGGGCGATGATTTCCGAAGCATTGCCCCGAATCATGGCGGGGGGCGTCTGCAGCAGGGTACGGCATACCTCAGTACGGTACTTGAGCAAGCCCACGGCCACCGGGTCAAGCACCCAGGGTATACCGGCTTTCTGGGCGTCTTTCACCGCTGTTATCATCGTTTGAGCCTGCTGCTCGGAAAGCGTGCCCACATTTACCAGCAATCCATTAGCACAACTGTGCAGCAAATCATGGATTTCTTCGCTGTGAGTGAGCATGACCGGCACGCCCCCGGTAGCCAGCAGCATGTTGGCGGTAATGTTCTGCACAACATTGTTGGTAAGGCTCAGAATGAGGGGGCGCTTTGCTCTCAATCTGCTCAGGACATCAGCTGCAGTGTGTGTAAGCTCGTTCATATCAGTTCTTGTGCTGCCAGTGTGGGGTTCTCTGCGGCGCAGATATAGGAGACAACGGCAACGCCTGCAGCCAGACCGGTGGCGCGGATGGCAGCTGTGCGTTCCTTATTCAGCCCTCCGATGGCTACCACGGGCAGGGGGCTCATGCGTGCCAGCTCTGCCCAGCCGTCCACGCCCATCGGCGGTGGGGCGTCGTCTTTAGTAATGGTCGGGAATACAGGCCCGCAACCGAGATAGTCGACAAGTTCGGTATTAACAGCCGCCATCTCTTCCTTAGTTGTGACTGTAAGCCCCAGTATCTTGCCGGGGCCAATGAGAGCTCGCGCTTCAGGCACGGGCATGTCGTTCTGACCGATGTGAATTCCATCGGCGTCTATTTCAACGGCAAGCTGAACATTATCATTGATAATAAGCGGGATATTCACACCGCGCAGATATGCCTGCAGGGGAAGAACCTCGCGTCGCTGTTCGTCGTGGCTGAGTTTCTCAGAGCGATATTGAACAATAGTCACACCACCCTCAACCGCTCGGCGAACGGTTTCCAGTAACCCGTAGCGGCATCTCTCTATCTCATCGGTAACGAGATAGAGATGGTAATTTACGGTGTTCATGAACCAAAGAGCGGGGTTGAGTAATATCTGTCAGCGCTGTCAGGCAGAATGGCAACAATCGTCTTGCCCGCCATTTCGCTGCGTTGTGCAACTTGGGTGGCCGCATAAAGTGCAGCGCCGGAGGAAATGCCCACCAGTAGCCCCTCTGTCTGAGCCAGTTCGCGGGCGCTTGTAAACGGAACTTCGTTGTCCACCGGCAGAATTTCATCTACAATACTCATATCCAGCACCGAGGGGATGAAGTTTGCTCCTATTCCCTGTATGGCATGTGGTCCGGCGTGGCCTGCACTGAGCAGGGGGGATGCCGCCGGCTCAACACCAATGACCGTTACAGTGTCCTTTTTGCTTTTCAGGTATTTGCCGGTGCCGGTAATGGTGCCGCCTGTGCCGATGCCGGCAACCAGAACGTCGACCTGCCCCTCTGTATCGTCCCAGATTTCCGGGCCGGTGGTGGCGATATGCGCCTGAGCATTAGCGGGGTTTTCGAACTGACCGGCTATGATGGAGCCGGGGATTTCTGACTGGAGTTCCTCGGCTTTGCGCAGGGAGCCGGCCATGCCTTCAGATGCCGGGGTAAGCACGATTTGTGCGCCATAGGCCTTCAGGATATTGCGGCGCTCCACGCTCATGCTCTCGGGCATGACCATAATCGCACGGTATCCCCGTGCTGCGGCAATTGCTGCAAGACCAATGCCGGTATTGCCGCTCGTTGGTTCAATGATGGTGCCACCTGCAGTCAGGCGACCGGATTGCTCAGCATCATTGATAATGCTGACAGCGGCTCTGTCCTTGACGGAACCTGTGGGGTTAAGGTACTCAAGCTTGAGCAGAAGCCGAGCCTTCAGTCCGTGATTGCGGCTGTAGTTGCGCGGCTCCAACAGAGGAGTGCTGCCAATCAGCTGTGCGATGGAGGTATACGTGCTCATGGTTACTTCACTATTGTAAACGCCCTGTCAAGGTCTGCAAGGATGTCCTCAATGTGCTCAATACCGATAGAAAGACGCACTGTGTTGGGCTTTATACCGCAGGACTGCAGTTCCAACTCACTGAGCTGACTGTGTGTTGTGCTTGCCGGGTGTATGACAAGACTCTTCGCATCGGCCACGTTGGCCAGGAGTGAAAACAGTTCGAGATTTTCACAGAATTTTCTGGCAGTATCAGCTCCGCCCTTAATTTCAAAGGTGAAAATCGACCCGGCTCCGTTCGGGAAGTAGCGGTTGTAAAGCTCGTGATCCCTGTGGGTTGGCAGACTCGGGTGATTAACTTTCTCGACCTGCGGGTGGGAACTGAGATATTCGACTACTTTGAGAGCATTTGACACATGGCGCTCAACCCGCAGAGAAAGGCTCTCCAGTCCCTGCAGCAGAAGAAATGAGTTGAAGGGGCTGAGGGTTGCACCCTGATCGCGCAGCAGAGTGGCTCGTATCTTGATGATGTAGGCCAGATTGCCGCAGGCTTCGCTGAAAACTAAACCGTGATAGGCCGGGTTGGGGCGCGTGATTCCGGGGAATTTGTCGTTAGCTGTCCAGTCAAACTTACCGCTGTCTACAATAACACCACCCATGACTGTACCATGACCACCGATGAACTTTGTCGCACTGTGTACGACAACATCTGCTCCGTGTTCGATAGGGCGCAGCAGGAAGGGCGTGGCAAAGGTATTATCCACGATAAGGGGGATTCCGTGGCGGTGTGCAATATCCGCAATCTGTTCGATATGAGCCACGTCACTATTCGGATTGCCCAGTGTTTCAATGAATATCAGCTTCGTGTTCGGCTGTATGGACTTTTCGATTTCCGCTGTATGGTGCAGATTAACGAAGGTGCTGGCTATGCCGTATTCTTTCAACGTGTGTGCAAACAGGTTGTAGGACCCACCGTAGATGCTGTCCGCAGATACGATGTGGTCACCGGCTCCTGCTATATTGCGTACGGCGTAGTCAATAGCTGCCGAGCCTGTCGCTACGGCCAGTGCCGCGGCTCCTCCTTCCAGCGCGGCCATTCGTTTTTCAAATACGTCTGATGTGGGGTTCATCAGGCGGGAATAGATGTTCCCCGGCTCACTCAGCGCAAATCGACCGGCGGCCTGAGCACTGTCTTTGAATACGTATGATGTTGTTGCATAGATGGGCACAGCCCTGGAATCTGTTGCCGGGTCTGCGTTTTCCTGCCCAACATGCACCTGCAGTGTTTCAAATCGATATTGTCTGTTCATAAGAGAATGCCTATCATTGCAGTAGGAACAAGGAGAGAATACACTCGCTATCCTAGTGTGTCAATAGGAAATAAAGAAAAAATGTTGGATTTATCGAAAAAAGTCGGTAAATCCATCCATTCCTTGCTTGACTCAGGCTTGACACGTGGTAGAATGGCGGAAGATAGAATCCATTATACCCCTCACGTCCGTACCGTATGAAACCGACACCTGAAGAGACCTGGCAACAGTTGCAGCAGACTGTTAAGGAAATACGAAGTGAAATAGCCCGGGTTATTGTTGGGCAGGAGCAAGTGGTTGAACAGATGATGGCCGCGCTGCTGTGCCGTGGGCATTGTTTGCTGGTGGGGGTTCCCGGTCTGGCGAAAACACTGCTTGTATCGACTTTGGGGCAGGTGTTGGGCTTGAACTTCAGGCGCATACAGTTTACACCTGACTTGATGCCGGCCGATATTGTGGGCAGTGAGATTTTGCAGGGCAGCGCAGAGGGAAAGCGCAGTTTCGAGTTTGTGCCGGGACCTGTTTTCACCAATCTGCTGCTTGCAGATGAGATTAACCGCACACCACCCAAGACTCAGGCTGCACTGCTGGAGGCCATGCAGGAGAAACAGGTCACCGTGGCCGGAACCTCTCGCTCGCTGAGTGAACCTTTTATCGTGTACGCTACGCAGAACCCCGTGGAGCATGAGGGTACTTACCCGCTGCCGGAGGCTCAGCTTGACCGCTTTTTCTTCCAGATTAACATCGGTTATCCCACCCCGGCGGAGGAGGAGGAAATACTGCGCCGGACTTCCGGTCCGACGGGACCCGAAGCAAAGGCTGTTCTGACAGCAGATAAGGTATTGGAAATGCAGCGTGCCGTCACACAGATTCCTGTACCGGATGACATTTACAGCCGCATTGTCCGGATTGTGCAGAGCACCCGTCCGGATACCCCCGATGCTCCTGACATGGTGCGCAAGTATGTGTCCTGCGGTGCCGGTCCGCGTGCCGGACAGTGCCTGGTGGCCGCAGCAAGAGCCATGGCTCTGCTGAGAGGACGGGTGAGTGTGAGTGAGCAGGAGCTTAAGCTTGTGCTGCACCCGGTATTGCGCCATCGTCTGATTCCCAATTACACCGCGACCGGTGAGGGCGTGAGTATGGAAAAAGTCATTGACTCCCTGATGTAAGGAAAGTACTCATGGCTCAGGCTCCCTCCATACTGCGACCGGAAGATATGGCACGGCTGGCGAATTATCGCTTTGCCGTGCGTATGATGGCCGAGGGGTGGCTGAGCGGTCGTCACCGGGCAAAGGGGCGTGGCAGCAGTAGTGACTTTCTGGAATATCGCGCTTATTCTCCCGGTGATGACCCGAGGCTGATTGACTGGCGCGCATACGCCCGAACTGACAGATTGCAGCTCAAGACGTTTGAGCATGAAACACACCTTGAGTGCCACCTATTTGTCGATAGTTCGGCGTCGATGGGCTATCGAGAACTCGGCCCTATCAGTAAGTTGGAATACGCCTCACACTTTGCTGCCTGCGTGGCATGGCTGGTCGTGCGAGGGAATGACCGAGTATCGCTGCAACTGGTGGATGATAAGGTGCGCCACTATATCCAGCCCGGCACTACTGCAGCGCATCTCAATTGCTGTTTGAACCTGCTTGAGCACAACACTGCCGGCGGCAAAACTGACCTGCCTCAGGCGCTGGAACGCTCCAAGGGACTGATTCAGCGTCCCTGCACGCTGATGATTGTGAGTGATTTCCTGTGCGATATGTCTGCTCTGCAGTCGGCACTCAATCCTTATCTACACCGTGGCTGCAAGGTCGTTCTTGTTCAGGTGCTCGACAAGGGCGAACTGAGCCTGAACGGGCAGGGGCTTGCCCGTTTCGTTGACATGGAAAGCGGGGCTCGTGTCATCTGCAACCCCGATGAGCTGAGCCGAGTTTATGCTGAGCGCATGCATGCCATTCAGCAGCACATGTATGCTATGGCTGCGGCTCGGGGGATGCTTTTCCTGAGTACGACAACTGACCGTTCCTTTTATCCCTTATTCGATGCACTTGCCCGATGATGATATCCTTCGATAACCCTGTCTGGTGGTTTTTAGCTGCCGCTCTGGTGCCCCTGTTGGTGCACCTGGTGGCGCGCACTCGCCCGAAGGAACGTCGTTTCAGCTCGGTTGTGCTGCTGCAGGAATTGGTGAGATTGCAGTCTCGACATGCCAGACCGAAGGATATCATTCTGCTGGTGCTGCGTACTTTGCTCTGTCTCAGTCTCGCGCTGGCTTTCCTGTTGCCTTATTATGGAGGAAGTCGTGAGGGCGAAGGCGGACGTGCTCTGGTGCTGGTGCTGGATGATACCGCCTCCATGGGTGCTGCGGACGGACAACTGGTGCGCATGAATGCTGCGTTGAGTGCTGCTCAGAGTATCGTTCAGAATCTCGCACCGAATGACCGATTCAATCTTGCTACTCTGGCTGGCTACTCCCATTTTATCTTCGATAAGCCGGAAAGTGCCCGACCTCTGATATTGCGCGAACTTGCCCGGACTCAGAGCCGTGCGGCGGCAGCCGGTGATGTGCGCGAAACGCTCACCGCCGCACTGACTCAGGTGCGGAACCTGCCGGAAGAGGTACAGGGGCAGGTGTTACTGATATCTGACTTCCAGACATCCGGCATGAAAACAGCTTTGGATGCTCTGGAAATTCGAGATGGTGAACTCTGCTGTGTCAATGTGGCGCAAACCTCGTCAGTTGAAAATACATCTGTGGCGGCCATGCGCATGACCCCGGCTAAGCCGTTGCCCGGGCAGAAGGTTACGCTGAGGGTAGAGCTGCGTCACTATCAGGGAGCGGCTCCTCGCCGCGGCACAGTACCGCTTAATGTGTCGCTGTCGGCGGGTAATGTTCGCCTTTCTCACCCCTGTGAGTTAACCTGCGGCAGTAACAGTGTCGTGCAATTTGAGTTGGTTGCTCCCGAAACTTCCGGCGATTGGCTTCTCAGTGCAGGAATCGAGCCGGATTCCTATTCCGGTGATAATGTTCGCCATTTGGTGGTTCCGGTGGCAGACAAGCTGGATTGTGTGACTATTGCTGCGGATCGTGCTCATTTAGGTTTCATGCAGCGAGCGTTGGAAAATACACCCTTCCTGCGCACTCTGCATTTGCCGGCCATTCCTGAAAATGGGGCTGATTTCGTGGTGTGGCATGCCCCCGGAGCAGATGATGTTGCGGCTATTCAGCGCAGGTTAGCCGCCGGGGAAACCGTTCTGATTGTACCTGACATGCAGAAAGATGCTGCGCTGACTCCGCTTTTGAAGGGAGAACAGGGATATCTGTCAGGTGAGACTCGCACTGATGGCGAAAGTTGGCAGGTCAGCAAGGGTGACATCAACGATGATTCGTTCTCTCTCTTCGATGAAAATGCACTTGCTCAGGAATTGCAGAAAGCGGGTATGTACTCGAGATTGGGTGCTGATATTCAGAAGTTGCTGCCGCCGTCTGCCAAAGTACTGCTTTCCTATCGAGACTCCGTTCCTGCTCTGGTTCGTGTACCTATGGGGTGCTCCAACCTGTTGATATGGAATATGCCGGTGACGGCTCGATATAGCAGACTGGGCTTTTCACCCATGTTTCTGCCCCTGTTGGCCGAGCAACTTCTTCACGCCCGCAGCAGCACGAATGATTCGGAGCTTATTGCCGGACGTGACTTTCTGCTGTTTGAGCTTCCCCTTGGGGCGGATCCTTCAATCGTGCGACTGCTTGCCGAAGATGGCTCAGAACTGCCCGTGAAGTCTTATGCTGCTCAACTTCAGTCTGAACAGCCGGCCATGCCCGGAGTGTACCGCTGGGTTGCCGGGGATACTGTTCTGCACACCGTTGCCGTGAATTTTCCGGCTACCGAGTCTGACCTGCAGACCTTCACGCCATCTGTCAATGCTCCCGTCATGGAAGCCCGGGCCGCCACCGATAATTCCGCCTTTACCGGGCGTATTCCGCTCTGGCCCTGGTTGTTGGCATCGGCTCTTCTGTTCTTTATGATGGAACTTCTTATCTGTCGTCGACCTGTGGTAAAGAAAAATCATATCTCCTCATGATTATACAGCCCTTACTTCCACTGCCTGTATTGTTGCCGCTGGCTCTTATCGTGCTTGTGGTAGTGGGGGGCCTTTGCATCCGCGCTGCTCGTGGATTGGGCATTCTGTGGGGCGGGGTGTGTCTGACGATGGCCATCCTGAGCACAGCCGCGGGATTGGCTCTTCTGCTCAATCCCGGTCACGTGGAGCAACGCCCCTCAGCAAATGCGCCCGTATGGCTGGTCGGCCTTGACGTGTCAGCCTCGATGGCTGCTCCTGTGGCAGATGACCCACAGGCAGAGCCTCGCTCTGCTGTCGCTGCTCGCGTGGTACAACAATTGGCCGATGTTCCTGAGCGAGATGTTCGCTGGGTGGCACTTGATGGGGCTGCTCGTACTTTCACATCTGCCGAGGAACTGGCGGCTCAACCGGCTGAGGGGGAGGCATCTGCCGTGATGTCAGCCATGGCCGGCAGCATAGAAAGTCTGCGTCGAAGTGGCAGAACCGTAGCGGGTGCTGTGATGATTACAGATGGCCGCGATACCCAACCTCAGACACTGCAACAACTTGTGGCTCGGGCCGGTGCTGCGTCATGCCCGGTTCACACCGTCCCGCTGGGGAGCACATGGCAGGCTCCTGATATTATAGTGACGACTCCTCACCCCTTTGTGCAGGCATATCCCGGAGTTCAAACCATTCTGACTGCCACAGTGCGCAATACACGCATGGGGAATCTGCAGGTTCAGGTGGAGCTGATAGGGAAAGATGAAACCGTTGTATTGCAGAAAACACTCAATCTGTCGGAAAATGAGGTGCAATCTGTTGATTTTCCCCTTACAGCTGCAGCCGGGGAGTACAGGGTGCGAGTTGCTCCTCAGCAGGGAGAATCCCGCACTGATAACAACTCTGCTCTGATAACCGTCAGAGAGGTTAACTCCCGTATAAGAGTCTTTCTGGCCGAGGGCGCGCCGTACTGGGACAGCAAGTTCCTGGCTCAGTACCTGCGTGAACAGAGCGTATTTGATGTCCGTTCCGTTCACAGACTGAATGAGAAACGTTTTTACCACATTAACAGTGGTGATGATGACGCTGCGCCCGCCGAAACTCCCGATATGCCTATGACCTCAGAAGGTCTGCGGCGCTATGACATTGTGGTACTCGGCAAGGGAATGGAACACTTGCTCGATGAGGAAGCTGCGCAAGCTCTTGTTTCCTGGGTTCGGGAGCAGGGCGGTATACTGGTTTTGGCTCGTGGTCGCTGTCATGCCGGGAATCTGGCTCCGCTCAACGAGCTTTCTCCCTTCGAATGGAGTGATGAACCCGCTACCGTTCACCGCCTGCGCCCGACTGCTGAAGGAGAAGTAGCCGGACTTTTTGGGCGCCTGTTACCTGAATCTGCCCACAAAGTATGGCGGGAACTGCCGGAACTGGAGGATGTCTGCCCCGTTAAGGCATTGCGGCCGCAGGCTCAGGTGCTGGCTGCTGCTGATGGGGGAGATACACCCATGCTGGCAATGATGCCGCTGGGACTTGGGGCTGTTGCCTGCCTGAATGGTGAAGGTCTGTGGAAATGGGATTTTTACCCCGATGCCCGTATCCATGGCAACATGTATCGTGAGTTCTGGCGAAGATTCCTCCCCTGGGTTCAGACCGCTGCTGAGTTCATGCCCGGTTACGATTTGTCGATTCATGCAGACCGTTCCGCCGTTCAGCAGGGAGAAGCTGTTCGTTGCCGTCTGGCATGGAGAGGATTGGGAACTCCCGGACATGTCAATGTTCAGGTCATCAATCTGTCGGATGGACAAGTCGTGGGAAATCAGACGGCTGTACCGGTAGCCACCGCATCACTACCGAGGTTTGAATGTGCCTTTGAGCCGTTGCCGCCCGGGGAATATCTCATGAGAACCGCGGCTGAGGGGACTCCGTCACCTGAATGTCGTTTGTCGGTGCGCGCGTTGCCCACCGAGGCCGATAATCTGAATGCTAATCCGGAGCTCCCTGCTCAGGTGGCGGAGCGTACCGGTGGTCAGGTATTGCCTGCGCTACTCAGCAAGGAACAGATTGCCACTATATTTGCTATGCCGCCCGGCGTCAGTGCGATGGAAGATGTTTATTGCCCGATCTGGGCAGAATGGCAGGTGCTGACCTTCATGGTTGGCTGCCTGGGTATTATGTGGTTCATTCGCAGAAGGAAAGGCCTGGCATGAAGAAGTTTCGCAGAGAATTAAATTGGGCGCGTCTGGCCTGTTTTGTGGCTCAATTCTTTTGTGGGCTGAGCTGGGTTCTTGCTATTATGGGAGGGCTATTGGTATTGGCCGCTCTGGTGGACTGGGGATTTGTTCTGAGTGATTCCACCCGTGAAGCTCTGTATGAGTACGCTCTGTGGGTTCCAGGCGTTCTGTTGTTACCTGTGCTGTGGAAGGCTGTACATACAGCATATCGGCTTCCCATGGAGCTTGATGCGCTCAATGAGGATGAGCGTCATACCATCAGCAGCACACTGCAACTTCCGTTACAATCCCGGGGTGAACTGACAGATTGGCTGACTGAGCAGGCTCAACAACAGGCTGCAAAGGCCGTTCGCCGAGCACGGGGGCATTATCCGGCTCTGCGGCGTTATCTGATAGCGGTTCTGGTGCCAACAGTGGCAGCAGCAGTTTTCATTGGCCTATACAGCGTATCACCGGTAATCTTCAGCACGCTTGCGGCTCGCCTGTTACAACCGCACGAGGACGTTCCGCCCTATTCTCCCTACCGTTTCTCTTTGCTGCCAACTAAGCCGATTGTGCATTTCGGTGAGGATATCTCGCTTTCCTGTCGTGTGGAGGGTGATACGCCACCATCCGAATTGCGATTATTGTTACGAGCGGATGGAGTACCGTTGCAGGTACTGCCGGTGTTCCGTGCTCAGGATGGCAGTTTTGTGCGTGTTCTCGAGAAAGTAACAGCCCCCTGTGAGGTCGCTTTTGCAACAGCTGACGGTCGGGCACGCAGCCATTATGTGCCTGTTCAGGTGAGTTACAGCCCGCGAATCCTGTCTGGACAAGCTGTGGTTACACCTTTACCATACACCGGACTTCAACCGACAGAGCATGTGCTGGGTGGTAGCGAAATTCGAGTTCCCGACGGTTCAACTGTTGCGTTTACTCTGAACTGCAGCTCTGAAATTACGGGGGGCTATGGCTACTTTTCAGCGGCAGGAGAATCTGAGCAGAAACAAGTCAAGGTTCGTGTCTCGGGTAAATCATTGACTGCTGAGCTTCCACTGCGACAGGCCGGCACGCTGACCCTGCAGGTGAAAGATGCCGCCGGTCGTGAAGCCGATACCCCTGTTCATATTCGTCTGGCTGTTCTGCCGGACACGCCGCCATCGGTCAGTATCAACAAACCCGAGGATGGCTCTTATCTTGTTGTGGGGCAGCCTCTGGCAGTTGAGGTGAAGGCTGAGGATGATTATGCTCTCAATCGCTTTAACCTCTACAAAGCATTGGCTCCCTATCGTCAGCACGGAATCTCCGTTCTGCCGGAAAATGCTCGCTCACATACAGCCACACAAACATACGATACCGTTGCTCTGGGCTTAAGAGCCGGTGATGTGCTGGAACTGCGTGCTGAGGTGGGGGATGATAATCCTTTCCGATTCAACATTGTTTCGTCTCCTACCACCAGAGTAACCGTAATTTCCGAGAGCGAATATGCCCGTATTCTGCAAATGGAGCTCTCCTATGATGAATTCCTCTCTCGCTACGTAGAGCTCGAGGCCGCTATCGCAGCAGCGGTTGAGGCGCTTAAATCAGGAGATTTGTCTGCGGCGCGCAGGGAAATGGAACAGGCGAGAGACTTAGCCCGCACCTTTGCCGCGGATTTCCCTGTCTTTGATATGGATGGCAAGCTTTCCGAGCTTTCGCGGCAGATTGTCAGTGTGCTCGATGAAAATCTCAGTGAGATGACGGCTCCTGATTCAGCGGCAGTGGAGCGCATGCTATCCCGTTTGGGGCAATTCAGTGCTGAGCTGAAGGCCGAAACTCAGCAGGCGGCTGAGGTGGCCTTGATTGCACGTGCCATGGAGGCGAGATTGCGATTTGCTCAGTTGCTGGAGCGGCAGTCAGAGCAGGTTCGGCTTTATCGCCTGTTTATGGATGAATATGGCGCAGCCTCGACGTCGGAACCCGGTAAATTGGAAGGACTGGGGGCTGAACAGGCCACCATCATGCAGGAGTATATCGAGTGGGAGGATTCCCTGAGCCCTCTGCTGGAGGAACTGGGACGACATGAGAGCCTACTGCCCATGTATCAACAGGTGTTCGCTATGCGTCATGCCTGCGAGCAGGCAGGGGTGGAAGGGCTCATGGATCAGGCTGTCGCTGAAAGTTCCGCTCACCACCCGGCAGACGCTCATTCCTATGCTCGACAGGCTTTGGAAGGAATGCAGCAATTGCAGAGCCAGGAATGTTCCGCCGAAAGTTGCACCAATGCCGCGCAGCAATGCCGCAGCAATATGTGCTCGGCGGCCGGTAACACTCTGCAACAACTTCTCGATGCTATGAAGAACCGCAGCCAGGGCAAGAGCCCCGGTTACGGTGTGGGTAGTGGCAATGGTTCATCGTACATGCCCAATGCGCCTGGTGGCAAATTGATAGGGCCATCGCGCTCGCGCATGTCGCAGCGGCAATCCCGTGGACGTAGCACAGGCCCTTCGGCGGGGAGCCGGCAGCCGACAAAGCAGGGGGCTACCCCTGTCGGCTCATCAGTCGTTTCTCCGCACGCAGAGGCTCCTGCATATCTCAATTCCGGCTCTGAAATAGTACCGGCACCTTACCGTGACGCCGTACGTTCATATTTCTCTCATTAACAATGAAACAGCTCATTATCATTTTATTCTTAGTGATGGCCCTTCCTCTGATAGCAAAGGAGGGAGTGGTTCAGTGTGGCAACCTCATTTACGCAGGCACCAAGACCTCGCGCTGCTTCAGTGACGAGTTTCTGAGTACAGTTCAGCAACGCACGGGTATCAATACCTCTCGTAGCTTTCGTGCCGTGCGTATGGATAATGACGAGTTGTTCCGTTTTCCTTTTGTCGTAATGACGGGAGAAGGTAATTTCACGCTGACGGCAAAGGAACGTGAGAACTTGAAAAAGTTCGTGGAGGGCGGCGGTTTTCTGCTCGCATCTGCCGGTTGCTCCAGCGCAGAGTGGGACAGGGCGTTCCGGAGGGAGATGTCAGCCCTGTTCGGTGAGCAGTCCCTGCAACCCATTGCCATGTCTCACCCGGTATTTTCAACCGTTTTTCCCATCACGGCTCTTCAGGCCGGGGCTCGACCGACAGCCGGTCATCTGGAGGGCGTGACTCACAATGGAAAGCTGGTTATCATTTACTCAGCAGATGGCTTAAACGACAGCGCCAATTCCCGCAACTGCTGTTGTTGCGGTGGAAGTGAGCTTGGAAATGCCCGGCAGATAAACGCCAATATTCTGGCCTATGCTCTGCTGCGATGACTCTGTTTCTGCGCAGTTAAGAGAAAATCCGGCTCATAATGTCTGTTTTTTCTGACATGATGGGCTGTATGGCGTGCGTGTGGCTTGTTTACTGACTTGACGCGGCATAAAATAAGCAGCACACATGATTAGCTTCACTTTATTCAGGGTACAGGTTACCATTCATCCCTCGCTGTGGGTGATGCTGTTACTTTTGGGTGCCCTCTTTACCGGTTTTTCTGCGGGTGTGCCGGGGGTGGCGCTGTTTGCTGTGGCTCTTTTCCTTTGTCTGCTGACACATGAAATGGGGCACTCGCTGGTGGGGCGATGTCTTGGTGGTGGTCAGCCGGAGATTTATTTGGCATGGCTCGGAGCTGATTCCTGCAATGAGAGTGCACGTTTGACCCGTACGCAGGGTATTTTAATGACGGCAGCCGGGCCTCTCGCTTCTCTGTTGCCGGTGATGCTGGTGACTATCGTTCTCACCTTTATTCTTGGCAATCCTGCGGATGCCCTTGCTGTGCTGGGCGGACTCCTGCAGGGGCAGATTCCTGCTGTATTCATGGAGATGTATCCGCCCATGGTGATGGTATTTGCGCTTTATCTGGTGCAGATAAGCGTATGGTGGAGCCTGCTGAACCTGCTGCCTGTGTTCCCGCTGGACGGAGGGCAGATTATGCACGGTCTTATGCGCTCTGCTCAGTCCATGCACCGCTTAAGTCTTGCCTTTGCGTGTTTTCTGACATTCTTTTTCCTGATTCTGGGCTCGCTGTGGATGGTTTTCGTCATGGGAGCTCTGGCGCTTTTCAATTACCGCTGCATGCAGAATCAACCTGATTAAAATCATTGACATTTTTTGAACAACATAGCATAATCAATTCCGTATGGCACAACAGAACGCAATCTCACCCACTCGCGCAGAGGATTTCCCCGAGTGGTATCAGCAGGTAATCAAAGCCGCCGACCTCGCAGAAAACTCCGAGGTGCGCGGTTGCATGGTCATTAAGCCTTGGGGCTATGCTATCTGGGAGCTCATTCAGCAGCAGATGGATGCTGAGTTCAAGCGCACAGGTCACACCAATGCTTACTTCCCCATGCTTATCCCGGTTTCTTATCTTGAGAAGGAGGCTGAGCATGCTGAAGGTTTCGCTACCGAGTGTGCCGTGGTGACTCACCACCGTCTGGAGGCTGTTAAGGACCCGGAAACCGGCAAGACCAGGATGATTCCCAGCGGCGAGCTGACAGACAAGTATGTGATTCGCCCCACTTCCGAGACGGTGATTGGTGCAGCTTTCTCCCGCTGGCTCGAGAGCTATCGTGACCTGCCTTTCAAAGTCAACCAGTGGTGCAATGTCATGCGCTGGGAGATGCGCCCGCGTATTTTCCTGCGTACGGCCGAGTTCCTGTGGCAGGAGGGGCACACCGCTCACGAAACTCAGCAGGAGGCTGAAGAGGAAACTGCCATCATGCACAAGGTGTACGAGGACTTCCAGCGCGATGTGCTTGCTGTGCCCTCCATCCCCGGCGAAAAGACTGCCCACGAGCGATTCCCCGGTGCCGTGCGTACCTATACGGTTGAGGCTATGGTTCAGGACCGCAAGGCTATTCAGGCCGGTACCTCCCACTTCCTGGGGCAGAACTTTGCCAAGGCTCAGAACATCTCCTTTGCCGGTCGCACCAATGAGCGCCAGTATGCCTGGACAACCTCCTGGGGCGTATCGACCCGCATGATTGGCACTCTCATTATGGCTCATTCCGACGATGACGGTCTGGTTTGCCCGCCCCGTGTGGCTCCCCGTCAGATTGTCATCATTCCCGTCACACCCAAGGCCGACACGAAGCAGGCAATTCTCGACCATTGCCAGGCTTTGGCCGATAAACTCATCGCTCAGACTTTCCATGGTCTGCCAGTGCGTGTGCAGGTGGACACCCGCGACCTCAATGGTGGTACCAAGAAGTGGGAGTGGGTGAAGAAGGGCGTGCCCGTACGTGTGGAAATCGGCCCGCGTGACCTTGAGAAGGGCTCCGTCTGTATTTCCCGCCGCGATAAGGCCAGCAACGACAAGAGCTTCATCTCTGAGGATGAGTTTGTGGCCGGTGCTGTTGAACTGCTCGAGGATGTGCAGAACAGCCTGTTGCAGCGTCAGCTCAACTTCCGTGACAGTCACATTCGCCCCTGTGATAACCTTGAGGACCTCAAGGCTAACTTCAGCGCAGGTACCGATGCGGACTGGTTGCTCTGCCCCTGGGATGGTTCCCCCGAGGAGGAAGAGGAGCTTGGCAAGAGCCTGCGTATCTCCATTCGCTGTATCCCCCACGGCGAAATGGGCTCCGGTCCCGAGGCTCCCTGTATCCTTACCGGGCGTCCTACCACGCGCCGAGTGCTCTGGGCTCGCAGCTATTGATTTTGTTTCAACACCCCGGGGCGAGGCCTTTTGGCTTCGCCCCGGTTTTTCATTCAAGCCGGCTCAGCAAACTTCGGTATCTTCGACCATTGCCGGGACAGAACTGCCCCCACTTGTTACGTGCAGTCTGGTACCGGGGGCTGTATGAGTGGTACTGACATAGGCCATAGCGTAGCTGTGACCACCGGCTGCGGCCTGAGTCGCGCTGGTGACATTACCCACCACATACCCGTCCAGATTACGAACTTCGCTACCGGGTTCGAATGTCATGCCGGGTGCAGTGCTTCGCAGGGATATGATTCTGTGAGTCGGTGGTGAGTCGTTCCGTATGGCATCTGCTCCCTTGAAATTTTTATTTTCTGAGCATAAATGATGCAGTGAACCTGCAGCGGGGGTAAGGTGATTGATGTCATTTTCCATATTCGCCCGTGCATTGCGAATGCGCAGGTATTCGCCGGTAATTTGTCCACAGGGCACGGCTCCGGCAACCATGAGTTGTTCAAACCAGGCAATACCGGCCGAGGCCGGACATATCAACTCAAAGCTATCAGGCGCCATCAAACCGCTTCGCAGTAACATACAGCGCTGATTTCCCCGGCGAAACGTGCAGAATGCCCCTTGAGCCGGAATAGGTATTTCATGCCAGGTTGACGCTAATACTCGTTTACTGTCCGGCCCTGTGAGGGCAAGTATGCAGAGCGAATCCGTCTCGTTCGTGATTTCAACAGCGGCGTTCTGCACTTGTCTGCTGAGGATGTCAAAATCAGCATCTGCCAGAGAGGCTGAGCCGATGAGAAAGAAACGCTCCTGATTTTCGCGCAGCAGCGTCATGCGGTCGAGAATAACGCCATCCTGTCGGAGCATGAGTGTCCGTTGAATCTGCCCATCCCTGCAATCTGCTATACTGTTACTCAGGTGAGCATCGAGCCAGGCAGGCAGCTCTTTACCCACTACGCGGAACTTGCCGAGGTGAGAGATATCAAACAATCCGCAGGCCGCGCGTGCAGCGAGATGTTCACGAATCAAATCAGTATATTGCCGGGGCATATTCCACCCGGCTGTGGGAGCCATACTGGCGCCGAGTCGTTGGTGCAGGGAGTGAAGCGGCGATTTTTTCATACGCCGCCATTGTGCAATATTACTTTCTCCCCGACAAGAAGTTAGGTCAAACTGTTTAATCTTTAGCAGACTTCGGGTCGATGGCATCTCTCAGCCCGTCACCCAGGAAATTGAGTGCCAGCAGAGTCAGGCAGAAGAATACAGCGGGGAATATCAGGAGTTCCGGGGTGACCTCCATGCGGTCAGCTCCTTCTTTGATGAGTGTCCCCCAAGAGGAATTCGGCGCCTTGACACCCAACCCGATAAAGGAAAGGGTGGACTCGGTGAGCATAATGCCCGGCACGGCCAGCGTGGTGTAGACGACGACCGTTCCCAGCAGGTTGGGGGCAATGTGACGGAACAGAATGTTCATGTGCCCCAGACCGAGCGATTGAGCTGCCATGATATACTCCTGAGATTTAATTTCCAGAGTTTGCGTGCGGACAATACGCGCCAGTGTAAGCCAGCCGAGTGCACCGATAGCAATGAAGAGCGGTACCAGTCCCAGAATGGGGGCCACGGCCTCACGGCGCCACCCGGTCAGTT
This sequence comes from Akkermansia sp., assembly GCA_017471985.1. Classification (GTDB taxonomy): domain Bacteria; phylum Verrucomicrobiota; class Verrucomicrobiia; order Verrucomicrobiales; family Akkermansiaceae; genus Akkermansia. The sequence continues at coordinate 53,087 of JAFURE010000118.1, read as the reverse complement.
CAACGATAGAGGCCGTAAGCTGTCGGCTGGGCTCTTCAATACTGAGTGAGAATACAATAACAAGAACGATGAACGGGAGAGCAAACAACACATCGACAGTTCGCATCATCAGTGCATCTGTCCGCCCGCCGACGTACCCGGAAATCAGCCCGTATACCAGACCGATAATGAGCGCCACAACCGTAGCTACCAGACCCACCAACAGGGAAATACGGCCACCATAGAGCACGCGAGCCAGTAAATCACGTCCCAGTTGGTCTGTACCGAAGGGGTGCTCCCAACAGCAGGGGCCTGCAATGTTGTTCAGATCAGTGGCATTGGGGTTTGCAATGCAGGGGAACAGGGGCAGCACAAAACAGGCCATCACCATGAGGATAAGGAAACTCAGCGAGGCCATCGCCGCACGGTTGCGGGAAAGGCGCAGCCAAGCGTCCTTCCACAGAGAATTACCTTGCGTGTATGATTGAGCTGCCATGTTCATCAAGCCGCACCTTGTGTGCGAAGTCGGGGGTTAAGAGCCACTAATACAAGGTCAACCACCAGGTTGGCGGTCACAATCAGAACACCGTAACAGAGCACAAGCCCCTGAATGAGGAAGTAGTCTCGGTCAGTTGTGGCATTCACAAAGTGCAAACCCATGCCCGGTACCTGAAAACATGTTTCTACAACAAAAGAACCGGTGATGAGGGCTGCAAAAGCCGGACCGAGATACGACACTGCAGGCAGCAACCCGCTGCGCAGAGCATGTACAAACAGCATACGAACCGGCCCCGCTCCCTTGGCTCGTGCGGTGCGCATGAAATCCTGTGAGAGCACCTCGAGCATGCCGCCACGGGTAAGACGTGCCAGATAGGCCGCGTTGATAAGCCCCAGCGTCAGTGCAGGCAGTACGGCACAGAGCGGGTCATCCCACCCGGCCACACTCAGCCCCGGTACGTGCATACCAAGAGTCTTGCCGAAAATCGGCGCAATCACAAATGCCGGCATGCAGATACCCAACATGGCTGCAAACATCAGGGCGGCATCGGGCCAACGGTTTTTCCACCAAGCTGCGAGCATGCCCGCAGGTATTCCCACGACGATGGCGATGGCCATGCCGAGTATACCCAGCCAGAGTGAGACGGGGAAGGCCTCCGCAATAATATCACTCACCTGCAGTCCCTCGCGCACAAGCGAAGGCCCGAAGTCACCGGCGATGAGGATATTTTTCCAATAGTTGAAGTATTGCACGAGAGCACTCTGGTCAAGTCCGTAGAGGGAATTGAGCTGCTCCATGACGTGCTGCGGCAGTTTTCTTTCCCCCAGGAACGGATTTCCCGGCAGCATGCGCACCAGAAAGAAGGTAATCGTTTCGAGCACGAAAACCACGAGCACGCCCTGTGCTATACGCTTGAACAGTAACTTAATCATGGTTTAACTTCAACGGCATCGAGGGGGAAATTGTCGAGCAGGCGCGGTTGCCAGCCACTGATATGACGGGATGAACGCAGATAGGTGCGCTCGCTGTGGTAGAGCGGGAGAACGGGCATTTCCCTCAGCATGGTTTCTTCTGCTCGTCGCAGGTGGGCTCGGCGTTCATCGGCATTGCCGGTGGAGCGTGCTGCAGCCAGAGCATTATCGCACTCAGCGGAGCCCCAGCCGGTGCAGTTATTGCCGCCGCCTGTGCGCCACAGTTCCACGAAGGTGGCCGGGTCGAGGTAGTCGCCACTCCACGAGGAGGAGGAGATGTCGTACTCCATATTCTGCTGGGCGGCCTTGTAGGCCGTCCATTCGCAGGAACGAATGTCAACGTGTATGCCGAGCACTTCCTCCCACATGGCTTGTATGGTTTCTGCCATGACTCGCTGCACATCGCGCGATGTGGTCATGAGTTCCAGCACGGGGAATCCCTTGCCACCCTCATAGCCTGCCTCTGCCAGTAATTGACGAGCTAACTCTTCCCGTTCTGATTGAGTGGTTGGTTCGGTTGGGGGCGTTACCGAATAACCGGCCCCCGGCGGAGTGAAGGTACTTGTGGGCTTACCTGCACCTCGCACCACTTTACCTACAAGGGCTTGCCGATTGATAGCCAGATGGAGGGCGCGGCGTACTCGCAGGTCATTGAGTGGTGCCCGTGTGGTATTCAATCGATAAAAAATGGTGCAGTAATAGGGGTCCTGACAGTAATCACCGGTGCATTCTGTGCGGGCGTGCGCCAGCATTTCAGGGGGGACATTGTTGGTAATGTGCAGTTTGCCACCCTTGTACATGCGGGTTTCTGTATATCCATTGACGATGGGGAGAAAGCGCACTCCCTTATTTCTGACATCGGCGGCACGCAGATAGAGCGGGTTCGGCCTGACACTCAGGTAGTCGTTGAATCGGTGCGTATCCAGCACATAGGCCCCGTTGCCGACCCAGCACTCGGGGCGTGTCCACAGGCTGCGTCGGTCCAGCATGCCTCCCATCTCTTCCACTTTGTGAGCCGGTACAGGGAACCAGGTGAAGTGCAGCAGCAAGCGGGGTAAGTGAGGTGTCGGCCCGATAAGTGTCAGCTGTAACGTGTGATTATCAAGAGCTTTAACACCGACGTCATCCCACGGGCATAGGCCTTTATTGAAGTCTTCGGCATGGAGCAGGGGGTAAAGCATCTCGGCATATCGACCGGCAAATTGCGGGTGAAGAAGTCGCTTGTATGCATAAACAAAATCCTGCGCCGTCAGCGGAGTACCATCGCTCCATTGAGCCGCCGGGTTCAGGTGAAAGGTCCACACATCCGCACGCTCATTGTGTTCCCAGCGTTCAGCCGTACCGGGTAGCACATCTCCGTCTTTCTGCGCAGACGGACGCACCAGACCCTCGAGCAATGCCGCTATAATTTTCCCGTCAGCTACTGAGGTGGCCTTGTGAGGATCCTGACTCTGAGGTTCGGAGTTGTTACCTATCAGCAGAATACCATCTTCGGCAAATCGCTGCGCCGAGCTTTTACGCTCACCGCAACATGTCAGCAGGCTGCTCATGACAACCGCTAAGATGGCCAGTCTTACATTCACGGCGGGGAGTCTAGCATATTTCGTTGCCGGCTGCAACTCTGCTGTTGCTGCATGACTTGAAAAGAGCTCGTTCAGTAAGCCCTGATAAAATGCGGACGCAATTAGATGATTTTTGGTATGGACAACCGCGGGGGAAGTGCTTATAATGTGCGCGGATATGCTGAGTCGTAGTTTCAGAACTGAAGAGAGCCGTGCACGCTACTGGGCGCAACAGGCTGTTGAACTATGCTCAGACATTGAGGATGAATCCCTTAATGAGTTGGTAGACGCTGTGATTGCCGCAGACCGTGCTCTGGATAGAGACCGTCGCATTATGGTAATCGGTGGTGAAAATTGCGGTAAGTCCGCTCTTCTGGCGGCTATTGCGGAGTACCCGCTCATAGCCAGGGTACCGCTGACCGAGGATTATGTATGCTGGCGCTATCGATGCAAGGATGGGGATGCTACTTGTTCGCGCTTCATTCCACTCGAAAATCTCTGTGGGCTTGAATTGGTCGATACTAAATCCTGTGCTGACGAAGCCGTTGCTTCGACCGTCGGCCGCTTGTTGAAAGGTGCCGATGTTGTCATAGCCGTGGTGGATGGGCGCAGCTACGAGGCTTCTCCCGTGTGGCCACAGATGGCAGCGCTCAAAGATACCCAGCGCGCATCGTGTCTTGTCGCGGTTACCCATACGGAAGCTCTGGGGGCAGAGGCTGCCCTTAAACTGAAGGATGCGCTGCGTGAATTCAGCCGAACTCAGGTAGGCGGGCCTCTTCCTATCTGTTTTGTTAATCCCAACAGTAGCAGTGAAAACATGGAGTCGTTCCTGCAGCTGGTTAAGGATGCTCTTGGGCAACCAGGTGGCGTACGTTCTGCAATCCGACATCTGCTGGAATGCGCTAAGGAATTGACTCGCAAACAGGGCTCAATCCTTGTGGCTCGTGAACGTGTGGCCCGTACGGATAGTGGGTTCCTGGCCGGTATTGAGCAGGAAATTGACTATTTCCTGGAGCGCCAGCGCGACAGCCTGGAGAGTTGCACGGAATCCTATGCCGAGGCGGCCATGAGGGCTCTGCCTTCCACCATCAATAAGTTGCAGAAAACGCTCGGCTGGTTCCTTTCTCCCGTCACGCTCCTGCGTCTGGAGCTCATGGGGGCCGGTACGGAGCGCTTCTATTACAGAGCTTTGCGAAGCGAGGTTCTTTTCCAACAGGAAACCAGTGATGGCAATTTTGTGTTGTCATGCATGAGCCATTGGCGAAGTGTGCGCCCACGCATGAAGAAAACTCTGGAGTGTGAAATCGGTGAGTTCCCGGATGAAACGCTCAGGGCTGATTTGGAAGAGTTGAGGGTGCGCATGGGGCGTGAACTTTATAAGCCCTTCGCGGATATCAAGCTTCGCAGCAGTTTCAATAAGACATTCAATGCCCATGTGGGGTGGATGAGTGCCTGTTGTATTTTTATTTGCCTGTTCTTTATTTTGGCCGGCATACTTGGTATCTTTGGGCTACAATTCTTTGCCATTCTTTCTGTCGCTCTTGCCGGTTTGGTATGGGTGTTGGGTTCTGTTATTCATTACGTTGTGGCACGTCGCCTGTGTAGTGAGATTGTGCAGTATTCCCTTGAGCTTCAGGATAAAATTAAGAGTAGCATAGGCAATGCCGTGGAGCGTTTGCTTGTTTCTCGAGTGGCCGCATACCGTCGTCTTTATACTGAGCCACGTGAAAAAGTTGCCAGACATGAGGCCAGTCTTGGTCCGCTGCAGCACAAGCATAAGGACATCAATATGCAGCTGAATGCTGCAGCTCCGCGAATGTAATAAAGCGGATTCCGCTTGCATGTGGCCTGTGATTGTGGTATAAGTGAGTGGTAATGAATAATGTCGGAACAGGCTCATCTGGATTATCTTCCTTGAGGGTGATGCTGTGTGTGACCTCCTACGCCATGATGAGCATGTACGTCATGCTCTTTATAATAATGGGCGTGGGCGGGCTTATCAAGTTGCACGAGCGCTATGGATGGTTGCTCAACGATGCGGTTACTTATAGTGCAGCATGGACGCCGGAGCAACAAAAAGCAATTGAAGAGTTTAGAAAAAATCTGCCTCAGGAAGCAAAATTAATCTATGTTGCTTTCCTAAATGCGGAACAGTTGCCGGATGATGCATCTCTACTCGATGATGTACACAGCATGAAGTTTGCTGAAGCAATTGATAGGCGTATAAGGACGATTGTTTCGGGTTCATCAGAATCCTCTGAATTACCCTCTTCTGCATATGGCAGTCCGGCCCATGTCGCGGCATATATGGGGCATTTCGAAGCGGTTAAGGCTCTGGTTGAGCATGATGACACGATGATTCAGATGAAAGATGCTCAGGGAAATACCCTGCTGGCTCGGGTATTGACTGCTTTGGACAGACATGAATCGGCTCGGGTGTTTGAGTTGGCCGAGTGGTTACTTTCCAAAGGTGCCACACTGGACCATGCTCTTACCTATGACTCCATGTTAAAGATGGCTTGGTCTGAAGAAGATACCGCCATTCTGGAGTGGTTGTTAGCTCATGACGTTTCTCCGGAACCGTGGAAATGCGGTGTGCTACGCGGTTTGCCATTTGACATGTTTATTCAGCAAGGTCGTGGGCTCACTGTTATCGAACGCCTGATTAAAGAGGGAAAAATAGATGTAAATGACCGTCGTGCCAACTGGACCTATCTCCAGCTGCTTCAAACAGGTACTCCGAGGGCGGATGTCACCGAGTGGTTGCTGAAAATGGGAGCGAAGCCTGATTTGCTGCCCGAAGAGTATAGTGAAACTGCAGCTGATGGCGAGGAGTATGGTTCCGTTGAACAAACGCCGCTTGCGTTGGCTCTGGAGTCTTTCTCTGAGCTGGAGGAGTCTGATTCAGAAGTTGCCGTATCAGCTTTATCGACAATTCGCATTCTGTTGCAATACGGAGCAACACCTCAGCCTTTTCCTGCCGAATGGGAGAATGAGGGTAATCGACTGTCTGCAGAAAAGGTATATCAAGAATTCGGCCACTCAATTAATTATCTAACCGAAGAATAGGGAATATGAAGAACGCTATTGCTCTCTCTGCCTTGCTTATATCAGCAACTCCGCTCCCGGCTCAATCTCAGGAGCATGTATCACTTTCGCCCATTCTCATGTATGTGGCTGATCGCAACAGTGCAGATGCCGCAGCACCTCGCATTGCTGCTTTGATTCAGCAAAAGGGAGTTGCCGGTATTACTGTTGATTCCGCAGACATTATGCTGCTGCACGGGACATCCTGTTTCGGCTCTGTCGAGTTACAGCAGGTCATGGAGCCATTTATCCCCAAGCCGACCTCCGGTGTACTGATGGAATTGAAACCTCACCTGAGCATACTTACAGATATGTGTCAGGCTATGGAGGACTTGTCGGTAACTCTGGAGGAGGTGAAGGATAAGACAACGGCAGATGATGCCTCAGAGATGCTGGAATCATTTGTTGCCTACATGACTTCATGTTCTGATAAAATTGCAGAACTGCCTCTCCCTGAAGAGGAAGAGACTCGTATGGAATTACGAATGCGTTATCTGATGGGTATTCGTCGCAGCACATCGCGTTTTCTTCAGTCCTGGGCCGCGCTGGAGAGCAGGGATGCTGAGTATTATCAGTCTGAGCGCATAGTGGAATCCCTGCTGAGCGTGCGCGATGTTCTGGAAAATATGGATATGCGTGTCGACCCGGAGGTGATTGGCGATGTCATGTCTGCGGCAGATAAGTTTAAGCCGCTCATGCGCCAGTGGATAGCCGTTATTTCTCTGGTGCGTGACCGAGACAGCGCAACGGCAGCGGCTATTCAGCTGGATCGCCTGCAAGGCATGTTGCGCGACACGGCAGCAGAGAATGGCCTGAGCCGCAGTTTTGAGGAGGATTTGTTCCTGGCCTCGCCGGAACTGGAGGTTCTGGTTCATATAATGGATCGCATTACCCACTATCTGCAGGAGGAAGTTCAGCCGCCCTGCTACGGTTCTGAGCGATTACAACAGGTTCTGGAGCATGAGGATTGAGATGTTTAAGCTTGCCATAAGGCGGGAAAAGGAGTAATATCTGCGCCATGGATGTTCTCTTCATATTGAGAGCCGTATTTGAGATTTTCGTGCTCTGGCTGGTTTTATACCAGCTCTACAGGGCATTCAAGGACTCTCGTGCTGCGGCTATCATGGCCGGCCTGGTGGTGATTATCGGCCTGGCAACCGTGTTGCTTGAGCTGACTCATGCCGCAGTGCTGCAGCAGATCGCCGGTTCATTTGTGGGGCCTGGTACTATCCTTGTTATTCTGTTCATTCTGTTCCATCCGGAATTGCGTACAGCTCTTGCCAAACTGGGGGCAAACCGGGTGCTGGGCAGCCTTTGGTCACGTGAGCGTAACGAGGATTTTATTTCCTGCATTTGCGAGTCTGTATCATTTCTGGTAAGCAAACGTTATGGTGCACTTATTGCCATCTGTCGCAATAACAAGCTCTCGGAGTATGCCAAAACGGGAACCGAACTCGATTCCATCTGTAGCCGCGAACTTATCGGTACGATTTTCATGCCCAAAACGATGCTGCATGATGGTGCGGTTATTATCAACAATGAGCGAATTGTAGCAGCCGCCTGCATTCTGCCGGTATCGAATCGTGAATTGAAGGACCGCTCTCTCGGCTTGCGGCACCGTGCCGGCATTGGTTTGGCAGAAGCCTCTGACGCGGTGGTTATTATTGTTTCCGAAGAGACCGGTTCAGTCTCTCTTGTGGTAGGTAACGTGGTTCAGCGTGACCTTTCCGTTCAGATGCTCGAAACACGATTAACAGAACTTATTTACAGCCATGCCTCTACTGAAAAAAATCCGACGTCTGTTCAATCCTGAGCAGCGCAGTCTGCGCTCGCGCATTACCAATAATTGGAAGGCTAAGCTGATTTGCCTGCTGATTGCCATTTTTGTGTGGTTCTGGGTACAGACCCGCTATGTGAGTGGAAGCGATGAGTGGGGGTTGGATGAAATCCGGCTCTCCATACCGGAGTAAATTTTATGATTGAGAATTACTTTATTGCCGGAACCGATAGCTGTGTGGGCAAGACATACGTGACCTGTGCTCTGCTGCGCAGTCTCTGTGAACAGGGTATCAATGTCATGGGTTTTAAACCTGTGGCTTGTGGGGATAGAACCGAGGCTCGGGATATTCGAAACGCTGTCGGGCAGCCCACATATAAGCTGGAGTCCATTAATCCGATTTATCTCCGTACTTTGGCGGAGCCGATAATGGCTGCCGAAATGGAGCGCAAGCCCATTGAGAAGTCGTCTATTGTGCAGGCTTATGAGCAATTGACTGCTGTGCATAGCACTGTACTGGTAGATGGTTGCGGCCCTTGGGAAACGCCGCTGGCTCCCGGATTTAGCATGGCTGATGTTGCTGCAGAATTTGGATTGCCTGTGATTCTCGTGGTAAATAATCGCCCCGGGGCAGCCGGACTGAGCAAGCTGACAATTGAGGCTATTCAGAAACGAGGTCTGGTTTGCAAGGGGATTATCCTCAATCATATCGGGGAAGAGTGGAGCACGGCCTCCGTTACCAATTCCCGAGTGATTTCTGAGCTGACCGGTGTGCCTGTGATTGCTGAGCTTATTCACGGCCAGGATTATATTGATGCTGTTGAGATTTTGAGCTGAAATAAATGAGCCCGGGTGCTACTTGTCCCGGGCTCGCTCTTGTAATATTACGCAGCAGAGTTATCTGGCAGCTGCCTGCTGCAGGATTTCAACGACCCTGCGGTGGCGTTCCTTACGGGCTTTCTGCAGGGCTGTCTCGCCGTCTTCATCTCGCAGATTGACGTTTGCCCCGGCGTTGATGAGCTGTTGCACAATGTCTGCGTACCCTTCATCGGCTGCTTTCATCAATGCCGTTTCGCCGTCTTCATCCTGCAGGTTGACATCGGCGCCGGCTGCAATCAGATTTTTTACCGCTGTTCGGCGACCGTCGTCAGCCGCTTTCATTAGCGCTGTTTCGTAATCATCGTCTGTTGCATTGACATTCAACCCACTGTCAATAGCCTTCTTCAGGGCTTCTGCGCTGTCATCTGCTGCTCTCAGAATAACGCGCTGAGGTGCATTGTACGGAGTGTCAGCCGCGGCCTGTGGGGTCAGAATGCCGACAACAAGCAGCGCTACAGCTGCGATATGGGGTGTCTTAATGTTCATCTCGGTGGTATCCTTTCTGTTTGCGGCATGAATATAGCCCATTATGGTGCCGCTGTCAAGCAATATATAGTAAAAAGGTGGGAATAACAGATATAACACGCTTTTTTATTGCAAAATGAGTTGCAATATACTATTCTGAGCGTGCGATGAGCGAAGGTGTTGGAATAAGGAAAGTGATGGTAGTGGTGCTGGCTGCACTGTTTCTTGCTCAGCTGGGAGGAGGTCTGTATGATGTGCTGTTCAGTAATTACCTGAGTGATGTGCTGCATTTGGATGCTGAGCAGCGTGGTTTCATGGAATTACCTCGTGAGCTACCGGGCGTGTTGAGCCTGTTTGTCATGGGGGCTCTCTACTTCCTGAATGAGGTTCGCTTGGCGGCGGTATCTGTGCTGCTGGCTGCCCTTGGTACTTATTTCATGATGCAATTAGGCGAGGGGAGTGGCATGTGGCAGCTGAGCCTCTGTGTTACCACGGCGAGCCTTGGTCTGCACATTCTCATGGGCACGGTAGATTCAATCGTCATGCACACAGCCCGCCCGGAAAACCGCAGCCTGCGTCTGGGGCAGATGCGTGCCCTTGGTACGGCGGCATCCCTGATTGGAGCATTGTTTATCTGGGTGAAGTGGAAGTTCAATCATGATTTTGCGTGGGATTACGCCCTGGTGATTGGCGTGTTTATCGTGTCTGCGCTTCTGTTGTTCATCATGAAATCGCCTGAGTTCCCACGCCGTAAGAGCGTGCGCGAGAACTTCATTCTGCGTCGTGAATATGCCGTGTATTACGGCATTGAGACCCTGCATGGTATTCGTAAACAGCTCTATATGACCTTCGGTTTCTGGCTGCTGGTCAATACCCTGCAGCAACCACCGAGCCGCATAGGTATGATTGTGCTCTGTTCGGGGATTATCGGCTTGTTTGTTCAACCGCTGATAGGATGGTGCATAAAGCGCTACGGAGAAAAGAAGATAACGATATTCGACAGCATAGCGTTATCTGTGCTCTGTCTGGTATATGCTTTTGCACCGGATATTCTGCCGCCGCATTGGACTGTGGTAGCCGTGGGCTGTTGCTTTGTGCTCGACAAGGTACTTTTTGCCATGGGAATGGCACGCACGACTTATATTGCCCGAATTTGCGGTGATCGTCGCAGCGATATTACCCCTTGCATTTATACCGGCATTGCCATTAACCATGTTGCTTCTATCGCCTACGGTATTGTGGGTGGGCTTATCTGGGCTCACACCGGTGGTCCCCAGCTAGTTTTCCTGACCGGTGGCCTGGCTGTGGTAGGTGCCGGCTTGCTGGCACGTAAGATGAAGTAAGGGGTTATTTCCTCACATCGCCAATACGAATGACGGGCAGGGGAGCAGGAGCGGCCCCCAGCCAGTCGAGATGTGTGGTAGTAATGAAAACCTGAGAGTCTGACGGCAGCATGGCGAGCAAAGCCTTGCGGCGCTGCGGATCCAGTTCCCCGAAGATATCGTCTATCAGCAGTATGGGTGCGTGCCCTGTCTCCACCAGCAGCAGACCGGCTTGCGCCAGAACAAGCGCCGTGGCAAGTGTGCGCTGTTGGCCTTCTGATGCGTAATCAGCGGCGGCTGCTCCGCCAATAAGTAGTTTGAAGTCATCCCGATGCGGGCCGACGGTCGTGAATCCTGCTCGTTCATCGGCTGCAAGGGCTTGTTCCATAGCCTCGGCCAGAGGTAATTCGGTAGAAGGTGCGTATAATAATGTTACAATCTCCCTGCCATCCGAAATTCGTGCGTGATAGTCACAAATGTGAGGTTGCAGGAGGTTAAGTAATTGACGTCGCAATTCAACCAGAATTTCACCGTATCTGCTCAGAAGTACAGCATAGCTGCGCAGGGTTGCTGCATTGTGTCTCGGGTTTCGCAGCAGTAGGTTGCGGCTTTTGAGGGCTTTTCGGTATTCTCGCAGGGCTCCTCTATAGGCAGGGTGCCATTGAGCCCCGAGAAAATCAAGATAACTGCGGCGCTCTTCCGCTCCACCTGTTACCAGAGCCATGTCACCGTTACCGAGCCAGACGACTGGTGGTGCGTCAGCCAGGTAATCGCTGTAATCTTTTCGTACAGCCCCGTTGACTTGCATGTTGAGCTTGCGCTCCTGCCATGTAATACGTCGATATCCATCTTGCAAAGAGAGCGATATACCGAAATCATTGCAGCCGTGCATAGCAAGTCTGTCGAGCTTATGAGCGCGCGGCGTGTGGAGGGTCAGCGCAAAGCATATCGCCTCCAGCAGGCTGGTTTTTCCCTCGGCATTTGCCCCAAGCAGCAAAGCGCCCTCAGCCGGTATTTCCCAGTTGAGGGCCTGATAGCATCTGAAATGCCTGAGTCGCAGCGTGCGCAACATGTGCTCTTAAGAAAAAGCGTCAGGGCTGCAGGGGCAGGGCCTTAATGGCATCCATAATCTTTCGGCCGATAGCGAGCTGCCCTTCACGGCCTTTTGCCTTGAGCTCAGCCTCGGTAAAGTGAATGGGATCGCCAACACTCAGTGTGATGGGGTGAAGTTCCATCTTGCTTCTGTGGGGAGGCAGGCAGTCATAGGCACCTTCAATGCGAATAGGCTGTACAGGCACACCTGCCAGGCGACCGAGAATAAGCCCAATACCGGGCATGGCTTCGTGAATCTGTCCGTCTTCACTACGAGAGCCTTCGGGGAAGATGATGATACTCTCTCCCTTACGCACCAGTCGCAGCACTTTCAGAATGCTGCCGGGGTCAGGTCGCTCCTGATCAATCGGAACAACGTTGCAGTAAGGCAGGCCGAAGTTCATAACAGGGTGGTCCATCAGGGTCTTTCGAGCCAGGAAATAAATCTCGCGCTCAAAGAGTTGACCAATCATGGGCGGATCCAGAAAACTCTGGTGATTGGCTACATATACGCAGGGACCGTGCTCAATGAGCTTTTCGCGATTGATAACCTTCACGTCAAAAAGGGACTTGGCCATAGCCTTGGCTATAGTAATGACGATGAAGTAGATGGGGTTCATTTTGATTTCCATAGCTCGAAACTCCTTTCCTTTTAAATTCTGCTTTTAATGTCAGCCACAATCTTTTGCACTACCTGCTCAATTGTAAGGTCCGAGGTGTCAACCAGTGTTGCGTCATCAGCCATGGTAAGGGGGGCACAGGCTCTGGCGGAGTCTTTGCGGTCGCGCTCTGCAATGGAGTCGGTGAGCCCCTGAGCTGCACGACGTGCGGCACGAACTTCCTCAGACGCGGTAACAAAGTATTTGAAAGGAGTGTTAGGGAATACCACCGTGCCGATATCTCGCCCCTCCATTACTACGGGCTCTGTTGTGTTGTATTCGCGCTGCTTTTCGACAAGAAGAGCTCGAACCTCCGGAATTGCAGCTACGGCAGATACATTGTCATTCACGGCTGTCTGCGTCAGCTCCTCGCCCAGCACACGCCCTTCGCACATTACTGTGGAGGCAGCACCGTCTTTGCCGAAAGACAGAGGAATGCCGCCGAGCAGAGCTTTTACTGCTTCAGTATCTGTTGGTGTTACACCTTGCTGCAGAGCGTACCACGTCACGGCACGATACATCGCACCGGTATTGATGAAGGTGTAGCCCAACTCCCGGGCAATTAGTTTTGCTACTGTGGATTTGCCGGAAGCTGCCGGGCCGTCTATCGCAATGGCGGGAGGATTCATACAGCGGTATTATAACAGTCAAATAAACGGATGTCCAGCTAATTCTACCGCATTTTCGGCTTATCGACCTATAGTCGCCCTGAACTTGAGGGGCACCTCGATTTTGTCGCATTGTTTGTAGGTTCGCAGGCAGAATTGAAGGGTTGTGTATTTGCCGGTCAGGATATAGAGTGCGTTGGCTTTCCCGTTGTCAGAGTGGATGTATCCATCTATGATTTCAGTCGGCAGCTGCTCATTTTTCTCGTTTCTGATGGTGATATCTGCGATATCCGGCGTGTTGTCATACTCGATATGCAGCACCGTGTTGTCGGGGTCTTGCGCTCCTGACTCTGTCGGGGTAATGTGGAAGACTTGATTACCCGATGTCAGGGTGACTGCTGCCGTCGGAGTGAATGTCACCGGCACATGAGTCACCAGTTCGCCGCTTGCAGGAATATCCAACACTGTATCAACGCGAAGTTCTCCGCCCTGAGGTCTCATTTTGAAATCATAAACAGCTATCACACAGTTGCTGTCAGAGTCGTAACAGAGTTCCCATTCGCGGAAAAAACCCTCGAGTTTCTGTCCCGTGCCATCAGTAGCTGTCAGTGCATTCTTTGGACGTGCGGTCTCGCTGCGTGTGCGAATAATATGGCCGGGGGCAGGGGTGAGGTGCACTCGCACCGTGCAGAGCACCTCATCGTTATCCCGGTCGGGGAAAAAGCACTCAACACTTTGGGGTGAAGCCTTGACGGTGGGTTCGTCTGCCTGAGTTCGGTCGGCAAGGATGCCCAAAACGGCTAAACTTATCAAAATGTGCTTCATGAACGGGAGTTACTTTGATTTGACCTCGCCCAGCGAGACGTTGAGCCGGAAGTTCACCTTTTCACGGCGGGGTTTTCTGACTGTAACAATACGTAGATACTCACTCGGATTGGCATCCCAGAGCTCAATTTCGTATGTGGATTTCCCTGTCTGATTGAGTTCAACCGGCTGGGAAAACTCCTCATTATTCATGCCTCTCCACACCCGTTCGACCCTGCGAATCGTAATACCCTGAGGGCTTGTCAGTTCGAGCTCCCCACGGCGAATCTTTGTGCCTTCGCGGTTGCGGGAGGAGTTGTTAGCCGGTGAGGGAGTCAGGAGTATGTTTTCATCCTTGCCGATACTGAGCCTGGATTTTTCTACCAGACTTACAGCCGCTACGGGATGGGATGTGCGGGACTGAGCGACTGTTACAAGAAGCTCTCCCTGAATTTCAATATTGCTGCCGGTCGGCCGCTGAGAAATAGAAAATGTCGTATAGGCGCGATTGTCGTTGCAGATTTCTACGCTGCGCTTATCCGCTATGCGAGTTGTTCCGGCTGTATCTTTCACACGAATAGTGCCGGTCAGGCTGGCGCTTTCGCACATGAACGTACCGCTTGGCGGAATAAGTTCCAGTGTGCAGACCAGACCGGGTGCTGTAGAGTTGTTATGAGTTCGATATTCTGTGCGACAACTGCGTAACTGTACAGTCACTCTATCCTGTGCGGCTTGCAGCAGGCCTGCGCAGCAGAGAAAAATGGTGGCAAGTACAGATTTCAGCATGTTATTCGATAGCGACTTTTAGTACTATATAGCTTATTTTGTGCGCTTTTGCAAGTGAAAAGCAGCTCCTCATGCAGGTTGTACGGCTTTTTTAACCATATTTACCTTGCCATGAGGTATAAAGTATAGCATAATGACGGCATGAGCCAGGGTAAAGATCTGACAGGCGAACTTCTGAAATCGGTATCCCGTTCCTTTTATCTCACTATCTATTGGTTGCCGTCGCAGATGCGTCCCGGTGTGGCTCTGGGGTATATGCTGGCTCGTGCTACTGATAGCGTGGCAGATACCTCCGATGCTGCACTCAATGTCCGGGCGTCTGTCCTCCAGGCCATGGGAAGGGCCGTTGCCGGTACTGCCGGTGATGACGAAAAGCAAGAACTTCTTTCTCGGCTGTCTGAGGAGATGGCTGCGGCTCAGTCATCACCGGCAGAGCGCACACTGTTAAAGCGATTCGGGGATTGTTTGGCTGCCCTGAAGTCATTCCCCCTTGCTCAACAGGCCTGTATTCGCAAGGTTCTTGCTACTATCGTAGAAGGTCAGTTGTGGGATATTTCGTATTTTCAACACACTCCTACCGTTCGATCAGATGCTGATACCGAACTGTATACCTACAGAGTAGCCGGTTGCGTAGGCGAGTTCTGGACTGAACTGGGCTATGCAGCCATGGGGGAGAAATTCTGTGACCCTCAACAACAGGAGCTTATGACCCAAGCCGGTATTCGTTATGGTCGGGGATTGCAGCTTATCAATATATTGAGAGACCGCGAGGAGGATTTACAGCGTGGGCGCTCCTACCTTTGCTCTGAGCCAGTAAAGTGGCTTAACCGGGCCGATTACTACATGAATGATGGCATTGATTACTGCCTCCGTTTACGTGGATTCCGGCTGCGATTTGCCAGTATGCTGCCGGCTCTCATTGGGAAGAAAACAATAGCCTTGCTCCGCAGAGCAAGGCCGGAAGACGGGCGGGTAAAAATCCCTCGCAGGGCTGTTTACGCTTGCATGCTGAAAGCTGTCTGGCTCAGCCTTGTTGCGCGAGTTTCTTAAGCTTTTTAGCCAAAGTGATTTTTGCGGCCGAGGATACGCGGTCAGTGAAAAGGAAGCCGTTAAGGTGATCGCACTCGTGCTGCAGACAGCGAGCCAGCAGGCCACCGCAGTCAATCTCGAGCACAGAACCATCGAGCTGGGGCAGGGTGGCTTTTACAAACTCCGGGCGGGATACATTGGCGCGGATATTGTGCACACTCAGGCACCCTTCGGTGAAGAGGTACTCCTTGCCGTAGGGTTCAATAACAGGATTGATGAAGACCAGCGGCATGATGTCGCGGATGGGGCGCAGCTCGCCATTAATGGTTGCCATTTCCGGCTCGGCTCCTTCTTCCTCATCCTCAGGGATATCGATAACAACCAGTCGCAGATTTTCGCCGACCTGAGGGGCTGCCAAGCCAATTCCGTTGGCGGCATACATGGTTTCAATCATGTTGGAGGCCAGAGCTTTAATGGCATCATCGACGTGTTCGACCGGCGCGCTGACTGCGCGCAGTACCGGGTTGCCGTATTTTGTAATGGAAAGCAGCATGGTGTTACAAATTCTTCGTGTTCGCTATTCTGCCCATTTGACCGATGTAAGTCAAGTCATTTTCGGCATGCAGTCACACTTAACAAGGTGAAATAGTTGACCTTCGTTCTCCGGCGTGCTAACATAGCGCGACAAACATGGAGGACAAACAAGAACAGCTGATTCACCGCATGAGCGATGTGCTGGCCAGTCAGGTGGCTGCCGGTGAGGTGGTGGAGCGCCCTGCTTCTGTTGTGAAGGAACTGATAGAGAACAGTATCGATGCCGGCGCAACGATGATTCGCGTGGAAATCATACGCGGCGGCAGTTCTCTCATCAGAGTGATTGACAATGGCTGCGGCATGAGCCGCACAGATGCCCTCATGTGCCTGGAACGACACGCTACCAGTAAGTTAGTCAACTTCGATGACCTTTCCTGTATTGATAAACTCGGGTTCCGTGGGGAGGCAATTCCGAGTATCGCCTCCATTGCGGAACTGAGTATTACAACACGACGTGAGGAGGACGTTGAGGGCACGCTCATCTGCTGCTGCGGGGGTATTAATCAGGAGCCTGCCAGTGTCGGCTGCGCTCCCGGTACCGATATTTCGGTTCGTAATCTGTTCTACAATACGCCTGTCAGACGGAAGTTCCTGAAAAGCAATGAGACTGAGGCCGGTCACATTGAGCATGAAATTAAACTGCATGCGCTGGCATATCCTGCACTGCGTTTTGTATACGTGCGAGATGGTCAGCTGGTGTTTGACTGGCCGGGAACCGCAGATTTGCGACAGCGCATTGCCGACTATGCCGGTCGCGAGCTTGCTGCCGGGTTGCTCAGAATTAAGCCCCAACTCGGCCCGGGAGTCCATGTGAGCGGATTCCTGATGCCGCTGAGCGAAGCTAAGCGTAACCGCCGCCTTCAATTTGTGTTCCTGAATACGCGCCCGATAGAAGATAAGATTGTGGCGCGTGCCATACGCGATGGTTACGGTGGGTTCCCGACAGGTTTGCACCCTGCGCTTTTTCTCTACCTGGAGGTTGAGCCCGCGCTGGTGGATGTCAACGTTCACCCGGCTAAAAAGGAGGTGCGATTTCTGCGCCCCTCAGACATTACCAATACTATTATAGACGCCGTATCGGCTACTCTGTCTACCCATGCTCGAGGTGAACAGCAAGAGCCACAACTTGGCAGCACGGTGTCGCCGCCGGCCTCGGTTCCGAAACCGGCCTCCTCCCCAGCGCAGCCTAAACCTCAGCAGCCGCGACCTGTACAACCGCTGGTACTTCGCCCGGTGCTTGAACCGGTACAGCGTGAGTTGGAATTACCTGAGAGAAAGGAAGAGGAGAAATCGAAACCTGTTGCCAAGCAAGAGCAACCCGACCCGGCTCCGGTGGTGTTAGCGCCTCCTGCTGAGCACATCTCCGAGCCGAGAATAAACCAGGAACAACCTCAGGATAATTCCCGGGCCAATAAGTTCCGCTATGTTGGCACATGTGCCGGTCGTTATCTATTATTTGAAAATACGGAGGGTCTTGTACTGCTGTCGCCCAGAGCTGCTCGGGAGCGTATTCTTTTTGAGCGTTTACTGGCCAGTCACGACCGCCCGCTGCACTCACAACGATTGCTGCAGTCCGTTATGCTTGATTTGGACGCCCGCGATGTCGGTGTTGCGCTGGAAGTGAGTCGGCAGCTGGAGAAAGCCGGGTTCCGTATCTCTCACTTCGGTCAGCGAACATTGCGAGTGGACGCTGTGCCTATGATGCTCAGTTTACCGAAGGTGGACGAATTCCTGCATGAGCTGATACGTACTTTCTCGAGTGGCGAATTGAGGCTTAAGCGCTCGCGCAACCCCTTCGAGCCATACGCCATTCAGCTGGCTCGGCATTATGCGGCACGCGAGGATTTGCGCCCATGGATGCAGGCTCCCATACCTTTGCTCAATGACCTGCTGAACTGCGAAATTCCGTACTGTACCCCGGCCGGTAAGCCGACGATGGTGCCGATATCGCTCAACGAGCTGGCTCGCAAGTTCCAGTCGCAATAAAATTACTACTTTCGGGTATTTAGTGCTTTCATCGGCTTGCTGAGTGTGATAGAATGCACGCATATGGCAGCAGAGGAACTTTCTATTGGTGTGGATATGGGCGGCACGACTATCAAGTTTGCCGTTGTACAGGGAACAGAGATTATTTACAAAGGTCAGCCGATGCAGACGGGGGATTATCCTTCCCCGGATTGTATAGTGGATGAAATAGGAAATCGCCTGCGCAGCATCATGGAGCTCTACCCGACCGTAAAGGCCGTGGGCATGGGGCTGCCCGGTTTTGTTGACCACAAGGCCGGTGTGGTCGATTCCCTTACCAATGTTCCCGGTTGGTATGATATCCACATCCGCGATATCCTGAGCAATGCTACCGGTCTGCCTGCTGCTGTGGATAATGATGCCAACTGTATGGCCTATGCCGAATGGAAACTCGGCGCCGGTCGCGGCATGAACGATTTGGTGTGTCTGACGCTTGGCACCGGCATCGGTTCCGGTGTGATTGCCGGTGGGCATTTTGTGCGCGGGCACCTGAGTGCGGCCGGGGAGTTGGGGCAGATGACGATTGACTATAAGGGCCGCATTGGTTACTACGGTAATCAGGGAGCTATTGAAGACTATATCGGCCACCGTGAAATTACCGCCGAGGCTCAGGCTGCCTACGCTGCCGCTGGTCAACCTCGCTCGCTTGATAACTGCGGGCCTATCGATATAGAGAACGCAGCGAAGGCCGGTTGCCCGATTGCGCTTGCCCTGTGGGATGACATCGGTCGCAAGCTTGCTGCCTGTCTGATGAATTGCCATTACATCCTGAACCCCGAGGCTTTTATTATAGGCGGAGGTGTTGCCAAGGCCGGTGATTTATTGTTCGGACCGACTCGCCGCTATCTTAAAGCGCAGCTTTATCCCCCGCATTATGAAAAGATAAAGATTCTGCCTGCCATGTTCAGCAATGATGCCGGTATAATCGGAGCTGCTCGACTGGCTCTCAGTGTGGCTAATAACGAGGATTCGTAATGTCTGAGATTGAGCCGGCCAAAGCAGAGTTGCGTCTGTGCAGGCGTCTGGGGCTGAGCGGTGAGGAAGCGCTGCAGTTCCTGACAGCCATGCGCGAGGGGAAATCCTCTCGCTCGGCTGTTGTGCTCTCACCTCTGGCTCCCTTGGATTACAGGCTGCCATTTGCCTGTGTCGATACCTCCGGTTGGGGGTGGCTGCCGCCACGGGTATATGTGCCGGCTGAAGGGGAACGACCAACGGTTTATCCGGATTATAGAGAGGGTATGTATTACTCGCTCGATTTATCTTCCTGCTGGGAATCTGCACCATTATCTGTCGTGCCGGCTCCGTCTTGCAGTCTCGATTTATGTGCAGCCCCCGGAGGAAAGACTATGCTGATGGCAGCGCGCTATCTTCCGCAGAATCACATAGCCAATGAGGTAAATTCCTCCCGCCGTGGCATTCTGCGCCAGAACATCCAGCAATGTTCCCTGCCGAATGTTGAAGTGACAGGCTTGCGCCCCGACCAATGGGCAAGCGATGGCAGAACCTTTGATTTGTTGCTGGCGGATGCCCCATGCAGCGGTCAATCATTGCTCTGTAAAGGGATAAAAAATCCCGGCTGCCTGGGGCAGCAGATGGTGAATGGTAATGCCAAGCGCCAGAAGGGTATTCTGCTCGCAGCTGTACAGTGTGTGAATCCCGGTGGCCACCTGCTGTACTCCACATGTACTTATGACCCGGATGAAAACGAGAAGGTCATGGCATACCTTCTGCGACGTGTTCCCGGATGGCATGCGGTGGAGGTCCCTCTGCTTGCAGATTTTCGTTCCGGATTGGCAGATTTCCCGTGTTACAGGCTCTTGCCGGCGCACGGGTTCGGAGCAGGCGGCTTCTGTTGTCTGCTGCAAAAGGATTATTGAACTCATAAACTTTCTCACATAACCCAAATAATATGAAACTCATTAACTCAATCATAACAATGGCAGTGTTGGCAGTTCCTACCTTATTTGCTGCCCCCATGCCGGCGAAAGCTGACCTACTGGCCAGCAATACTGTAGTGGCCGTATATGTTGGCACCAAAGAGCGCCCCTGCATGTTCCGCACAGCCCTTTGCCCCAACCGTTGCGGTCACGCTGCCAAGGTCGCTACCTTCCGTGTGGTAACGAACGAAGATTACAAAAAGCCCGGTAAGTACGGGGATGACAAGGCCGAGGCCGGTTCCGTCATCATGGTTGACATGCTCCGCGATGTTCCCGGACAGAATGAGGACGTGCAAAAACTGATTTCTACCCTCAGCGCGGGGGATCAGGTACGTATGACTCAGGACCATTACTATGGTGATTTCGGACAGGTAATGGAGCCGTTCCGCCCTGTTACCAAAATTGAAAAACTGGAAGGTAAGGCCGAGGTCCCTGCATCAGAAGAGGAATCTCACCCTGTCATGCCCCTTATGCGCCGTGCTCGCTAATTGGTTCAGAATTATTTCTTTACTGTCAGGCTGTTCTGTTGTTATGGCAGAACAGCCTGTTGCCACTGTAGTCAGCGAGGAGTTTCGACAACCCCTGCCACAGTCACCCCTCCCGGAGCAAGGTAAGGGGCCGGCAGTCATATTTATTGGCGGCTTTGGAGATGAAATCAGCAGAATTATGCCGTATGTCATGCTCAGGCTGCCGGCTCTGGAAGATGGCCCTGAAACAAGAGCCTATTATCACTGGCATGCCGGTCGGCCGGACAATATGGAGCAGGGGGCTGCAGAAATCTGCAATCATATAGCAACTTATCGCCGCAACAATCCCGGTGCCGCAGTTATCCTTATCGGACATAGCATGGGAGCCTCGATGGCGCTGAGAACTGCGCACTTGCTCAATTATGAAGATGGTGGCGTGTACCTCATTACACTTGACCCTGCCGATAGAGGATATACCCCCAGTCGCCCGTCTGCCGTGAAATGGTGGGGTAATGCCTATGTGGTCAACTCACTTTCAAGTCACGATTATATTGCGGTCATGGGGGGAAGATGGAACTCCTGCAGACAAGCGGATGCTAACCTGAGATTCGATGGGCGAAACAGAGATGAAGCAGGACTTCATTATATCCATGACAACGCTCTGTCCCTGTTGCTCAGCAGAGGCTGTAAACAAGGTGTTTCCTTGTTTGATTTGTTGCGTAGGCAGTTAATTACCACAGAGTCGGCAAATATCCCAGCAGTTGCAGGGTCCACAAACAAATAGATACAAGAGCAAGCAGGTACCAGAATATAATTACCGCGGGTCTGACCTGATGGCGGGAGGCATTGCGCTGGTGATTCATGACCTTCTTGGTCTGCTTACCATAAATAATGTCGTCGTTTTTGGGGAGCTCCTCTTGTATCACGCAGCGAGTGTAGCACAGCAGCGCGCGGATTTCAAGTACTACACGCTTGCCAAGACTCAAAAAATCTGGTAAAATCTCCCTGATATGATGCTTCGCTTACCAACAATGGGACTCTGCAACCGACGAAAGGATGATTGGGGCAGTATTGTCAATAGCGAAGGAAATGAATTGTTAAGTTTTTAGTCTGAGTTGCTTACTGACATGGAGCCCTGCATGCCCATAGATACCAAGGGTCGCCCTATCATACTGATTGGTTTGATGGGAAGTGGTAAGACGACCATCGGCAAGGAGCTTAGTAAAATGACCGGTATGCCGCTCATTGATATGGACTCAATCATTGAAGAGCAAATCGGTAAGAAGATTTCAGATATCTTCAGGGATGAGGGTGAAGGCCATTTTCGCGCGCTCGAAACGGCTTTGTTGCGCTATATCGAGGACGACACAATCGTTTCCGGCAAGGGGGCTGTGATTATTTCCACCGGTGGCGGCGTGGTTCTCAAGGCTATTAATCGTGAAATTCTGCACCGTATGGGGTTTGTGGTATGGTTCAATGTTGATGTGCCGACTCTGCTCGAGCGTACATCGCGCAGCCAGAACAGACCGTTACTACAGTCGCCGGACAGGTTTGATATTCTGACGCGTCTCCACCGTGAGCGAACTCCGCTTTATGCCGAGGCTGCGCATTTACGGTTGGATTCTTCCAACATCAGTATTCAGGACACAGTACCGCTCATTCACGAGGCCGCTTTGAAGTTCTTTGCCTGACGCACGTCAGCGCAGCCAGGCCAGAAACTCCTTATTCCCCTCCATACCGGTAATGGGAGAATCTGCCACCCCCATCCATTCCCGGTGAAGTTCGTTGACAACAAAATCGTGAATTTTGTCGACAGCTCGCCGGTGCAAAGCCGCATCCCTTACAATTCCGCCGGGGCCGATATCCTCCGGTTGTAACTCAAACTGGGGCTTGATGAGAACAAGCAAATCGCCGCCGTCCTCCAGGCAATCGTAGGCCGCAGGCAGAATCTTGGTGAGAGAAATGAAAGAAACATCGCTCACTATTAATTGTACCTTTTCACCTAAATCAGCCGGGGTCATGTAACGGGCATTGAATTGCTCCTTTACAATCACGCGAGGGTCATTGCGCAGTTTCCATACCAGCTGATTGGTGCCGACATCCACTGCATGAACTCTCAGTGCTCCGTTCTGGAGCAGGCAGTCTGTAAACCCGCCGGTGGAAGAACCAATGTCCAGGCAAACTTTTCCTTCTGCCTTAACAGGGAATGCCTTGAGTGCACCTTCGAGTTTCAGTCCGCCACGGCTCACATACTTGGGCTTGTTCTTAACTGTAATGGGCAGGGTGTCATCGACCTTTGTGCCCGGTTTTGTTACGGGTTGGCCTTTAACGAGAACCTCGCCCGCTATAATGAGCCGCTGGGCCTGTTCGCGGGAGTCGCACAGCCCAAGAGATACAACGAGGACATCCAGTCTTTGCTTTGGCATATACTAAGTTAATCGCGTAACTTCAAACCTCGGTTCTGGCCGGGCATGACCGGGTAGCGTTTCTTCTTTGCCGGCGAGGAGACCGGGCTCGGCTGCGGTTTCTCAACCGGCTGAACTACAGGGCGGGCGACCGGTTTAGGCGTCGGAGCTTGCGTAGCCGGTTTGGGGGCAGGGGCCTGCACTGTGGGCTTAGGCTGAGTTTGCTCAGCCGTTACCTGAGGCGCTTTTTTCTGCGGTGCTGACTGAGCTGCTACAGGTTGTGGCTTAGGAGTCTGAACCTGAGTCTTGGGCTGAGTCTGAGCGACGGATGCCTGAGGCGCTTTTTTGGGTTGTACCGCTGGCGTTGCTATCGGCTTCGGCTCAGGCGGTGGAATCATCTGAACGGGTTTAGATTGTACAGGAGCCGGGGTCACGGTCTCATTAACGGGTGCTGCAGCTGCCGTCTGGACCTTGGCTGTCGGCTGTGGCTGGCTTACAGCTGATTGAGATGCCGGGGATGGCTGATTCTGTGCAA
Source organism: Akkermansia sp. (assembly GCA_017471985.1). Classification (GTDB taxonomy): domain Bacteria; phylum Verrucomicrobiota; class Verrucomicrobiia; order Verrucomicrobiales; family Akkermansiaceae; genus Akkermansia. The sequence goes on along the minus strand of JAFURE010000118.1, from coordinate 29,605 downwards.
GAGCAGCCTGTCGTTTACGTTCTGCGCGAGCGGCCTCTCTGCGTTGAACCTCGGGATCCAGCTCAGGTGGTAATGGTGTTAGAGTCGGTACGTGGCGACCGTGAACGCGAGGGCTGCCCCAGCCCTCGTCGGAACTGCAGGAGCACAGGATTGCAGATGCAACTGCTATAGCGGCACATGAGAGAGGTGTGTATTTCATTGTGTTATTGAATGTAAAAGAGTTGGGATGCAAAAGAGGCCATTGTTGACCAAGCATAGGCAATCGTGAGGATTGCCATCATGATGAATGTGCGGTCTTTAGCCATTCTGCTGTGATTTTCGTCAGGCCTGCCGGGGCGAAGGGCTATCAGCATGACGCCCACAAATGCCAGCCATGAAAGACCGTATATATTCTGCCAGGTGGGATCTGTGAAGACCTTGGTTTGCGTATATACCGAAAGGTAATATATAGAATGCGGAAGAACGCTGAGAATGCCGAACTCGGGGCGTAGGCGGCCGCCGGTATATAAACGCATCCACACCACGCCCCAGGCAATGATTATGAGTAGAGACACTACTGCCAACATCAAAGCTGAAGCTCCGAGCAAGCCGACCAGTAATGGCCCACAGCTGAGCAGTACAAATAACGGTACCGCGCTGTAAATGAAATTGAGGCGTTTCATTTCTCAGCCAAGCCAATTCCAGATGATGGGTACCTCGATATCCGGGTGAAGGCTGCGCATAGCAGGACTGCCGACCACACACTCGTGCAGAGCCTCGCGATGCGGTGTGTCGGCCGGAAGCGGTACGTTGATGGTTGTCTCTATCCTGGCAATCCGACGGGGATTAGCGCTCATGATTTTTCCAACTTCAATTTTCAGACCATTGAGGTCAAGTTTCTCTTTCTCGGCATAGATACCCATGATAGTGGCCATACAAGCAGCCATTGCTGAACACATCAAATCTGTCGGAGAGAACGCTTCGCCTTTGCCATGATTGTCAACAGGCGCATCGGTGCTTACCGTTGCGCCGCTGGGTCCATGTTGCAATTCGCAGCGCAGGCCGCCCCTATATGTCATCGTGCATTTTACCATGCGAGCATTCTACACGTTGCAAGCAGGGGCGTCAAGGTAGAATCTCGATTCTGACACCAAAACTCTGACTTTCCACACAATTTTACAACTACGCATAATACGTGTAATGCAAAATGCGATTGCTGAATCTGACAGCAAAGGCGAGATAACGTACTTTCAACTTGAAAAGCTCCGAAAAGCTGGTAGAATGAGAAACGCGTATGAGCATGGTGACTGCAGAACATTTACACAAGACGTTCGGACGTTTTACAGCCGTTAAAGACGCAAGTTTCTCGATAGACAAAGGCGAGATTGTGGGCTTTCTGGGGCCGAACGGAGCCGGTAAAACGACAACAATGAAAATGCTGACCGGCTATCTGCCACCGACAGCCGGCACGGCCACAATAGCCGGCTACGACATCATTGACAAACCGTTGGAAGCCCGTCGCCACTTGGGTTACATGCCGGAAAACGTTCCGCTGTATGATGACTTGCGCGTATTTGAATATCTGGAGTATCGCGCTCGCCTGAAAGGAATCTGCGGCAAGTCTGTGCGCCAGCAGCTTGGTGACGTTATCGACAAATGTGGACTGGAACCGAAGCGCAAAAACCTCATCAGCACACTTTCCAAAGGCTATCGTCAGCGCGTAGGGCTTGCAGATGCCTTGCTGGGTAATCCGGATTTACTCATTCTCGATGAACCGACTAATGGTCTGGATCCGAATCAGATACGCCAGATTCGAGAGCTGATTCGCGCACTCTCTGAAAATCACACCGTCATACTTTCCACGCACATTCTCAGCGAGGTGGAAATGATTTGTAACAAAGTGATTATTATTGATCAGGGCGAGATAAAAGCCGCCGATACTCCTGAAAACCTGACGCGCAACCTGCGTGCAGCCGGGCGTGTATCAATTGAGTTCAAGGGCGATGCTACTCCCGTGGTCGCTGAGCTCGAGGCCTTTGCGCCTGTGAAGAAAGTTATACTCGAGGAGCCCGAGGACGGTTGGAACCGCCTGCTGGTCCGTGCAGAACCCGGTACTGATACCCGGGAAAAGGCTGCCGCTATCATAGTAGCTCATGGGTATCCCATGCGCCATATTTACCGTCATATTCCGAGTCTGGAAGATGTCTTCGTAGAGATGACCAGACGCGATTAACCCCCCTGCTCTGAAAATACAGCTAATCACCTTCTCTCAAAATGGATTCCAAAACCAATACGATAACACGCTCCACCAGCTACTTTGCTACGTTGCGTACCATCTATAACAAAGAGCTCAAAGGATACCTGGGCGTACCTTTCGGTTGGGTTATCCTCGGTTGCACCATGGCGTTACAAGGCTTCATACTGCAAGCTGTTCTGCAGGTTATGACGCATGCCACCGGCAATGGTGTGATGTACCACATGCTCGATAACCTTAATTTCTGGTTCTATTTCATCTTCATATTCCCCCTTATCACCATGCGCTGTCTGGCCGAGGAGGAACGACAGGGTACGCTGGAAGGCCTGTTGACCGCCCCTGTTACGACGACTCAGATTATTCTCGGCAAATATTTCGCCGCATACACCTTCTATCTGCTGCTCTGGTTGCCCATGCTCCTTTACCCGCTTGTGAGCGATATCGGCAACTTCTATACTGAGCTCCGCTATGGGATACAGCCGGAAGGCTCCATCACCTACATGCTGGCTGACTGGGTTGGCCCATACGCTATTCTTGCTCTGTCCGGGTCTTTCTTTGTCGCACTGGGTATACTTTGCTCAGCCATGACACGCAGCCAGATTATTGCGGCCATCCTTTGCACCTGCCTTATGATTATGTACTATTTCATGGGGCGTGTAACCGAGTTGTGGGGGGAGTTCCCGGCGGCTCCGATTTTCCATTACCTCTCCTGCACGGAACAAGTGAAATCCTTTGCAAGCGGTGTTATCGACACGCGTCCTCTTATCCTCTATACATCACTGACTGTGTTTACGCTGGCTCTGACTAAACGAGTGGTTGACTACAGACGCTGGACCCGCTGATTATTACCTCTAATTCCAAACTTTTCCACATTCATGAGCAATAAGAAAATTACAGGACATCCGGATGCCCGTCAACCCAAGGGAAATCCTTTGGCTTGGATCAACCTGCTGCTACTCTCCATTATCGTACTGGCCTGTAACTACATCGGCTGTCGGGAATATGCCCGTTTTGACCTCTCCGAGCAGGAGAGTTACTCTATATCGGAGCGCACAATCAATGTGCTTTCCAGTGAGCGTATTCAAAATCGAGAGAAACCTATCCATATCATTTTTGCATTCCAGCGTACAGCTACGGGGTATACTCGCATGTACTCTCTGCTCGAGGAATATATGCGCCACAGTAAGGGAAAGGTTGTGGTGGAGTGCTTTGACCCGCTGAGAGAGCCAAATCGGGCGCGCGAAATCTCCCAAATTTACGGGGTGGAGTTCGACCAGAACCTTTGCGTGGTGGATGCCCGCGACAACCACATGATTCCCCTGAAGACCTTTGAGGACAAAGATCGCAGCGATCGCAAGCATGTGCGTATTCGCCCCGGTGCATCATTCATGAAATATGAGGTGCTGCCCGATGAAAGTAAGCGAATTGTGGCTCTCATGATGGACGAGGTGCTTTGCTCTGCCATCACCGAGGCTGTTGAGGGTGATATGCGCCGCATGTATGTGGTGGAAGGTAAAGGCGGGGTGTCGCGCGATGACCAATCGCTCCTGGAAAACCTTGGGCTAATTACCTCATCACTCAATATCCAGCTTTCCTGGGTTAACCTGAGCGAGATTGAAATGCTGCCGGAGAATGCTGAAGGTTTGGTTATCATCTCACCCCAGACTGACTTCACCGAAGATGAAATGCGCGTGGTTCGTGAGTTCTGGGAGCGCGAAGGGCGTCATGCTGTCTACATAGCATTGGACCCGACGAACACTAAACTTCCCATGCTGTATCGATTCCTGCGTGAGCAAGGTATACGACCGAACGCCGACCGCGTATTGTTGCGCAATCGCAAGCGAGCCTATTACAACATCTCTGCAGTCATGCCCAAGGGGCTCCTCTGTACGAAAGCGTTCTGGAATAACACGACTCAGGTAGATGGTCAGTCCATGTCGCTGACACTGGAGCATGGCGATGAAAATATGGCAGCTTTCCGCAAGTTAACTATATATCCCCTACTTCTGTCAACAGCTGAGTATTACGGTGAAACCAGCCGTGATTTGGAGCCAACGTTTGATCCGAAAGAAGATTTGGAAGGCCCTCTTTGCCTGCAGGCTGCTGTTACCCGCGGCAGTAACAATGACCCCAACAATCTCTCCACCATGATTGTGACCGGTAATATTGACATGCTCAACAGAGAGAACGCCAGAAAAGAGCAGACTGATTACCTGCGATCACTCTGGGCCTGGATGGTGCACCGCCCGGAGTATGCCGGTAAGAGCTCCAATCAGGATTTAACAGTCAAAATTGACCTCAATCGCCATACTCGCAGTGCAGTTGAACATATTACTCTCATTATCATGCCACTGCTGGCTTTGTTGATGGCTCTTGGAATCTGGAATACTCGCCGCCACTGAGACTGAAATGAGAATTATTTCTACAGCGTTGCTGGTACTTTGTGCCATTCTGACTGTGACAGCGGCGGTCTTTCTGACCGTGGATGGTAATCTTGCCAGAATCACAGGCTGGTATAGCTTTAAACCCGGTATGCCCCTGTTTACGGCGGAGAATACCCAGCGGCTCGATTCTGTTCAATGGATGCGTATCAAAGACCTGCACGATACCATAGAGTGCAGCAGGGAAACTGACGGCACATGGTGGATAACCCATCCTTTCCGCGATCGACTCAATCCCACTGTAGCAGCTACAATTCTGGCATTCACAGAAAAGGCCCGCGTAGTTGACACTCTGCCGTATAACAAAGTTACGCGCAGCCGTATGCGTGAGTACGGCGTGCAATCGAAACCCCATACCATTACGCTGAAAGCACCCGAAACTCCCGGCGGAAATGACCTGACAACCATTGCTCGCTATACACTTGGCAGTGCATCTCCCTGGCTGGCAGACGCCGGCGACGGTAAGAGTGTGATACCCACCACATATTTGCGCACGGATTTTTACGGCAAGGATAAACGCATACACGTTGTCAGTGGCAATATACTGAGTCTATTCCGCGAGGGGCTTCTTTCGCTGCGAGATCCGCGCCCCCTGCTCTTTGCCCCCGAAGCTCTGCGCGAAATGCGTATTATATCCCATCAGTCAGAAGGTGAATCAACTGTTATTTTGCGCCGTATCAGTGCAGAGACTCCGTGGAATATCACTGCCCCCTGTATAACTGCAGCAGATCAGGATAAAGTCAATAACATGGCCGCCTCCTTTGTTGGCATGACCGCCGTAAAGGTTGAAGATAACAGTCAGGTAACACCTCAGGGAGAGCTTCGGCATACAATCGAGTTTATTACAGAGGGCGCTGAACCGGTCGTTATGAAACTGTACAGCAGCTTTTCCTCGGCTGCTGATGGTCAGCCACTCTGTCATGCAACCGTCAATAATCGCCCCGTAGTATTTACTCTTCAGGCTGAGCCCAGGGTAAGCCGCAAAGGCAGCTATTCCCGAATCGTGAACAGTATCTGCAACCTGCCTGTCCTTCCGGCCCGTTCCATGGCTCAGATCAAATCCGGTTCAGGCACGGTATATACCTCCGAATTGCCCCTGTCTCTTGCAGAGCTCCGCTCCTTGAAGTTCTCTGACATTATTGACCGCGATGTCGAGCGAGTTGTGCTGCGGGTGCATGACAGCAATGATTCTCTGAAGATGCTGCTCATTCCCGGCGACGTAGAGAACGAGGTGAATGACGTCTGGATGTATGCTCTCGGCAATCAGCCCTACGCAAAGGCCGAGGAGGTTGTTGTGCGACGTTTCCTGAACGGCCTGAGCAACATTCCCGTGCGAGGCGTTGAGGCGGATTTGGCTCCCGGAGAGAATTACAAGGAGTTCATTGCACGCTACGGACTTGATAATCCTTTCTATAGCCTGTACATTCGCCCGAAATCATGCCAATACAGGGCCATGCTTTTTGGAATTGACTTACCCCTTGTAAAAGACCGAGACGCTCGAATCTTCTACATATCTCGCTATAAAGACCCCGCTACCGGTAAGTTCAAATGGGTCGGCATGGAGCGAGGGGGAAACACCATTTACTGGTTGAGCACACGATTGACCCGTACATTCTCGCTCGACTCTAACAGCTGGCGTGCCCGTAATCTTGTAAACTTCCCCATTTCGGCCCTGCGTCATCTTACCCTGGGCTTTTCGCAAGCTCCTTTGCGCCTTACGTACGATTATATTGGTGAAAGTTGGGAAGGTAAGCTGGGAGAGGAAGATGTCACTCCTCGTATCAATCCGCACAGAGCTCAATATTATGTGCGCCAACTTCAGAAACTCAAGGTATCGGAATGGCTGGACAAGGACGACGAATATGCCCTGCACAGCCTTCAAAACCCAGTTTTCTCTGTGAAGATTGATTTGGAGCTTACAGATTACTCTGATGCAGAAGCTGTAGTGATGGATTCCTCTGAGCTTGATCACGATTCTCTGACTCCGGAGTTCGGGGATTCCCGCAAAGATAAGGCTGAGGATGCTCTGACCGAAAGGACCGAAACAGATGCAGCGTTGAGAGATGCCGCTCTGATGGAGCGTAGCACGCATCGACAGACAATCACTATCGAAGTAGCTCCATCGGAAGAGGCCTCGGATAAGCCTTTCTTCTATGGGCGAGTTGTTGAAACCGGTGAGTTATTTATTATTCCCTTTGATGATGCACAGGGGCTTGCCGGCAGCATACTTGACATGTAATTTATCGTATTGAACTTATGTGGGTCTGGAAAAAGACAATAGCTAAGGCTAACGAGGAAGAGTGGCAGCAGCGGGTCGGCTCGCTGTCGGGTGCCGTGTTTTCGGAAGCGTTCCACGCAGAGCGCATGAATATAGAGGTCTATACAGAAACCGAGGAGGAAACTCTGGTACTGGTAGCCTGTTATGGCGGCAAGGCAGAAGCCGTACAAACGGTTGACTGGGTTGCAGCCACTGCGCCCGAGAACACACCACCGCTGATTATTCGCGACAGACTGGTTATATCTGCCAGTGCGGATCGCGAAGTGCTGGCAGAGCTTCAGCAGAAATATTCAGGGCGTATTATTCTGACCTTCCCGGCGGAAAGAGCTTTCGGTACGGGAAATCACGCAACCACCTCGACCTGTCTGCGCATGCTGTGCGACGAAGTAAAGGCTCGCAGGGCTCCGTGGACTCTCACAGATATTGGTTGTGGTACCGGTGTGTTGGCTCTTGCCGGACTTCGACTGGGCGCTCAACATGCAATCAGTTTTGACTTTGACCCGGTAGCTGTTGAGGTAGCTGCCCGTAACATTGAGCGAAACGGCGGAGCTGATAATCTGGAACTGTTTCAGGCCGATGTTTTTGAGTGGACCCCTGCTCCCGGGCAGCAGGCCGATATCGTACTTGCCAACCTATTCTCAACCGTTCTGCAGAAGGCATTCCCCCGATTAATTGCGGCTATGAAATCTGATGGCGTTCTCATTATCTCCGGTATTCTCAATACCCAGAAGGATGAAACTCTAGCAGCGGCAGAAGCAGCCGGACTTAAGGTAACAAAAGTCGTATCCCGCGGTAAATGGACTACCGCCAAGCTCTCCATTGCATGAATATTTTGGCCATTGAGTGTTCGCAACCCTCGGCGTCTCTTTGTCTTTCGTCAGACGGTGATATTAAGTTCTCGACCGAGTGGAAGGCTGCTCGCAATCACGATTCTTTCCTGTTTCCTGCCCTGGAAAAAGCACTTTCACTGCTGGCTACAGATAAACTGGACCTGGTACTTGTCGGTGCCGGCCCCGGTAGTTACGGCGGAGTGCGTGTAGCACTAGCTGCTGCAGTCGGTATTGCTACTGTCAGGAAGGCTCGGGTAGTCGCCATCGGCTCATGGGATTCGCTTGCTACAGACGGAGCCGCCATTATTTCCGATGCTCGGCGCGGGGGCTGGACCATTCGTCGCCCCGATGGGGCGATTTCAGTACTCTCGACAGAGGAACTTCATCGTGAAATTGAACAGGGGCTATTAGTGTACTCCATTGAGACGAGTGACCTGTTAATCAACAGGGGGATTTCAGCCGCAAAGTCCGGACTTGTACCGACAGCCACCGGTCTGGTGGACAGTTGGCTTCAACTCACCCCCGAACAACAGTCTGCTCTTGCCGATAAGCCGGCTGAACCTATTTACGTTCGACCGCCTCATATTACCGAAGCTAAGCGCAAACCCTGGGAAATCAGTCAATAATATGAGTGAAGAACCTACTATCGTTCACACCTGCCAGCGATGTGGTGCCTGTTGTCGCTGGGAAGGCGATGTATGCCTGACAGATGACGATATAACGGCTATCGCTGCATTCCTCGACATGACGGAGGAGGCCTTCATTGAGCAGTATTGCCGTCTGCAAAGGAATAGGCGTGGACTTTCTCTCATTGATGCTGACAATGGAGACGGCCCGTGCTGCATGCTGACAGACACAGGCTGTCGTATTCAACCGGTTAAACCGCAACAATGTCGAGATTTTCCCTACAAATGGAACTTCCCCGGCTGGGAACAACGTTGTCCCGGCGCAGGTAAAACTTCCGGACCGGTTTCATGATAAATCGATTAAAAAAGAACGGTCTCAAATTGATACTGGCATGCCGACGTCAAATGTTGGCATTGCGTCGTTTTTTTGCTGAGTTTTTATCTCGTGCTCCTCGTCGACTGGCAGCACGAGATGAATCCCGGCGCAGCCATGCAGGTGTGGTCGTTGACCTTTTTGCATCCATTATGGTTCGAGTGGATGGTATTGGGATTGAGGACATGGACACTACCATGGATATGCTTCGCTACGATTTCCCGAATGTGGAGCACAGCTGGTTGGCCGAGCGCTTTCAGTCCGCCTACATTGCCCGCTATCCTCTCGACGACATGCTGAGAATAGCAGCAGCTCCGCGTACGGAAGAGGAGCGCATGGCCTTGGCTCTCGAAATTTTTACCATGCTTCATCGTGTCGGTGGCGATCTTACCAATCCGACCTTGTTTGAACGTGTGACTAATGGGCTTAACCTTCCGGGAACATCGGCAGTACTTGAGGAGCTCCTTCATACGCCGGGGATGGATGCTCCCGCGCCCATTCAGAGCCTTTGTTTTTCTCACCGGAAAGGCGAGAATATGGTCACGCTGTCGCGAGATGAGGGAGAAATCAGTTTTCGGGCGCTGCATTGTGTTCATGTTCTGCTTATAATCAATGATTCCAGCAAACCGTTTGTTATATCGGGCCGCATATTGCACCGGGGGGATATGCAAATTCTGTCGCCGGGACAGACAATTGAACTCACCGAATGGTCGCTGGGATACAGCACAATCCGCGCTCTTATTCAGAACAGATACAGCGGCGTAAGCTACGCCAGTTACCTGTATAGCGAGAATGGAGAAGTCTGTATTACCCGACAACGCCCCCGAAATCCGCTTGCACGAGTGAGTTTCAGCCTACAGGTGGAAATTGAAGTGCTCAGTAGAGAGGCCCAGCTCAGACTGGATGGCGCCGAGCTTGCTCCCGGTGATGTCGTGCGTACGACGTACTACACACCTTTTACGCTCAAAGGGCTCGGTCCTTACAGATTTGCCGAGCTTCACAACATTGAGGCTCCGGGGCGTAGTTATCAATTGGCTCCGGATTCCCGAAAACTTCTGGTTACCAATCTACCCTACATCAATAGCACAACGGCTCTTATGCTGACTCCGGGACTTGCCGGTGCTGTTGTTTTCGAAGTTAGCTATTCTCGTACGGACAGTACCGGCACTCTGCGAGTGATTGAGGGTGGCGCAAATCTTACTGTCAATGGTACGATCGTTAAGGGAGATACCCAATTGCGCGATGGCGACCTCATCGGCTTGAGCCTTATTCAATCCCTGCGTTGCCGATTTTCAGCCGGCGTGCTCGATGAGGAATCTTCTCTGATTGATTCGTTGAGAGTTCAGGGGCTTTCTCGTGATTTTGTGAGAGCCGGGCGTGTCGTCGATAATATTGACTTTACCCTGAAACGTGGTGAAATGGCTTGCATCCTTGGCCCCAGCGGTTCCGGTAAAAGCACCTTACTGGCCATGCTGGCCGGGCACCTTCAGCCATCGATAGGTTCTATTCATTACAACAATGAGCGCATGACTCCGCACGCTACCAATCTGCGGCGTCATATCGCATATATTCCCAGGGAGGATATCCTGGATGAGTCGATGACGGTAGGTGAGCATGTCTATCATGCTTCTATCGCCCGTCGGCCCCGACTGAACGAAGCTGACCGTAAGCGGCGGGTTTTATCCATCCTCAACTACGTTGGGCTCGGTGCTCTGGCCAATCGAAATGTCGGCAGAGCCGGGGCTCGTATGTTATCCGACGGTGAGCGCACGCGTCTGAATCTGGGGCTTGACCTGACCGGCACGGCCGAGGTGTTCCTGATAGATGAGCCCATCAGCGGTCTGTCATCCGGTGACGCCGAGCGTGTAATTGAAACATTGGAGAGCATGTCGACATCTCGCATACTGCTTTGCACCTTACATCGCCCTGCGCAAGTCATTCTCAATCGTTTCAAAAAAGTGATGGTTCTCAACGCCAACGGCCAGATGGCATTCTGGGGCTCGCCATCCGAAATGGTTAATTATTTCCGCAAGTCTGCTCAGGAAATGGGGCTGCATGTTTCCCGCGAAGCGGTTGCTGCCGGCGGTGCGGATTATGTGTTTGAGGTGCTGGAAGCTCCCTACACGCGACTTGGATTTATTCAGAAGCCCAGTCCGGCCATGTGGCAGGAGCGTTTCGAGAACTACAGTTACCGACGCAAAGCGGTTGAAAGCACAGAGGTGGGCGAAACGGCAGTTAAGACGGTCCCGCCCCTTCCCAGGCGCAGTCTGCTGGAACATTGGCGCCTGTTCATGTTGTGGATGAATCGCACCTTCCTGAGCAGAGTTCGCAGTCGAACGGGACTATACGCCTTGCTGCTTGAGGGGCCGGTGTTAGCGCTGCTCATTGCCGGGACTTTACGTGCGACAGGCGAGGATACGTATACCTTTTACAAATCTCTGCATATCAACGAATATCTGTTTTTATCGTTGGTATTGGCAATGTTCTTCGGCTTGACGGATTCCGCATGCGAGATTATACGCGACCGTCCTCTCATACGCCGAGAGAGTAACTACAAACTTTTCATTCCCGGGTACCTGCTGGCAAAGATTCTTGTGCTCACGGGAATAGCCTCTTTGCAATGCGCCCTTTACCTTTTGGTCGGCAATGCCATACTTGGTATAGAACTGATGTTCTGGCAACACATGGGGGTCATGACGCTTACTGCTTTTGTTGGTATCGCCCTGTCGTTGATGGTGTCGGCCCTGGTTCGTTCAGAACGAACGGCTCTCAACATCGTGCCGCTTCTGCTGGTTCCGCAGATTCTGTTGGCCGGAGCACTCGTACGGTTTGAGGAGATGAATGAGTTTTGTCCGGATATCCCTACTTTCCTTCCTGCCTCCGTTGATCTGCGACTTTCCAATCTTCGACATCGTGTTGCTTATCAGGATGAGCACACTCACAATATTTCCTCAAAACCCGTTCCTTTGATTGCCGATTTTTGTCCTCTGCGCTACGCCTTTGAAATGATGTTTGTCACGCAGACTGACAGCAATTTGTGGGAGGTTGAAAGCGGGCGCGTCAACAATCAGCGAGAATACCTGAAAGAGCATGGTAACCTTGACGAGCTGCGTTTTATTCAACGCGCTGCCCTACTGCTCAATTCCTCGGCCAGAGATGCCTCCGAGGCCAAGGACATACTTCGCTGGGTGAGAAAAGCTGCTCTCAGTCAGGATGAAGAATATCTCGAGCGCCTTACCACACAGCTCGAAGAGCGACAGGAGTACGAGACAGACCAGCCGGTGGAGTTCTTCTTTTCCAACCGTAAGCTTAATGTCGTTCGTGAAGGAGTTAAAACAGCGCGTAAGGACGGCCGTAAAAATGAACACCGCGGCTTCTTCCTTGCCCCTCGACAAGCCAGAGCTTTCAGTCAGATTGATCAGGAGACTGATGAGGGCTCCGTTTCTACAATCTGGAGAAACGCAGTCTACCTTCTCATCATGGGAATCTGCCCGATTCTGGTTGCTGCTGCGCGCCTGCGCTCTATTTGCCGGGGCGGTTAAAAAAATAACACAGCGCATGTCTCAATCTTCACAAAAATAGAGTTGATTTAGGGCACGCTCTTGAGTAGAATGCTCGGCATGAGACTGTCTCTTTTCTCACTCGCCCTGTTGCCACTGATTGCGGGGACTGCTGTAGCACAGCGTCCGGGTGGCATGGAACATGTTCAGGTAGAAAAAGTTACGTTTGGCAAAGATAGGATTACCCGCAAAAGTATAGGTCACGTGGAAGCCATTCGCTCGGTAGCCGTTAAATCTGCGGTGGAGGGCTTTCTGCGCGAACCGAAGTTCCGCGAAGGTTCAATCGTTAAGGCCGGTGATGTTTTGTTTGAGATTTCTCCTATTCGCTATCAGGCTGCAGTTCAGCAGGCAGAGGCTGTCGTAGAAGAAATTCAGGCGCGCATCGTTTACGCAGAGAAGAGCTACAAACGACTCGCCCGACTGGCGGAGGCTCAGGCAACATCAGTTGAAACGACAGAAAGTGCCCTTGCCCGATTGGAGGAACTCAAGGCAAGTCTGGCCGGTGCTCAGGCTGACCTTGTAAAAGCCAGAAAAGATTTGGAAGACTGCACCATTCGAGCCGAAATTACCGGCAGAATCGGGCGCGTGGAATTCTCTGAGGGAAACTATATTACTCGTGGCGAAACTCTGGCCACCATCAAGCAGATGGACCCCATTTATGTACGTTTCCCTCTCAGCCAATCCGATGTAAACGGCATTTTCCGCGGCCCCAAAGAAATCGGCCACGTTGCCGATGTGCGCCTGACTACGGCCAACGGTCGCCGTTATGAACATGCCGGCAAGGTGTCTATTGTCGACAATCTTCTCACATCCGGAACAGATACTTACACCCTTTGGGCAGAGTTTTCCAATAAGGATAACATGCTTACCCCGATGGGTATCGGCGCCATGCATATCTCGTTAACCGATACGCAGCAGGTTTGTATGGTTCCCCTCACTGCCGTCCATTACGATGGTGATGGCGCATACGTGTATGTTGTGAGCGATGACAACGTTGTTTCCCGACAGGATGTGTATGTGGGTTCCATTCAGGGGCGTTTGCAATCTGTTTACAGTGGGCTCACAGAAGGTCAGACCATCATTACAGACGGCGCACACAAAATCCGCGTGGGTGATACGGTGATTCCCGTTCTGGCACAATCTGATAATCAGCTCGATTCCAGCGGTAACGTAGTGAATGAAGCGAAACCCACCGAGGTTGTTACCACTCCCGTGGTTATGGCTCAGGATAAGACAGTGCTGGTATGTCAGGGTGCTCGTCTGGAGGCCATCAACAAGGTGCAGCTGCGCCCGCTCGTTCAGGGCGTGCTGGCAGAGCCTCGATTTACCGAGGGTGACTTAGTGCATAAGGGCATTGAGCTGTTCAAGATTGACCCCACACGCTATCAGGCGGTGGTAGATGCCCGCCGTGCGGCAGTCGCTCAGCTTGACGTCAAAATTAAGGATGCCACGCGTAAGTATGAACGTCAGGTTGCCCTCTCGCAGACAAATGCCACGAGTAAGGATGATATGGAGAGCGCCAAGGCCACTCTCGATGAATTGGTTGCTCAGCGAAAGAAAGCACAGGCGGCTCTTGTTGTGGCAGAAGACGACCTTTCCCGCTGCACGATGAGGGCTCCCATTACCGGCCGAATCGGTCGTGTGACTCACTCTGAGGGTACTTATATCTCCGACCTCAAATCACCGCTGGCTACTCTGGTGCAGGTCAGCCCAATCTATGTGCGTTTCTCCCTCAGCGAGAACGCAATCCTGTCCAATTACGGTACAGATGACCGACTGAAGGACAACACGGAAGTCACCCTCGTGACGGCCAATGGTAATGTGTACCACGAAAAAGGCAGCGTCTACTTCAGCGACAACGTCATTCAACCGGCCACGGACACTCAGAACTTCTGGGCCGTGTTCAAGAATGAGGATGGCGAGTTGCGCCCCGGTGGCGTGGTTACCATTCGCGTGACGCGCAAGACTGACCGTAAAGTTCCGGCTGTTGACTCCCGTGCTATCCTGACCGACACGAGCGGACATTACGTTTACGCCATGCGCCATAACCGAGCTGTACAGGTCAGGGTTCTGACCGGGTCGCCGGATGAAAACGGCCTTACCCCCATCTTCGCCGGCCTTCGCGAGGGTGACCGTTGCATCACCTCGCCGCTGGCTGAAATCGAAGATGGTACACCTGTAACCCCGGCCCCTGAGCCTGACTCTGCAGAATCCACCACCGAGGAAGAAACCAAGTAAAACTATTTCACCACACTATGTTTTCACAATTCTTCATTCACCGTCCCAAGTTCGCCTTCGTTGTCTCAATCGTGATGATGTTGGCGGGCTTCCTTTGCCTGACCAAAATGCCTGTGTCGGAATACCCCGAGGTATCCCCGCCCACCATTTCGGTTCGTATGACCTACGCCGGTGCCAGTGCTGAAGAACTGGCTCAGGTAGTTGCTGCCCCTGTAGAAGAAAACCTGATTGGTATGGATGACCTGCTGTACTTCTACTCATCCTGTACCAATGACGGCTCCTATTCCCTCACGTTGATATTCGAGACCGGTACCAATGATGACATGGCTATGGTGAACGTCTCCAATGCCATTAAGCAGGTGGAGAGTAAGCTGCCTGAGGAAATCAAACAGATGGGCTACAGCGTGCGTAAGCGCTCCAGCGACATGCTTTGTTTCCTGAGCTTCATGTGCGACGAGAATAAGATGGATATTCTCGAGCTTACCAACTGGCTGCGCATGAATGTGAAAGACCCGCTCACGCAGGTTGATGGCGTATCGGTAGCTGATATCATGCACAGCCGCAACTACTCCATGCGTGTGTGGATGAATACCACGCGTATGAACGCCCTTAATATCACGCCGGCGGATGTTCGCAATGCCATTGCCGGGCAGAATATTCAGGCCGCTGCCGGTTCCGTGGGTTCGCAGGACGAAGGAGCTTATGCTACGTATAAGGTGACTGCCTCCGGCCGACTCAAGACAGTTGAGGAGTTCGGCAATATAGTCGTCAAACGAGGTGAAGCCGGTCACGTCACGAAGCTGAAGGACATTGCTACCATTGAGCTGGGCGCAGAGAACAACTCCGGCTACAGCCGCCTGAATGGCAAGAATGCCGTGGGTATGATGGTACAGCGTAATAACGATGCAAATGCCCTCGCTACAGTGGAGGCTCTGAAGGCCAAGATGAAAGAGATTGAGCCCATGCTTCCGGATGGTGTCACCTGGACCATGGGTTACGATCCTACTCAGGCTATTTCCGCCACGATGGAAGAAATCGGTATCACGTTGGTGCTGGCTCTTTTCCTTGTTGTTCTTGTGACATTCATTTTCCTGCAGGACTGGCGTGCTACACTTATACCGGCTCTGGCCATTCCTGTGTCGCTGCTGGGCGCCTTTGCCTTCATGTACGTGCTGGGCTACTCCATTAACGTGCTGACCATGTTCGGCCTTATTCTGGTGATTGGTTCACTGGTGGACGATGCTATCGTGGTTGTGGAAAACGTCATGCGCCTGATTCAGGAGGAAAAACTTTCCCCGAAAGAGGCCACAATCAAGAGCATGCAGCAGATTACCGGAGCTATTATTGCAACCACGCTGGTAACGCTTGCCGTATATGTTCCCATTGCTTTCTATGGTGGTATGGTGGGTGTGATTTACACGCAGTTCTCTGTCACCATGTGCGTGGCTCTGTGTATCTCAACCTTCAATGCACTCACACTCTCCCCTGCACTCTGTGCTCTTATTCTGCGCCCGGCCAATGTCAAGCAAACCAAGTTCTCCTACTGGGTATTCCGTCCTTTCAACTGGTGTCTGGAAAAGTGCCGCTCCTTCTATCTGTGGGGTGCCGGTATTCTGGTGCGCAATGCCTGGCTGACTGTCCTGACGCTCGCTGCTGTCCTGTACCTGAACTACGCCTTCTACGCCGGCGCTCCGGCCTGGTGGAACAATATCTGGCGCCCTGCTCCTCAGCCCGGCGCCGCCATGATGATGGCCAAGGGTAAATCTGCCAGTGAGAGCCAGTACGACTTCCTGAGCCTCATCGCCCCGGAAATGCTCAACAGCTCCTTCATTCCCACTGAGGATAAGGGCGCAATCTTCTGTATCGTGAACCTCGAGGGTTCTGCTACCGCTAAGCAGCGTACCGATAAGGTTATGCGTCAGATTGAAGAGCGCATTTCCAGGCTCGAGGGTATCGACATGGTGACATCCACCAGTGGTTTCAGCTTCGCATCGGGTTCCGGTGAGGGTAACGGTATGGTTATCATCATGCTCAAGCCCTGGTCCGAGCGTACAACTCCTGATCTGCACGCCACCGCCATGGCAAAGAAAATCAGTGAGGCCTGTAAGGATATCCCCGAGGCTTCCATCATGGCCACAACTCCGCCCGCCATTCAGGGCCTCGGCCTGTACGGCGGCGTTTCCATGGTACTGGAAGGCCGTGGTAGCGCCACACCGAATGACCTCGGTGACATGGTGAAAGAAATTCGCAAGCGTCTGCAGGCTCACCCGGAGCTCATCATGATGGTGCGCTCTGAGTTCAACGCCGAAACTCCCCAGATTCGACTGGAAATCAACCGAGAAAAAGCTCAGGCGCTGAATGTTGATGTAAAGAGCATCTTCACGACCCTGCAGAGTGTGATGGCATCGTCCTACGTCAATGACTTCACGCTGAACGGCTTCAACTTCAAGGTGAAGATTCAGGGTGATGTGAAGGATCGCCGCACGGCAGATGATATCCTCAACCAGATGGTGCGCAATGAGAAGGGCGCCATGGTGCCGCTCTCGGCAGTGTGCACCCTCTCTTACAGACTCGGCCCCTCCAACTATGGTCGCTTTAACCAGTACATGAGTGCTGACGTAACGGTTATGCCCCAGGCCGGTGTCGGTTCCGGTCAGGTCATGAAGCTTATCGAGGACACAATCGCTCAGATTAACAAGGAGGAGCGCGCTAAGGGGCTCGACCGCCAGTGGGCTGTGGAATGGAAAGACCTTTCCTATCAGGAGCGTCAGAATACCGGCAAAATCGGCATCCTTATCGGTCTGGCCATGCTCTTTGCCTACCTCTTCCTCGTGGCTCAGTATGAAAGCTGGACCACACCCGTGCCGGTCATGTTTTCTGTCAGCGTGGCAACACTGGGTGCCCTTATGGGTGCTCAGCTCTTCGGCTTGTCCATGTCGATTTACGTACAGCTGGGTATACTGATGCTCATCGGTCTTGCTGCTAAGAACGCCATTCTGATGGTGGAGTTCAGTAAGGAAGACCATGCAGCCGGCAACCCCGTTCAGGTAGCTGCGCTGAATGGTGCAAGCATCCGCTTCCGAGCTGTGCTCATGACTGCCATTTCCTTCATCTTTGGTGTATTCCCCATGGTGATAGCGACCGGTTCCGGTGCAGCCAGCCGTCAGGAAATCGGTATCACAACCTTCTGCGGTATGGTGCTGGCAACTGCCTTCGGTATCTTTATGGTACCCGGTCTCTACTCCATCTTCGCCCGCATGCGCGACTGGACAGCGCGTACCATCGGGGTGGATAAGAAGAAGGGTTGATGTACTTCACATAGCCCGGCCTGCAGTGAGCTTCGCAGGCCGGGCTTTCCTCACACAACTGATTACTCTATGAACTCCGTTGATTTTATTATACCTCTGCTTTTCTGTACCCCATTGGTTCAGGCTGCCGCCCCAACAGAGGGGGATTTTTATGAACAGAACACCCGCCGTGTTGCAACGCTGCAAAAAGCATTGCCCGAGTGCCACTCTATGCGAATATACGAGCGCGTAGTACGAGGTAAGGATGAAGGCCGCACAAGCTATATGGAGCTAACTGCTGAAGAGCAGAACCATTGGCGACATATTATTTCATCTCTTAAACCTCTGAAGCAGAAAGGGAGCAAGATGAAGCTTCCCCGCTCCATGTTCTACCTTCAAATGCTGAATGAGCAGGGCGAAGTCTACTACACGATGCCGTTGGATTGGGTGGTGAAGGAAAGCGAGCTGCCTGACGGTCGCTATAACAGGCGTGCAACTATGTACATCCCCGGACAATGAGAACGCTGATTACCATCCTCGCGCTGCTGCTCAGTCCCCTGCCCGCCGCGGCCTGGTATCTCGGGCCCGTTGTGTACGAAAGTCCTCGTGAGCAACAGGCAAACCTCAATACCGGCAAAAAGCAGCTTGCACGCCTGCAACAGGCCGCAAAGGTCTGCCATAGCATGCGTCTGTACGTTATTCATGGGCCTCAGGGACCCATCAAGCCGCAGCGACTTACGCTTTCTGACTACGACATCAATCAACTGCGCCGTCTCATTGCCGACATGAGTGCCGTTAAGCAAGCACCCTCTCTCTATCCTTACAGTGGAGTGAACACTCGGCTGGAACTGCTGGACGCCAAGGGGCGTTGTCTGGCTCAGGTGCTATACACTGATGTCGTTTCTCAAAACATGCTCAGCTCGCAGGGCTATGCCGAGGGAGCTCGCCTGTGTCTTTCACCCACGCAGGCTGCTGCATGGCATGTGCTCATGAAAGTGAGCAGCAGTCGTTCCATTGCACTGCAGCCGAATCCCACCGAACCGCCGGAGTACAAGGAACCCTACGAGATTGCCACTACTCCTGAACGCGATTTGGAAGCCGAGAACAGACTGGAAGAAGAAATCCGCCAACGTGAGCAGCTCGAGGGATCATACCACCGAAATTGCAGGCACAAACACAAGAGCCATTCACATGAGGGACGGGACCATCATTGTAAGCACCACTGAACTTAACGAGAGGGGCGCAGGATGTAGCGATATCGGGTTATCGCCGCGGCCTGATTCATCTTCATGGCCTTTTTCTCATGCCCTGCTCCCCAGGAGTCGCTGTAGTAAATCGTGCCGTCCTCCTCATTGTAGCCGACAATCAATCGCATGTGACCACCTCCGGCCTGCGGAATGCCGGCTTCGGGGAAAATTCCCAGCTCCACACTCCACAGTATCGGTACGCCGACATCCAGACTCTTTTTGATGGCCGAGAACCATTTTTTGACGTACTTCTTATTACCTCGAGCTGCCAGTAGCACCTGCCTGTCTCTGCAAACCTCAATCCAATCCATGGGCGTGGCCTGCTGTTTTTTGAGCTTTTTGGCGGCTTTGTTATAATCGGCTATATACTCCATGTAAGTCGAACGTATGTCCTTGCCGTCCAACATCTGCATGCGGATATGGAACTTACGGCTTATGGATTCCAGCGCTTCCTGCATGGCCGCGTATGAGGTGCCGTCATCTCCCGAACTGTCACAGAGCTGAGCCAATGCATGCTGGTCGACTCCATCCATGCCATAGTAGGCAAATACCCGGGCTACAGTAGCCGGTACGCAGTAACCTTTCTGTCCCTGGTCAACCATCGGAATGGAAATCCAGACATCCCCGCTCTCTTCATCACGCTGCACGTTAGCTTTCAGGTCATTGCGCTTCGCTGTATCATCGGCACCGCCACCGACAACAGAATCCTTATCCGGCCCCATTTTCAGGCGAATGAACTCCGGGGAAAAATCTTTTTTGCGGCCGGTGTAGGAGGCATCAAGACGCACGTATGTCCCCTCGCTTTCCCAGACCCAGGATTGTAGTGATACACCGGTATCTTTTTTGGAAGCTTTGCGGGACCTCCCCTTAGTCTGCATCAGCTCATTGAGAGTAGCGATAGTCTGCTGGAGCGTTTCCATATAGCTCTCACGGTCAATCGAGGAATCATCCCCCTTATTGTACACCATGATAACCACGCTCTGAGTGGTGCCTTTATTCGGCTGCCAACTAATGACAGTCTCACCGAAATCGAGCTCAGCCAGCTGAATACCGCCATTACGCGGCACTCGTATGGTGTCGGCATCCACCGGGGCATATCGCACTCCGTTGAGTGCGCCGGCAGAAAGTTGCAGGCGGTTCTTCTGCCAGATTTCACCGCTCTTGACAATGTCGGCAATATCCCCTGCGAAAGCAGGAGCGAGCAATCCACAAAAAAGCGTAGTTAACAGAATGCGCTTCATACGGCACATTCTAGCTGTTTCATCTCAGCAAGGCAAGCAAAAAAGCTACTCACTTACTTAGCTCGATTGTCTATACTACTCTGCGGAGTGCGGAAACAGCAGCCGACAACAAAGGTCGCAATGGTGCCGATGGTCACACGCCAGGGGAACGCTATCGGGGTAATAAGGTCACTACGAGTGAGGATTTCCAGCGTGATAACCGTGGCAAAGCCGGCCAGCATGGCAATGATATTGCCGAGGTCGTTGCCTCGGCCACGAGTAAGCATGCCGAGCAGGAATACACCGAGCAAGGAACCATAAGTGTAGCCGAAAATACCCAGAGCAATCGGCAATATGCGCACCGTGGGATCCATTACAGTCAACCAGGCTGTACCGGCACCCACTAGAATAAGCAGCACAGCGAAGAATACGGTGAGCCAGCGAACTGCCTGCAGCTGTTCCTGCTGTCCGGCCTGCGGACGGAATACATCCACGTACCAGTCACGCGTGGCCGTTGTGGCCAGGGCATTCAGCGCAGTGGAAAGAGAGCCCATAGCTGTAGCCAGAAGCGCAGCCACCAGCAAACCTCGCACACCTACAGGCAGGCAGTGAATAATAAACCAGGGGAAAATCTCAATCTGTTTTTCAGGCGGAGTAATACCCTGCTGTGCAAAATACACAAAGAGCAGCATACCGCAGGAGATAAACACCAGCACGATGGGCATGTCCATCAGACCGGAAAGGATAACAGCACGGGCTCCCTTCTTGCTGTCAGGAGCAGCAAGCATGCGCTGTACCATGTCCTGGTCGGTACCATGCGTAGCCATGGTGATGAAGGTTGAGCCCAGCACGGCACTCCACAGTGTGTACTCGCTGCCGAGAATGTTCTTGATATCGGCTACAAAACCCTGCCCGGTAATACCGGTGTCGAAGAAAGCCCAGGGCTTAAGATTGTTGATAGCGCATGGGTTGTAGTCTTTATTGCCGAGGTGGTGGCAGATACTCGCCCAGGCATCGCTCCAACTGCCACCGGCTTTGATGCTGAAAAGCAGCACACCAATGGTGGTGATGAGTGAAATAGCCAGGATAGAAGCCTGCAGCACGTCTGTCCACACAACGGCCTTCAATCCGCCCAGCGTGGTGTACACCGCCGTGGCAATCGTGATGAACGTGAGAGCAGCAATGTAAATGACAACGGTCTCCACCTGACCGGCACTCTCCTGACCTGTGACCATCATGTAGGCAATGACAAGCAGAATGCCGGCGAAGAACAGGCGGGTACCACTGGCCAACACTCGGCTGATAAGGAAAGTGATACTCGCCCAGCGACGTGTGCTCAGACCGAAACGCTTCTCAAGGTACTCGTAAATGGAGACAACATTATACTGGTAGTAGGGTTTCAGGAAGAGTCTGCCCACAATAATTCGACCCAGAATAGTGCCGATAGCGAGCTGGGCATAGGTAAAATTGCGGAGAGCAAAGCCTTCCCCGGGAGCCCCCAGGAAAGTAGCGGCGCTGATTTCTGCTGCCAGAATGGAAGCAAGAATAGCCCACCAGGGCAGATTGCGGTTGCCGAGAGCATAGCTCTCCAGACTCTCCTGCTTGCGGCCCACGTAGAGCCCCACTCCGAAAATGGCGCAGAAATACGCCAGTACGACCAGTATATCAATCATGGCTGAGCACAGAAAACCCGGTGGTCAGAGTGCGGGCGCAACTGACCACCGAGTGAAATGAGTTATGATATCAGGCTTGCTTCTTTTCCAGTGCAGCGGCCACAAGCCCATTGAAGAGCGGGTGCGGAGCGGTCGGACGGCTCTGGAACTCGGGGTGATACTGACAGGCAATGAAGAAGGGATGCCCGGGCAGCTCCACCACTTCCACCAGACCATGTTCATCGTTCACGGCTGAGATAACCATGCCTGCCTTCTCGCAGGCTTCGCGGAAATCGGCGTTGAACTCGTAGCGGTGACGGTGACGCTCGGAGATAATCCTGGCACCGCCGTAAAGCTTGCTGCACAGGCTGCCCTCCTGAATATGGGCGGGATAGGCCCCCAGACGCATGGTTGCGCCCATGTTGGTGATAGTTTTCTGCTCCTCCTGCAGGCAGATGACCGGATTGGCGCTGAACTTGTCGAACTCGGTAGAGTTGGCATCCGTCAGGCCGAGCACGTTGCGGGCATACTCAATGACTGCCACCTGCATGCCAAGGCAGATACCGAAGAACGGAATGCCCTTCTCACGTGCATACTGCACGGCCTTAATCTTGCCCTCCACACCTCGCTCACCGAAACCACCGGGAACGAGAATACCGTCCACATCGCCAATCAGAGTTTCGCAATCACCGCTCTCCAGAGCTTCGGCATCCACTCTGACGATATTCACACGACAATCGTTGGCTGCACCGGCATGGGTAAAGCTCTCGTAGATGGACTTGTAGGCATCCTGCAGGGAAATGTACTTACCCACCACGGCTATACGTACACTGTGGGAGGGGTGAATCACACGACCCACAAACTTCTGCCATTCGTCCATCTTGGGCTTGGGAACAGTAATGCCCAGCACTTCAGTAACGATGCGGTCAACTCTGTCGCGGCCCAAATCAAGCGGGCACTCGTAGATGCTGTGCTTCACGTCGCAGAAGGCCACTACGTTGCGCGGCGGGACGTTACAGAACATACCAATCTTGCGCTTCTCTTCATCGGTGAGGTTATCCATTTCTGTGCGGCACACGATGATGTCGGGCTGAATACCGATTTCACGCAGCTTGGCCACACTCTGCTGGGTCGGCTTTGTCTTTGTCTCACCGGCAGCCTTGATGTACGGCAGCAGGGTGACATGAATGAAACAGCAGTTGTTGCGGCCTACCTCAAGCGCAAACTGGCGCAGAGCCTCGAGGAAAAGATAACCTTCGATATCACCCACGGTGCCGCCGATTTCGGTGATGATGACGTCGCAATCCTTATTTGCCTCGGTCAAATCATACAGGCGCTGCTTAATTTCATCCGTCACATGGGGGATGTATTGAACAGTCTTGCCAAGATAATCGCCGCGACGCTCCTTCTCGAGCACGTGCTCGAACACCTTTCCGCTGGTCAGATTGTTCAGGCGGGAAAGCTGGCAGTGAATAAAACGCTCGTAGTGACCGAGGTCAAGGTCAGTCTCAGCGCCATCGTTAAGCACGTATACCTCGCCGTGCTGATAGGGGCTCATGGTGCCCGGGTCAATGTTCAGATAGGGATCAAACTTCTGCATGGTCACGTCAAGCCCGCAGTGCTCAAGCAGTGTGCCGATAGAAGCAGCTGCAAGACCTTTACCCAGAGAAGATACGACGCCGCCGGTTACGAAGATGTATTTCATGTGTCTGTGTGGTGTTTCTGTTATGTTGAGCTTATCCTACCAGATATCGCGACACCTGTCGAGTAATTCATGTTGCACTCTTCGACGAGAATTGTAATTTCCCTCGAAAACAACAAACTTATAATACTGATATTCAATCACAAATAAAAACACTTGCAAAGATGATGCAAAAGTGTTACACTTTCTTAACCGAGTTAATAAAGATGAGCTTAACAGGAGCACAGCAGGCTGTTTTACTGGCAATGCATGAACGAGGAGAAGCCACACGGCCTCAATTGGCACAGGCGACGGGCCTTAGTCTGGTGTCTGTCTGCAAAGCCGTTGATTATCTGTGTCAAAATGGAGAGTTGAGAGCTGCAGAAGAGGTGCCTTCCGGCGGCGGTCGCCCGGTCATGTTGTATAGGTACAACGTTAATTATGCGCGTCACGCATTGATTGAATGCCACAGACAAGGCACACTGTTGAACTGTCGGGTAAATATTCTCGATTTGCATGGTCGTGAACGTCGATTCGCTACAGCTCAATTTGCGTATCTGGAAAAAGAGAGCCTTGATGGCATATTGTCAGAAACACTGCGCAATCATCGTTTGCGCAGCATCACACTGATATTTCCGGCCGACATCATACCGGAGGGCATGGTGTCGCACTTGCAATCCCGATACAAATGCCCCGTCAACATGCCGGGTACAGCGACGATTTTAGCACAGGGAGCAACTGATGGTACCGTGGTTCTCTGTTTACAACCGGGAGATAATCCATCTTGTGCAATTGTTCGAGGCGGCGCAGTCTATGAAACCGGACCCCTGCACTTTCTGACCATGCCGGCAGATTGGATTACGCTTGATTACAGTGACCGAGTCATGGTAGAGGAAATGACCGCACGCTTGTTACAAGTTATCACCTGCACCCTAGCCCCTCATCGTATCGAACTGTACGTGCCCCCCATGAGCTCGCGACTGGCTGAGCGTATACGCTACAACGCCTCCACCAAGCTGCGAGGAGTGCTGCCGGAACTCCGTTTTAACAGAATCAGGGAGAGTGAAATCAAAGAGTTGGTAATCCTCTACGCATCCCGACCAGGTAACACATTTACTTGACAAAATCATACATTGATGGCAGAATATGCGGCGTATGCGCATGAAAGCCATTACTGTAATGATGTGTGCCCTTGGGCTGAGCGTGGCCGCTATGGGTGCTGTACCCGAGCATTTTCAACCCCGAGCCAAGGAGTTGCTGGCAGACAGCATTGAGCTGATACCCAGTGAAAATCAGCTCAACGTGATATACTTCGTTGGTAATGACCGAGAACCGATAGCTGACTACGAGCGCCGTATCAGCGAATTGCTGATTTACCTGCAGCAGTACTACGGTAAGGAAATGGTTCGCAATGGTCAGGGAGCTCACTCATTCGGGCTTTCTATGAAAGATAACGGTGAGGTGCAGATTCACCTGGTTCGCGGCAAAAAGCCCCACACCGAGTATTCTTATGGAACCGGTCACAATCCCTGCCTGGAAGAGGTCAATGCTTACCTCGATGCTGTACCCGGACGCCGCACCAGCCAGCATACCTTTGTTATTATGCCTACGCATTATGATGAAGAGTATAACGACCTTAACCCCGGTGGAGTGCCGTTCTATGGACTCGGCACGAACTGCTTTGCTCTGGACTATGCTCATTTCGACATTAAGCACATCGGACAGCCCACCAAAGAAGGGCGCCTGCTGACCAAATGGTACGGTGGTTTTGCGCACGAACTGGGGCACGGCCTGAACCTGCCCCATAACCTCGGCACAGCCAGTGACAACAAGGCTCACGGCACTGCACTCATGGGCGCCGGTAATTACACCTTTGGCTTCAGGCCCACCTACCTCACATTGGCCAGCTGCCGTATTCTGGCTCACTCCGAGCTTTTTGTTTCGAAAGGTACAACGACAAAGTTCTACACGCAAGTAGAAGCTCCGACAGTAGAAACTGCGAGCTTCAAGCGTGTGGGCGACACCCTCGAGCTCTACCTCCGCACCACTCCTGAAGTGGTGAATGTGAACGCCTATATTCAGGACCCGCCCTTTGAAGTCAACCGCGATTACGATGCCGTACCGTTCCCCTGCAGCATGAGCAAGACAGCTGACGGAAAAACCGTAGCAACTGTCAGCATCCCGTTGGCTGAACTCATTGAGCTAAAGAACACTGAGGGTGGTGCTATGGCTCTTGATGTCCTTATTCAGACCAACGAGGGCAGCAGATTCCGCTGGCGAGTGCCGTTTGACTTGAAGAACGTGCCTGCCGATGGCAGCATTGATATGGGCCAACCTGTTTTCCGTAGGGGGTACTGATAACATGAAAAAGGCGATTGCAGTAGACTTCGGCGGCACAAGCATCAAAATGGGCGTAACGCAGGGGGCTGACATTTTGCACAAGGCAGAGCCCCTGCTCACTGCAACCTATGATAGCCCTGCGGCTATCATCAAAGCTATGTGTACCACCGCTCGAGAGCTGCTGCAACGCCACCCCGATGCCGCGGCTGTCGGTCTCGGCATGCCCGGCTGGACGGATTTTCACCGAGGTGTGCTGTACCAGCTCACCAATGTCCCCGTCTGGAATCACGAGGTGCCTGTGCGCGATATCATGCAGCAGGCCCTCGGGCTCCCTGTGGCGCTGGATAACGACGCTAATTGCATGGCCTATGCCGAATGGAAACTCGGTGCCGGTAAAGGACTGGAAAGCCTGGTCTGCCTGACGCTGGGTACCGGAATTGGCGGCGGTATTGTCATCCATAACCGCATGCTCCGTGGTCGTACCGTCTCGGCTGCAGAACTGGGGCAAACCAGCATTAACTGGCGAGGACGAACCGGACCTTTCGGGAATCGTGGTGCGATAGAGGAGTATATCGGCAACAATGAGTTTGCGGCAGATGCCGTACAGGCATACGCGGCAGCCGGTCAGGCTCGCACACCGGAACAATGCACTCCCTACCTTCTGGAACAGTCTGCCCGCAAGGGTTGCCCGATTGCACAAGGGCTGTATAACAGCTTTGCCGAGAAACTGGCCTGCCTTATCATGAATCTCATGTATGCCTTTGTTCCCGAGGCTGTCATTATTGGTGGAGGGGTTGCCAAAGCCGGAGATTTACTTTTTACGCCATTGCAGGAGAAATTGCGCGAGCAATTGTTCCCGGTTCACTACGAAGCGCTCAGCCTTAAACCGGCGCATTTCGGCGCAGATTCAGGCCTGATAGGTGCGGGACTCATGGCGGCAGATTATTCCGAGGGCCTTTTATCGGAATAATTTTGAACAGACTCCATCATTCTAACATCTAATACTCGTTATGAACAATAATCCAACTGCTAAACCTAACCTGCCGCCCGTGCCACCTGTAAAGGCTCCTGAGGATCCCTCCTGGTGGAATCTGGGAGCTGTGCCTTTTTTTGTCCTTCTGATGGTCGCAGCTGCGGCTGACCTTGCCTGGCCCCGAGAATACGGTTTCGGTATAGGTGCCGGTCTGGGATGTTTCCTTGCCATCAATGCCTTGCTGTTGTTGCGAAAGGATTTAAGCCGGGGTGAGTACTGGTTCCTGCAGGCACTTGCAATTCTGAACTGTCTGGTGCTGATTATGTGCGGTAATCCCATTTGTTGGTTCAGCAGTCTGGTGCTGCCTTTCATTGTGGTTATGTTACCCACGAAGAACAACATGACTCAGCCCAATACCTCCTACCGTAACTGGTGGTCTTTCTGGGTTGCCAAACGACCCGAGAAAAAAGCGACGAAAGGGCGTTTCGCAGCATTGCGGGCCATCCTGCCTCTGCTCATATGCATTTTAATCGGGTTGGTTTGTTTCGTTGCCTTCCTCTGCATTTTTGCCTCAGGTAACCCGGTGGTGGAAATTGTATGGAATACGCTTGTAGAGTGGTGGAACAAGCTGGTGGAGTTCCTGCACATCAGCTGGGATTTCTGGCTCCATGTTCTCTTCTGGATTGTTGGGTTCCTCTGGTTCGGTATCTACTGTTTCAGGCGCCCGAGCAGCATCACGCCGCTGCAAACAACAACTGCTCCTGAACAGGCTGCTCCCGCAGGCACAACGATGCTGCCCTACCTGCCGCTCTGCGTACTGCTCGGTGTGAACGCAGCCTTCCTGGTAGCCACATCGACCGATATCGCCTATCTCTGGTTCGGCAATGTTCCCGAGGGTATTTCTCAGACGACATACCTCCACGAAGGCGCCGAATCCATCACCTGGGCTTCCGTTCTCGCGGCCGGACTTCTGGTGCTTCTCTTCCGTCAACGCGGCGTAGCCCGCACATCTGCCGTTTCCCGCGTGTTGGGCTATGTTCTGGTCATTCAGACAGCTCTTCTGGCAGTGAGTGTTTACATGCGCCTGTATTACCAGATTTCTGACTTCGGCTTTACCACCCGTCGTATCGAGGCTGCCGAGTGCATGCTGCTGGGGCTGATTGGACTTGTTGTTCTTGTCATCTACATGTCTACCAACGGTGCCTTCTGGAAGTATACCAAAATCTGTCTGGGTGCAGTGGTGCTTGCCTGTATCACCTTTACCGCATACTCCCCTGCTCGTATGGCCGGCACACTCAACATGATGTATGTCGGCACGCACCCGCACTGGAAATTTAAACTCTCCGACTTCAGTATCGGTCGATTTGATGAAAAGGAAAATCTGGCTTTCGCGGAATATGTGTTTAATCACTCAACTCCCGAAGAGCGTGAAAGTACCTCCAAATTCTTCAGCAGCGTGCTGACGAAGGATGAGCTCGTGAGAGCTGCGCTGGACGTTGAACTCCGCGCCACTCAAGGTTCCTGGATTAACTACACTTTCAGTCTTCAGCAGGATATCCCTGCCGCAGAGCGTATCCTTGGTCGTCCTATTAAGGTGAAATTCGTGGATAGCGAAGATTGATAGATTGCATCATATTGATCGAGTAGGGGGACTTTCGTCCCCCTCTCACACCACCGTACGTGCCATTTATGGCATACGGCGGTTTCCAATCAGCGTTTGAGGAGTTGATAAAACGAGATATATCCCTCTGCTCGCAGCCATGCGTTATCCATGCAGATATTCGCAGGTTGCGAGCAGGCCATCCTCCACCACCTTGCCCCCATTGCAACCATTCCACTCCATAGTTTCCGCTTGCATCCTATACTCTCAAAGAAGCGGCGGATGCCTTTCGGGTGTTTGCATTGTTTGAGGCGCAGGCACCGTAGCTTTCGGCGCGTCCATTCATCGAGTTCCTGACATAGCTTATTGATTGCTGCCAGCTTGAAGTAATTCGTCCACCCCCTTATCACGGGGATAAGTTCCGCTATTACTTCGCGTAAAGGCGTCGGTCGATTTCGGCGTGTTATCAATCGCACTTTCGATTTCAGCTTCTTCACACTTGTCGGTGCTATCCGTAGCAGCCCTCCTACTCCTATGATGTAGCCGAGGTAGATGCAGTTCCACACTTTGTCCACCTTGCTCTTCTGTCGGTTGACTTTCAGTTTCAGGTCCTCTTCGATGTAGCGGCTGATATTTACCAGCACGCGTTCGCCTGCTTCCATCGTTCGCACGAATATGATACAGTCGTCTGCGTAGCGGCAGAAATGCAGCCCTCGATTCTCCAATTCCCCGTCAAGGTCGTCCAGCAGTACGTTGGCGAGCAGAGGTGAGAGCGGGCCACCTTGCGGTGTGCCTTGCTCTCGTTTCTGCTTGATGCCTTCGTTGTCCATCATGCCCGCCTTGAGCATTTGGCGGATGTAATAGAGCACGCGCTTGTCTTTGATTCGCCGTGCCAGTCTCGACATCAGGATGTCGTGGTTGACCTTATCGAAAAACTTTTCCAAGTCCAGGTCTACGGCTACTGTATAGCCTTGCTCCACGTACGCAGAGCCTGCCTTGAGGGCTTGGTGGGCACTCCGATTCGGT
>JAFURE010000117.1 GCA_017471985.1 Akkermansia sp. | reverse complement strand
TCCTTCGGAATCGCAACAAATCGGGCATATGCAAAGACGGTGGCAATTCAAGCTTTGGTACCATGCGCTTATTATACCACGCCGAGGTGTCTTTGGAAATTCCGAAATACGTTTACACGCGACTTTTTAGAAGTTCCCATTAGTAAACTGGCGCCCTTCTTTCGACACTTAGGAAGCCAATTTAAGCCCCCCTCTTGTGTGCATGTGGCGTATGAGTCTCTTATATCATTCTATACCCTCTGATGTCAAGCCATTTTTGGCGCGATTTTGAAGCGATTTTGAAGCATAGGCATGGCGTCCCGAGCGTAGCGAGGGCGCGGAGCGTAGCGACGCGAGCCGTGCCGGAGCGGAAAAATCGCGCCAAAAATTCGCCGGAAGGGGGGTGGCGTGATTTTCCCTATACATCAGGGGACTACAATTCTTTAGCGATGAATGCGGCCTTTCTCGGTTATAGTATTCCATCCACTCTGATGTCATTTCTATAGCCTCGTCCAAATTCTTTGGTTCTCGGTGCAGAAAAAACTGGCACTGCGTCAAAAAAGGCGCGTGAATGACGGGGAGGTTAGCTGCCTGAGTTTGAGGCGGAGATAATCAACGGAAGGTAGTCCTCGGGTTTTGAGTTGGATGCGGGCAATCATCGAGTTCATCCCTTCAATTCGTCCCGAGGTCAACCGATATCGAAAAAAGTTAAGCACCTGCTGTGCATGCCTAGAAAGCGTTTTCGCTAAACGTTTGAATGGCTTCAACGACGACGCAGATGCTAATGTGAGCCATTTTTCAAAAGCCTTAGAACACCTCTCAAAACTGGAAAACTGAAATACCAACCTGATTTCCTCCTTAAGCAGATACGCTTCTTGGAGAGGCTTATTGATTTGAAGCAGCTCTTCAAGCTCTTCTTGCTTATCTTCCCGCAGATTTTCTTCCCCGCGAAGAAGCAGGTATCGCTTGCCTTTGATGAGCTTTTTCTCTTCTTTTCCCAATTTCTTACATACCTCTCTTCTCACCTCATCGATAGCATCGTTGACATTCTTAACAATGTGAAAAGGGTCAAATGAAACTTTTACGTGAGGTAAATGCTGCCGAAGAGCTTTGAGATATGCATTACCTCTATCAATGCTCACCACCTCTATATCTTCTTTCTGCTCCAACGTAAGCTCGCTGAAGAACTCTTCCAGACTATCCGCACTCTTGCCTTCCTTCAACCATAAAATCTCGCCTGTATAAGCATCAATAACACAGGTAACAAACTTTTTATCTCGTCCCAGGAACTTTTCATCTATGATGAGACCGTGGCGTCCATTCATGTTTATGGGGCGCGCTTTATTTGTGAGTTCGAGGATGTATTTATCTGCCCTCAGAATACTACTTTGAGAGAGTCGGAGAATCCCGGAAAGAAGTCGTGCGCTTGTTTCCTGCATGAGCCGTGAAATATACCCCATCAGACGCAACGTCATGCCCCGACTTGGATGAATGGCTTCAGGACGGATAACAGCATATTTGTGACAATTAGGACAATATGCACAGGGTGTTTCTATCTGCATACTTATATCGTACTGCATGTAGGGGGTATCAACAACGACAAGTTGACGAGTACCTCTACGTTACATACGGCTGTTACATGCTTTGCAAATTATTTCCTTATCGGAGGCAAACTCATACTTGACAACGATTTGATTACCTGTACAATCTGACGCAGAGATGCGCCAGCCTTTCATTTCAAGAGCTGGTATGATGTTCATGTCAACTTCATTCTACCATAACTCTTGCTGGCTGGCTCATCTCCTCCCCGTCATTCACGCGCCTTTTTTGACGCAGTGCCATTTTTTGCTTGCAGCCACGCATGCTTAGAGTTAGAATGCTGTTATGGCGGACATACATCCTACAGCAATTATTGATTCCACCGCAGAAATTGCGGACGATGTGAAGATTGGGCCTTACTGCGTAGTGGGCCCGCACGTGCAGCTGGGTTCCGGTTGCGTACTGCACAACCATGTGGTACTCGGCGGTCCCTCAACCTTCGGCAAGAACAACGAGTTCTTCCCCTTTGCCGTTATCGGCCTGAAAACTCAGGACCTTAAGTACAAAGGCGAGCCGACTTACCTCGAGGTTGGCGATAACAACGTCTTCCGCGAGAACTGCAACATCAACCGCGGTACCACGGCCGAGACCAAGACCATCATCGGCAACAACAACCTTTTCCTCATCAACAGTCACTGTGGTCACGAAGTTCACGTGGGCAACAACGTCATCATGTCCGGCTTTGCTGCTGCTGCCGGTCACTGCATTATTAATGACTGGGCCATCATCGGCGGGTGCGCCGCTCTGCACCAGTTCGTACGTGTAGGAGCCCATGCCATGGTGGGCGGAGCCAACCGCATTGTACAGGACGTAGCGCCCTACATGATTGCCGACAGCGGCTCGCTGCGCTCGGTCAACACCGTCGGCCTGCAGCGCCGCGGCTTTGCAGAAGAGGACATCCGCGCCATTAAGTACGCCTATCGCAAGCTTTTCCTCGACAAGAAATCCAACATGCAGCTCAATATCGAAACGCTGCTGAAGGAGGGCGACGAAAAACACGTGAACAACCCGCACGTACAGCACATCCTGAAGTTCCTGAAGGAGTCAGAGCGCGGTTTCCTGCACTAATGAAACGCCATATCGTTTTTGACCTCGACGGCACCCTGGTAGATTCCCTGCCGGGGATTGCCGAGGGCGTGAACAGAGCCCTGCAGGCCCTGGGTCGCCCGACACTGAGCAAAGAAAAAGTCCGCCGCATGATTGGCAGCGGAGCCGCAAATCTGTGTGGCAAAGCACTGGGTTATGAAGATGCCGCGCATACCCCGCCGGATGAACTGGCAGCCATGCACGAGCAGTTCCGCCACCATTACCCGCAGTGCTGGCAGTACCCGCTTACCCGCGCCTATCCCTGGGTGCCCAACATGCTCACCTTGCTTTCTGCCGAAGGAGCGGAGCTGGCCGTGCTCTCCAACAAACCGCACGACGTCACCGAGCCGATGGTGAAAACTCTGTTCCCGCACATTCCCTTCAGCACCATTCTGGGCTACACCGGGCAATTCCCCCGCAAGCCCTCACCGGAATCCCTGCAGTACATCGCCGAGCAGTGGGGGGTACCGACAAGCGAAAT
Source organism: Akkermansia sp. (assembly GCA_017471985.1). GTDB lineage: Bacteria > Verrucomicrobiota > Verrucomicrobiia > Verrucomicrobiales > Akkermansiaceae > Akkermansia. The sequence continues at coordinate 27,040 of JAFURE010000117.1, read as the reverse complement.
CACTCTGGTGGGCGACAGCATGTTCGATGCCAGAACAGCGGCCAACGCCGGCTGCAAGCTCGTGCTGGTAGCCTGGGGTTATGCCGAAGTGGGCGAGCTCGCCGCTCAGCAGGTTCCCATCTTCGGCTCGGTAGACGAATTGCGCCACTACCTGCTCAACGCCTGAGCCACAATACCCCATGGACTTCATCATCTTTGCCGCGGCCAAACCTTCCATCGACTATGCCCGTCGCGGGGTACAGTTCTTCGAGGAACGCCTGCGCCCGCTCGGCAAAGTGGAAATCCGCTACGTGAAGGCGGGCAGCTCAGAAGAAGTCTCTGCCCGCCTGCTCGAAGCCAGTAAGGGCTGCCTGCGCATTGCTATGGATGAACGGGGCGAAAACTGGACCTCGCGCGAACTGGAAAAACGGGCAAAAACCTGGCAGATGCGCGCTGTCAAGCACGTTGCCTTCCTCATAGGTGCAGCTGACGGCCACACTCAGGCACTGAGGGATTCCTGCGACCACGTCCTTTCCCTCGGCCGACACACCATGCAGCACGAGCTGGCCCTTGTAGTGCTGCTGGAGCAGATTTACCGCCTGCACACCATGCTGGCCGGCAGCCCCTATCATCGGGATTGAGGCTTATACTCCCCGATATTCTTTCGACGTTCGGCTGCGTCGCGTCTCTCCGCTACCATAGCGGTTGAATTGTAACACAGGGAGCACTGCCGTGCAAGCTTTTCATCCCAGCAAATCAGGCAAAGATTGACTCCATCTGTTATTGCCACAATCCTCATCGGCGCATAACTATCCCCCCTTAACACATTGACATAGGCAATATTATACTTTAATTAAAATAATTATTTTAACATTAAAATTATCCCTTGACGATGGTGGGTACTCATGTTAGACTGGCCCCGTCATGAAAACACGCTCAACTATCTCCCTGCTTATTACCTCAGTTCTCTGCGCTCTTACCCTCAGCAGCTGCCATGATGGCACACTCGGCGACAACTGCGACTGGTGCGGCGGTACCGGCAGCACTTATGACAGCGCTTCGGGTTTCTGGGAAAACTGCTGGCACTGCAACGGCACCGGTGAGGAGTAAAACGGAGCCTTAACAAGCACATCGCCGCGCGTGGCGTTCGGGTTATGCCGCGCGCGTGCGCGAAAAAGGCTTGCCTTACAATGGGGCATCTGCTAGACTCTACTCACGGATTATGGCGGATGATGGTAAAATAAGCCCGATGATGGAGCAGTACCTGCGCATGAAGCAGGGCTTGCCGGATGACGTCTGGCTTTTCTTTCGCGTGGGTGATTTCTACGAAATGTTCTTTGAGGATGCCGTGGAGTGCTCCGCAGCCCTCGGCCTTACCCTCACCAAGCGCCAGAATATCCCCATGTGTGGCGTACCGCACCATGCAGCCGAGGGGTATATCGGTCAGGTTGTGAAAGCCGGGCGACGCATTGCCATCGCCGACCAGATGACCGACCCCGTACCCGGCAAACTGGTGGAGCGCCAGATTACACGCATCATTTCCGCCGGCACACTCTCCGACCTATCCCTGCTCAAAGAGGACGAGCACAACTACATCATAGCCTGTTACAAGGACAAAAAGTGCTGGGGACTTGCCTGTGCAGACCATACCACAGGTGAGTTCACGGTGGTGGATTACGCCACGCGAGAGGCACTGGCCGAGGAAATTGCACGCATACACCCGCGGGAAATGCTGGTGAGTGACGAGCAGAAAGAAGACTTCAGCGGCCTGCCCATCACCCAATACTATGATGGCTACACTTTCCTGCCCGGCGTAGCGAAACCGGCATTGGAAAGCCATTTCCGCGTGCACTCACTGCAGGGCTTCGGTTGTGCACATCTGGTAGCATCCCTCGGGGCCGCTGCCGCCATCCTGCACTACCTCAAGCACCAGATGCGCCGCAGCACCGACCACCTGCGCCGCCTTTCCCTGCGCCCCACCGACAATGCCGTGCTCATTGACACAGCCAGCCGCGCCAACCTCGATTTGGTCGAGGCACGCGGGGGCATGCGCAACACCCTGCTGGGCACGCTCGATGGCACTTCCTCCCCCATGGGTGCCCGCAAAATGCGCGACTGGGTGCTGCACCCCATCTGCGACCTGAACGAACTGCTGAGACGTCAGGAGCTCATTGCCACCTTCCTGAGTGAGCCTTTCCTGATGAGCAAGTTGCGCGACACCTTCAAGGGGGTGCGCGACACCGAGCGCCTGACCTCGCGCCTGGCACAGAATGCAGGTAATGCCCGCGACCTGCTGGCGCTGGGCACCTCTCTGTCCCGCCTGCCCGACATCGCGCAGGATTTGCAGGTACTCGCCGATCGCCAACCGCTTTTCGCCCCGCTGCTGCAGAATCTGGGTGATTTCACCGAGCTGACCGACCTGCTGGAGCGCGCCATCTGCGATGAGCCGCCCATCACCATCAAGGAAGGCGGCATGATTCGCGACAACTACGACGCTCAGCTCGATGAGCTTCGCCGAGCCTCGCGCGAGGGCAAGGGCTGGCTCGCCGAACTCGAAGCCCGCGAGCGCGCAGCCACAGGGATTGACTCCCTCAAAATCCGCTACAACAACGTATTCGGCTACTACATCGAAGTCACCAAGGCCAACTATGCCAAGGTGCCGGCCCACTATGTGCGCAAGCAGACTCTGGCCAACGCTGAGCGCTACGTCACCGATGAGCTTAAGCGCATGGAGGGCACGATTCTGGGAGCAGATGAACGCTCCCGCCAGCTGGAATACGAGCTCTTCTGCAACCTGCGCGATGAAGTGGCGCAGTATATTGACCGCATTCAAATCAGCGCCGAGGCACTGGCCGAGGTCGATGTGCTGCTGAGTCTGGCCGAGACGGCACGCCGCCACAATTACTGTCGCCCCGTGCTCGATGAAAGCCGCGTGCTCAACATCCGCAACGGTCGCCACCCCGTCATTGAGCAGGTGCAGACAGATTGCGCCTTCGTGCCCAATGATACTGAAATGCACGAGGAGCACGACCGCGTACTCATCCTCACCGGCCCCAACATGGCCGGCAAATCCACCTACATACGTCAGGTAGCGCTCATTACCCTCATGGCGCAGATGGGCTCCTATGTGCCGGCGGAAACGGCTCACATCGGTCTGGTGGACCGCATTTTCTGCCGCGTGGGTGCCAGTGATGACATTGCCCGCGGCCAATCGACCTTCATGGTGGAAATGAGCGAGACGGCTCTCATTCTCAACAATGCCACCGAGCGCTCACTGGTCATCCTCGATGAAATCGGGCGTGGCACCGCCACCTTTGACGGTCTGTCCATCGCCTGGGCCGTCGCCGAGCACCTGCACGATGCCATCGGCTGCCGCACCATGTTTGCCACCCATTACCACGAAATGGTGGATTTGGAGCACACACACTCCGGTGTGAGCAATCGCCATGTGGAAGTGCGCGAGTGGAAGGATGAAATCGTCTTCCTGCGCAAAGTGCTCCCCGGTCCGGCCGATAAATCCTATGGTATTCAGGTAGCCCGCTTGGCTGGTCTGCCCGCCCCCATCATTGACCGAGCCAAGCAGATTCTCACCCATCTGGAAATGAGTGCCGGCACGCGTGAACCCAAGAACGTACGCCGACGCAAGGCTCGCGAACAGGGATTACCCGCAGCAGAACCAACCGCTGACATCACCCAGCTGGATATGTTTGACCTGCTCGATGACGGCATATAAGTTTTCACCCCATACCAATCTCTTCAAAATATGAACTCTCAATACACCCTCAATTACCGAGTCATGTACTACGACACCGATGCCGGCGGCGTGGTACACAACCTGGCCTACCTGCGCTGGGTAGAAGAAGCTCGCACCAAGATGGCCATTGAACTGGGCATGGACTACGGCGCCATGGCAAAGGAAGGGCGTCACCTTGTGCTGGTCAGCCACGAAGTTCACTACCACTCCCCCGCTTTCCTGGCAGATGAGGTTCACGTCAACACCTGTCTGGAGAAGGTCGAGAAGTCTTCCATGTTTGTACGCACGGAAATCCGCCGTGCCGAAAACGACAAGCTTTGCGTGAGCGTGCTACAGCGTCTGGCGCTGGTGCAGATGCCACAGGGGCGTCCCTGCCGCATGCCTGCCGAATGGGTAGCCCTCGCGGCCCCTCAGGAGTAAGCGAGCTCACAGAACTCATTCACCATCCGCAAGGTCACCCTTGCGGATTTTTTTATTCCTGCACAATCTCCCAGCCACCGGCAGAGATATTCTGACCGCGTAAGTAGTCGCGCACAGTCGCAGGCATGCGCAGCGCGGTCACACTACTCACACCGGCCTGAACAGCCCAATCAGCCAAGGCTCGGTCGCATTCCCGGCAAACAAAATGAGCCCCGCGCAACAACTCGGCGGGCACACCGGTCAAGTCTGTTCCCTTCTGCTCGTAGATGACCTCTTTATTCGCTACCAGCAGCATATCTGCCTTATTTTCACTGAGATTCGGTAAGGCCACACGGGCAGAAGAAGCACGTTCGGCATTCAAATCGCACAGGTACACGTACTCAGCATGGCGCTTCCAGTAGTCCAGCTGAGCAGAAGTCATCACGGCCGGTTGCGGTACGGCAGCCAATCGCAGGGCACGGAGTCTCAGCTCATGGTTCTCGGTGGCTGACAGGGTATCCTTCCTCAGTGTATTGCCGATATAGAGCAAGCGCAGAGGGGCAATGATATTCTGCAACTCAGGATGAGCCACGGCGTACGCCTGCAGCTCATCATCCAACTGCAGGCTGTACTTCTCACCATCGGAGGAGTGGCGCATGTGCACGAGCGCGTAAAGCCGAGCGGCATCATCCTCTGCCCGTTCGCGCACGCGTGCCCAGGCATCCGCCTGGCAACGGGTAAGCGCCATGCGGTAGCATTTTGCAGCTGTCATGGGGTCCTGCTCCACCCCGTAAAGGCCATCCCACAAGGCAGAGTACATAAACCACGCTGCATCTGCCGAGCCCCCTTGCAGCGCCTGCAGCATCTGCCCCCAGCTTTCTTCAGTAAAACTGTCAAGGAACTTAACCTGCTGTCGAGCCAACATGTAGAGAGCATCGGCATTCCCGGCCTCGGCAAACTGCTTCAACACAGCCACCTGCTCAGGGCTGAGTCCCGCCCCGGCCTTCACCAAGCGGCTCATTGACTCAATCATCCATGCATTCTGAGCAAAGAAGTCGGCGACATCCTTCATATCGGCAAACTCGCCCTCCAATTTGCGGAGGTAACGAGTAAAGTCGTTCATCGGCGGCTCCTGAGAGTCAGCGTCCTCGAGATAATCCACAAATTGCTCTCCCGAGCGTTCATTCGCCGCATTAAACGTCGCATCAACAAACCTGAGGAACACCGGAGCAATGGCTTTGAAGGCTTCGGAATCGCTCTTTTCGCCCCCTGCCATCCAGTCGTTCATGTCCACCCGAGCCATCAGACGCTTAAGTCCGTCGAAGGCCTCGCGCTCGATGCGGTCGGGAAAATCAGCTTTATCGCAGTAGATTAACAAGCGAAGAGAACCACCGTGCGACATGTTCAGATAGTCCTTCTTGGGGTCAAATTTTGCCTCGGTTGCCAGACTGCGCATCTTTTCGCGAGTCTCTTCATCCTCCGCATATTCTGCGAGCTGCTGCAAACAGGCCGGGTGCCCCAGCTCAGCCCCGGCAACCATGGTTGAACGAGACAATTCCTCACTCACAAAAGCAAGATTCTCGGGCATGATTTCGTAGATCTTCCCCAAACGATAGGCGCCCAGACCGGCCTGCTCCTTATCCTCGGATTCCATCTGTCGCAGGGCCGCCACCAGCAGTGGCAGCGCAGCCTCCCCCTTCAGGTGGGCAGCTCTTGCCAAGGACAGACGCAGATTGTTGCGAAGATCATTCCCCACCTGATTCAGGTACATCTCGGCCACGGCAGCTCGCAGTGCATGTTGCATGGATTGCTCCACGTCTGACTTCCCATTGTAATCTTCGTAAAGGCAGAGCATGGCCAGAGTGGCCTGAGAATCGGAATCCGCCCCGTTTTCCGCGAGTCGTGCAATCATTTCCGGATTGCCGATAACCTTCTGTCTATCCTCAGCCGGACAGTTCAAGACAGAGAAACCCAGCGAGCCCAACATTCCCAAGCCATGTTCAGCACCGAGTTGTTGCAGCCCCTTATCACCTTCAGCTGCCAGCTTTTTCGCAAGAGCATCATCCTTCTGCGATTGAGCAAACGCCATCTCCAACATCAGACAGTATGCCCACATGCGCGGGGATTCACGTAACAATTCCGCTCGAGCCCCCTCGCTGTTCTTCCCGAGTTGCCCCAACACATCGAGAGCCCCGGGCATGTTTTGGAGCAAATACATGTACTCCTGAAATACATGGCTACTCTGTGGAGGAATGGGCAAACTGAGCAACAGCTCACGAGCCTGTTCTTTCGGCATGTTATCCACCCCTCGCAGTAACGGCAGCAAATCAGCAGCAGTTCCGACAGCGGATGGCACCTCCGCTGCAGGGGCAACAAGTGCAGAAGCAACACTCAGTATGGGTATAAGGAAGTTTCGGGTCATGATAGTTTATGGTTGTAGAGAAATGTAGATGAGCGCCGGGGCAAATGTGGGCTTATCCCCGAGCGGAATGGGCAGCAACACGTACTCACCGTAATCAAGGTAAAGAACAGCGGAATCCTGGCAGCGCGTGAAGGGCATGCGGCGTATATAGGGGCGACGTGCCTGCGGATTGGCCATGTAATATCTCAGGAGTTTCTGTACCCGCTTACGCTCTGCATCCGTACGAACAGGGCTGATGTAGAGCTCCACTTCGTCGGATGGAGCAAAGTGCGGACGAAGAGTAAAACGGCGGGTCTTGCGAATATGACTGACAGATAAGAGCTCCCCCTGTTTCTCGCAACAGATATTGAAATCACCGTCAGGAAGCAGAAAACGGTGCAGATAGGGTGCAGGAGCCGGCATGCGTTCCCTCACCTGCTCCGCAGGGGCTGTGGCGGACATCCATTGAGCTTGGGCGCCCGCAGTATCAGCATGAGAGCCTATACAACTGACAGTAAACTCACTTCGGCACTCACAACGGTACACATACCACTCGGTCAGCGGTACACAAATGATGGCAGCCAACACCAAAAGCCAGATATCCCACCAACGGCGAAAACGCCCCTGCACCGGGGGAGTCGGTGGCGGGATGGTAAGCCCCAGTTCCAGCTGCACCGCTTCTTCGCTCTCCGGCTCAACAGCTGCAGCCATACGCAAACGATGCCTTGCCTGCCACAATCTGAACAGGTAGAACAATAACAGCAGCAGTCCGATAATCGGCACACCCCACAGACCGATACGCGCGACCAAATGCACATGGGGCCAGAACGGCTCGTAGCCCAGTAAATCGCATTCCCACAGGTACAGCGCACCGGCAAGTCGCTCCAGCAACACAAAAGCAACAAACAGCATCACCAGGCGACGCGTGGTGATAAGGGCCGGATGTCGTAGAATTGTGCGCAAGCGCTCCATCATTACCCCTTATTATAGAGTTCCGGGGCGCGAGTTGTCAACGTCAAAAGCTCACAAAAAACAAATATGCGCCAAAAAGTCCGCTTAATCAGCGGCTTTCAGGCTCAATCCTGCTGCTTGAGCCACTGAATCACGCCCGCGGCCAGAGTCCGTGCGAGTTTACGGGCATTGGCGTCCTTGCGGATGAAATCGACATGCGGGCGGTTATTCACGTAAACGGCCTCGAAAACGATAGCGGGAATACCGGCTTCGTCGAGCGCATTCATCCACCCGGCGGAAGGCTGCGAGCCGATGTAACGCGGCAGGACCTTTATCCCCTTACCGGCATTGGGCATGCCACCGGGGCGATCCAGAATATCCTGACGCATGACGGCACATACGCTCTCAGCCAGAGCGGCACCGTGCTTGCGGTTGCAGATAATAAGTCCGGTCGGGGGCTTGGTACTCCATTTACTGCCCACACTATTGAGGTGCAGGAACACCACACAGCGGGCACCGAGGTCAATGGCATAATCGGCACTGACCATACCGCAGCCGATATGCTCGGGATAGTGGGAGGAGGGGTAACGCACAGCCCCTTTATCGGGCTTGTTGAGCTGCACCACCCCGGCGGCCTGACAGGCTGCAGCCAGAGCTTTATCCGTAGGAGCAAGCCCACGGTTGGTAATCACACAGGAGTAACCGGCAGCCTCGATAGCCGTCTTCACCTCCCCGACATACGTACACCAGAACTTGTATTCGTTGATGGCACGGTCGGGAGAGGCTGCGCCACGCGAATTGCTCTGGTGACCGATATCCAACACCACAGGAGCAGGAGCCGCTGCTGCGAAACCGGCCAGCAGCACCACAACCGCTATCAATTTTTCCCACATCTTCATGTTAACCCAAACGGTGACCAAACACTGCCGAGGAGCGGCCACTGGCCTCGAGCACAGCTCGACGCGACTGCGGCAACACATCGCGTGAGAGCTCCGCATACCCCAGGCGGTCACGGAAATACGCCACAGCACTCTGCGATATGGCAAAAATCCACTCAAAGCCGAGGGCGCGAGCCCTTTCTTCCACAAAACGACACATGGCACGGCCGTAGCCATGCCCCTCATAGTTTTTCTTAATAAACAGGCAACCGAGCTCGGCGCAGTTGTCCTCAGCATAGGGGTACAGCGCCACGCAGCCCACAATGGTGGAGTCGAGCGTGTAGACGTAATAGCTGTCAATACTGTCGCGAATGCTCTCGTAGGTGCGCTCCACCAGTTTGGAGTCCACCACGCAGCGTGCAATCATGGACAAGAGCTCGGGGATGTCCTCCTCCTGCAGGCGACGGATTTCACGATAGGAGTCGGTGTGCACCATGGCGCCGACACCTTCCTCTGAAAACAACTCATCGAGCAACACTCCGCGTTGGCGTCCATCGAGCAGGTGAACACGGGGAACACCGCGCCTACACACCTCGGCAGCCTGCAACAGAGCCTCGGCATGCGTGCTGTCGGCACAGGCACCGGCTCGCACCTCGCGCTCACGAATGGAAAAAATCGGTTGTCCCCCACGACAGGGCACACCGCCCATCTTCAGGCTGATGTACTTGGCAGCTCCCAGCTCAGCTGCGAGCGCCACACTCCCCTCATCGAACCGACCGACTGTACCCGAGGCCACGATGGCCACCTGACGGCGCTCGACAATCTCTCTCACCCGGGCAACGGCAGATTCACCGGCAGTCAGGGGCAATTCAGCAGCAGCGGCATGCACCTCGCATACACCGGCACGGCGCAGCAACTGAGCCGTATCGCGACCTTCGGCTACCAGCACCAGACGCACCCCGATTTCATGAAGAGCATCCACATCGAGCAGTGCATCCACCAGTACATCTGCAGCCAGCAGCTCTTCGCAGATATGCACCACGAAGAGCCGCCCACGGAAATATGGCACGTATTCGAGAACAGAACGAACGTTCATACCATATTGAGAAAGGAGAGAGTTACAGAGCCTACGCCCCGTCAATTGAGCACGGTTCAGGATTTTTCTTCGCCGCCCTCGGCAGGAACCACGTCGGGAATCAGTTCATCCTCGCCCATGGTCAGCACCGAGGGGTTAGCCTCCTTCTTAATCTTGCCCATGACCTTCATGCGGGGCATGGTCAGCTTCTTTTCGGCCTTCATGCGCACGCCGGGCATGGGAGCCCCGCTCACGCTGGTGTTCTCGGGCAGCTCAAGCTCAGGCATGGCAGGCTCAACCGTCATTTCAGGAGCAACAGGCAGCTCGGGCATAGCGGGCTCCACAGGAGCGGCAGCCTTAGCGCGGGCGCTGATCTGGCTCATCTGCTCACGCAGCAGGGAAAGCAGGTCGCCGTTGCCGAGAATGTCTGTCACATCGGCCGATTCATCCTCAGCGTTGCTGTCGGGCAGAGAGGCCAGGAAGTCCTCGAAGGCATTGAGGTTCGTGGTACTGCGGAAAAGGTTATTGAGCACCTCGTACTGAATGTTGCTCATGAGGGATTCGAAAATCTCGTATGCCTCCTTCTTGTACTCAACAAGCGGGTCACGCTGGCCCTGAGCACGCAGGCGCACGCCCTCGCGCAGAGCATCCATATCGGTAATGTGCTGCTGCCAGAGCTTGTCGATGGCCTGCAGCATGATGGAACGCTCCATCTGATCCACGCGGTCAGGCCGCTCACCGGCCACCTTCTTCTCGTACATTTCACGCACCTTGGCAATGATAACCTGAGCGGCATCATCGGGAGCCTGAGTCAGGAACGAGGAGTCCTCCTCACCCCAACCGAGGGGGAAGGTAGAGTTGACCCACTGCAGCAGGTCAGCACGGCGCACGGTACCGGTGTTGTCCTCATTGAGGTAGAGGTCACACTTGGTGCGGGTACCTTCCTCGAGCAGCTCGTAAATCATCTCACGGGGTTCCTCGCACAGCAGGGCTTCGTTGCGCATACCGTACACGATGGTACGCTGCTGGTTCATGACGTCATCGTAGTCAAGCACGTGCTTACGCCACATATAGTTGCGCTGTTCCACGCGCTTCTGGGCGCCCTCGATAATCTTGTTCATCAGGCCGCTTTCCACAGCCTCGCCCTCCTCCATACCGAAGCGGTCCATCACGCGGGTCATGCGCTCGCTGCCGCCGAAGTTACGCATAAGGTCATCCTCGAAGGACAGGAAGAACTGAGAGGCACCGGGGTCACCCTGACGGGAGCAACGACCACGCAGCTGGCGGTCAATACGGCGGGACTCATAACGCTCGGTACCCAGCACAAACAGGCCGCCCAGCTCAGCCACACCGGCACCCAGCTTAATGTCGGTACCACGACCAGCCATGTTGGTCGATACCGTCACGGCACCACGCTGACCGGCTCGGGCCACAATCTCGGCCTCTCGCTGGTGGTTCTTGGCATTGAGCACCTCGTGCGGAATACGGGCACCGGAGAGCATGCGCGACAGCGTCTCGGACGCAATCACACTGGCGGTACCCACCAGCACGGGCTGCCCCTTCACGTGCAGCTCCTTAATCTTGGCCACCACGGCATTGAACTTCTCGCGGCGAGTCTTGAAGATGAGGTCGTTGAAGTCCTGACGAATGCAGGGACGATTGGTGGGAATGGGCAGAACGTCGAGCTTGTAGATATCGTGGAACTCGGCGGCCTCGGTCTCAGCCGTACCGGTCATACCGGCCAGGCGGGAGTACAGACGGAAATAGTTCTGGATAGTGATAGTGGCATAGGTCATGTTCTCGGCCTCAACCTCCACGCCTTCCTTGGCCTCAACGGCCTGGTGCAGACCTTCGCTCCAGCGGCGACCGGGCATCTCACGACCTGTGTTCTGGTCAATGATAACAACCTTACCCTCCTTCACCACATATTCCTTGTCCTTTTCGTAAATGGTGTAGGCCTTCAGCAGCTGGCTGATGGTGTGCAGACGGGCGGCGTTCTCATCAAGCTTCTTAATGAGCAGGCTCTTGCGGGCCTCGCGCTCACGCTCGGTCAGGGTTTCGTCCTCATCGATGTTCACGAACTCAGTGCCGAGGTCAGGCAGCACGAAGTTCTCGGGATTTCCGGGGCTGATGAGCTCGCGGCCCATCTCCATGAGGTCGGCATCGTGCAGCTTTTCATCCAGGCAGAAATAGAGTTCCTCCTTGAGCTTGAAGAGTTCAATCTTGCGGGGGTCCTGCAGCAGGAACAGCTCGTACTTCTCAACCATGCGGCGCATTTCCACATCCTCCTGAGAGCGCATGTAGGCACGGTTACGGGGCATACCGAGCTTCACCTTGTACAGGCAGCGACCGGCGGCCTCGGTACGGCCTTCCTTAGCATACTGCTTAGCCTTGGTCATCAGGCCATTACAAAGCTCAATCTGAGCACGAACCACCTTTTCAATCAGGGGCTTAAGGGTATCATACTGCTGCTCTCGCTCGATAACGGCGGGACCGGAAATGATGAGCGGTGTACGGGCCTCGTCAATAAGAATGGAGTCCACCTCGTCAATAATGGCGAAGTAATGACCGCGCTGCACCTGAGCGCTGCGGGTACTGGCCATACCGTTGTCGCGCAGGTAGTCGAAACCGAACTCAGCATTGGTGCCGTAGGTGATGTCGCAGGCGTACATCTGGCGGCGCAGGTCATTGGGCATCATGCTCTGAATGCAGCCAACCGTCAGGCCGAGGTACTTGAAGAGCGCCCCCATCCACATGGAGTCACGGCGAGCCAGGTAATCGTTGACCGTCACAACGTGTACACCCAGACCGGTAAGTGCATTCAGGTACACCGGCAGTGTTGCCACCAGGGTCTTACCCTCACCGGTTGCCATCTCGGCAATGAAGCCGCGGTGCAGCGCAATACCGCCAATCAACTGCACATCAAAGTGTACCATATCCCACTTAATCGGCGTACCGCAGACATCCACCTCGGTATCGCACAGGTTGCGGGCGGCGCACTTCACAACGGCAAAGGCCTCGGGCATAATCTGCTCCAGATACTTGGCACGCAGCTTATCAAACTTCGGTTCAATCTCAGCAAAGGCTTTCTTACCGGCCTCAATGGAATCCGCAGTAGGCTCCACCTCAGGCAGCTTCGGGAAAATATCCTTCAGCTCACCAAAACGGGTATTGAGCACATCGGCATACTTCTGCAAATCCTCCTTATCGGCAGAAAGAATCACGCCACGGGTGGGCAGATCGATGGGAGTAAAACGGTGCAGATACTTTTGCCACTCAACGGTTTTGCCGACCAGGAAATCGCGGTCCTTCCCCTGCCACTTAGTTTCGATGTCGAGCATCTTCTTCACGATGGGGCGCAGTTTGCGCACCTCGCGCTGGTTCTTGGAACCTACGATTTTATTGAGAATCCACTTAATCATTATCTTTGACGGTTAAAATTGACGGTAAAGCGAGCCCGGGCGGCACACGCGGTTGCGCATTGTAGCATAAGTGACTCTCCGTGGCAAGCATAACCCCGGATTTCCCCCCTTTATCTTGTGTCATGAATCGTGAGCCCACCTGCACCGCATTTTTGCGCTTGCCAAGGGGATATGAAAAAGCTATACTAAAACCATGGGAAATAGAACATTCATCAACATTCTGGTAGCAGCCTGCGCTCTGCTCAACAGTCAGGCCTGCGCACATTGGAGCTGGCTGGATGACGCCAAGGACTTCGGCGACAAAGCTCAGGAGCTGGGAAAGCAAGCCTGGGACGAAGCGAAAAAGCAATGGGATGCTCTGGATATCAACCAAATGTTACAGCAGGCCTTCGGCAGTGAGGTGGACGAAAACTCGGCACTGGTGGGGCGATTCTACGACCTCAAGCAACCCATAGACGGTAAATCAAAGCCCCTGCACCGCCATGAGGTCGTGGCCAAGTTCCGCCAGTTCAACAATCAGAAATGGGACCGGGAATTATTCAACGGCTATTATTCCCCCAAGGTTAAGCTGTACGCCCCCTACTTCTACCTGCCCCGCTGCAAGGCTGACTACGGCCCGGAAGCCTTTCAGTGCAACAATGACCCGGAAAAGCCGAACGTCAAGCCCTCGGACTGGGTCGTGGTATACCGCGGCGTTGTCACCGCCCCCAAGAGCGGCACCTTCCGTTTTGCCGGCATGGGCGATGATGTGCTGATGGTACGCTTCGACAACAAACTTGTGCTGGAAAGCGGCTGGAGCATACCCACCCGCAACAGCATGACTCTGGGCACCAGCAAGAGTTACCAGCGCGAACTCACCGGCAAGCTGGGCTGCGCCCTCTATCGGTACGACTCCACACCCCACTGGAACGAAATGCTCGGCGGCATCCCCACGGGCATTCCCTTCAAAGTAAGAAAGGGCAAAAAATACCCGATTGAAATTCTGGTATCTGAGATTCCCGGCAACGAGTTCGGCTTCTGCCTGCTGGTGGAAGAGCTGCACAAAGGCAAGAAAGTGCCGACCGGCACCGTCGACATCGGCAAGGCCCCCGTGCTGCACCTGTTCCGCACCAATGACAGTCTGCCCGACCCTGCCCGAATTCGCAGCGCCCTCACCACCTTCACCACCGACTACACCGTCAACGGCAGCATGGAGGGTCCCCCCTTCCGCTCCAACAGCCTGATTTGGCAGGCCGATTATCAGGAGGCTCAGGAACGCGGGCTCTTTGATCGCATGTTCGGCAAAATCACCGGCAAAGATAAAGATACGGCCATGGGGACTTCTCACAAGGAAGACGATGATTCCCCCGAACACGAAGAACAAGACAATTCCACGGGCCTGTGGGATTCCCTGTTCGACTGATCCCCCCCCTGTCAGCATGCAGGCTCCCCGGAGCTTCTTTCACCCACATGGGGTTGATTGCTTAAACACGCAATCAACCCCAGGTTTTATATAGGAATACGCGTTGGAACAATTAGGAAAATAGCAATTTGCCGAGGCGAATCTACAATCTACCATTTACAATCTACAATGTAGGAGAATGCAGGCTTACGCCTGTGATAAGCGAAGCCGGAATCACACTTACCGCCGCCCGCGCCTGAAAGCGCGGGGCGTGAACGGTGGGATAGACACGCATATCAGCGGGCGAAAGCCCGCCTAGCTCAACACTTTGTAAATTGTAGATTGTAGATTGTAAATGCTCGACAAGCTCCGATTTTGCTGTCAAAACAGGTCTAAACCTCTAATTGTTCCAACGAGTATAGGAATATCATCAGACTTATCAGCATAGGCATGAAGCACCCCATTACATATATTTCCTGCGTTTTACGTAGGATTACCGGTCGCATTCGTCATTTTATAATTTCAGGAATTACCTTACTTTTTTTTCCTTGACTTTTCTATACAAAATATGCAAGAATCGCCTTGCAGACTCTGATGGCTGATAAGGGGAGTACTCGCTCCGACCTGTTGAAACTCAGAGAAAATCTCACCTACATAAGACGAAAATGAAGTTAGCTAAAAACATCATCGCTGGCTTGTTTCTCTTGACATCAGTGGGGGGGGAAGCCTCTTAACCGTTAACGCTCAAGAGATTACGACGCCCGTCAAAGCAGAGAGAATAGCATGTAACAAAGCTGTTCTTTCGCGCAGCGGCGAAAATTTGACAGCACAATTCCTGGTTCAGGGAATACCGCAGTACAACAAGTACAAGGCAACGGTCGGCAACGTAACGCTCGATGGGGACAAGACAGATCTTCGTACCATAGAGGGGCAGCTGGCCTCGTGGCTGATTGTGGTCGATGTTAGTGACCCGCGCGGGCGCGCAAAAGCCATCAGATCGAGTGCAGCAGTAGCGGCACGATTGGTATCGTTGATGTCAAAGGGCAGCAATGTGCGCATTATGGCACTGGCCGGCAGCCAGAAGGTCGTGGCAGAGGCTGACCAGGACAGCAGCACACTCTCCCCCATCATGACCGAGGGTCAGCTGAACAACACCCCGATTATGCAAATGGGGCGCGGTGATAAAATCATCGGCTACGGCACCCCCCATTTCCAGCTGATTGTGGAATCCCTGATGTCCGCCACCGAAGTTCAGATGGACAACACATACCTGTGGATTGGTCTGAGCCGCGCTCTGAAGGAACAGATGCCATCCTGCTCCAGAGGCGCATACAAGAACATGCCCCGCGGCGTCATCCTCATCTCCGACGGCGTGGACGAGAGCAATGGCAGTGCACAGGAGCTCAACAACCTCATCGCCACGGCCAACAAGCTCGAAATTCCCATTCACACCATTGCCTTCCCGTTCAAAGACACCGACCGCGATGAAACGCGCCGTCACCAGGGCTTTGGCGCACTTCAGAAGCTGGCCAATGATACCAACGGCGGGTTCCTGAACTATGCCGCAGACATACATGACCCGAACCACCCCGCATGCATTGCCAAAATGGAGGCACTGCTGCGCCGCACCTCCGCCTCGGTCATGCAGCTCACAACCCCCATCGGCGACATACCTGCCGCCAGTACCATGCGTGTGACCCTTCATAACGGTGTGGATGTAGTGGGGACTCTGACCGTTCCGCAGGACAAGGTGGGCACCGTTGTGGCCGATGCCGCCCTGCAGGATCTCTACAACCTGAGCATTGATGCACAGAAATCGGCAGATACCCGCCCCCTCGTTATCGGCACCATGCGTCACCTCTTTGCTGAGAAGATTATGCCCCTGCGCAATTACGAGGAGCTGTTCGAGACAACCCGCGTGAATGCCGACTTTGCCATTCGCGTGCACGAGTTCCTGCAGCACATCGACAGGCACGATGCCCTGCGCAGCAACCCCAATATCGCAACTGAGGCTGTTGAGTGCATGCTTGACTACAAGCGCCCCCTGCCCGAGCCGCCCAAGAACGACACTCATGTAACAGCTCATGTGCAGTCCACGGCAACCGTCAACGGCGGTGGTAGCGGCAGCAGCGCATACATAGATGAGTATGAGGAGGATACCTTTAAGAGCTGGGTATGGTGGACTCTCGGTATCGGCGGTGCCAGCTTCTTCGGCCTCATATTCATGCTCATCATCAGAGCACTCACCCGTTCCGGTGAGTATGAACCCACCACCGTTGAGGAGGATGACGACATCATCGGTATCGGGACGGCTCCGGTACTTGCCACGCTGGTAGATATCAACAACCCCGGTCGCAGCTGGGATATCAACAAGACCTCTGTTTCCGTTGGTCGTGGTCAGGCTGCTGATATTAAGTTGCCCTCAGACCATGTGTCTACCCTTCACTTCTCACTCGATTGTGACGCCACCGGGCAGTGGACCATCAAGGATAACAACTCCACCAACGGTACCGAAGTCAACGGCACCAGGATTGCTACCCCCACTCCCATCAAGAATGGCGACACCATCACACTGGCAGATCTGGAGCTCGCATTCCGCCTTCGTTAATTCAACAACTTACATTCTCTAACCGTTATGAATCAAAATAATATGGATCCGCACCAGCGCAAGGCCACCCCGCTTTTCAAAGCCGGGCAGTTCGGCCATGCCGGTTCCCCCAAAACCCTGCCTTTCGGCGGTACCGGTCGCGCAAACAACACCCCCGAACCCGTCACCATGCCCATGCCGGGTGCAGGTGCCACGGTACCTCTTATTACTCCGCTGACTCCCCCCTCCATGGGTAGCCTGCCGGGTCTGAGCACCATTCCTCCCCGTCGCGAGGCTCTCGGGCCTGTTGCCGGCTGGCTGGTCATCATTTCCGGTCCCGGTCGCGGGCATTCACTGGAAATCGGCTACGGCTACAACTCCATCGGCCGCTCCCCCGAGAACGAGGTCTGCCTGCCCTTCAACGACACGGCAATCTCGGACAAGGGGCATGCCTACCTGGCCTACGATAGCGAGGGGCACATGTCCTACGTGACCCATGGTCAGAGCCGCAACATGGTATATCTGGATCACAAGCCGGTTCTGGGTTCTGTGGAAATCACTCACGGCAGCGTACTGCGCATCGGCAAAACGGAACTCATGTACGTTCCGTTCTGTACTCCCGAAATGAACTGGAGCACTTTCCCCGAGACTTCTGAATAATCAGATTTAATATACTTAATACGAATTTCTGAGTCATGACTCATCACTATCACACAGCCGGGGAATTGCACGCTCATTTTGCGGTCGACCAGGACATCGGGTCTCGCCAAAATCAGGAAGATTTTGTTCATGCGCAACCACTGGATGCAGAGGCTTCCCCCTGTCGGGAACTACTCTGCGTACTTGCCGATGGCATGGGTGGATATGCAGGTGGCGAAATTGCCTCGCGTGTTGTAGTGACATCATTTACCAGAGTCATTAAGCAACAGCTGCGCAGCGGCCAACCCGCGTACAGAACCATGCTCTATGCCGCTCAGCAGGCAGACGAGGCACTGCGGAACCGCAAAGCCAGCGAGCCCGCTGAACTTTCTTCAATGGGTTCCACGCTCTGCGCCGCATGGATAAAAGATGGCAAGCTCTCCTTCATCAACGTGGGAGATTCGCTCATCTTCCTGTTGCGGAACAACCAGCTCTACCGGCTCAACCACTGCCACAATCACCGCGAGGACATGCAGCGCCAGGCTATCAGTCAGGGGCTGGATTGGCGGGTTGTGTCGCAATCAGACTCTGTCATTCGTTACGGTTCGCGCATCACCTCCTACATGGGCGGCGTGGGCATCAGTCAGGTGCACTGTCCCGAAACCCCGCTGCAACTGCAACGGGGGGACGTCATCCTGCTGTCCAGCGATGGTCTGCTCACTCTCACCAACCGTGAGATTGCCGAGACCATGCGGCCCTACCCCGGTTCCACGGTACGGCAGGATGTGGAGCGCATGCTTGATTTGGTACTGGCCAAGAAAGCCCGCCACCAGGACAACGTGAGCGCCATTCTTGTACGAATCGATTAAGTATAGTCTTTCCCAAACATTTACACACTATTAATTGCTCTTTTTCCCATGAAGAAAAAAAATCTCATAGCAATACTGGCAGGGCTCGTACTGGCTCTGCTCATCGTTGTACCCATACTTCTTTCAGGGGGTGGGTCCGGCGCCGTTTCAATGGAAGAAAACCTGCAGCGCTACAAAGAAAGCGTGAAGTTTGTGTTACACCTTGACCTCAACGGGCAGACCAGGAGTGGCGGCACGGCATTTGTCATCAATGGTGAGGGCAACCTCGTCACCAATGCTCATGTTGTTTGCCCGAAAAATCCCGACGGCTCCCTGGCCGAGCACAGCGAGACTGATTTAATCTACCTCGTCTATGAAAAGCAGCGTCGCAACCGCAAGGTTGTTGTCATTCAGCGCGTCCGCGTGCTGAAATGCGACCGCTCCCGCGACCTGGCTCTCCTTCAGGTGACGGATATGGCAGACCGTGCCGAGTTCAAGCCGCTGGCCTTTGCAAGCACCAACCGTGAAGGGCAGAGTGTGACCGCTCTGGGTTATCCCGGTTCCTACGACAGTGATAACAACTTCCAGAAGTTCTTCACAAGGCTTGGCGTCAAAATCGTAACCGAGAATAAACTCGACCGCATGCTGAACCGTGAGGAGCTCGACTGGGATGTCGATATGGAAAACTGGCTCAACTGCGTGTCGACCGATGGTACCATTTCCCATCGTCCCACCAACACCGGGCTGCACACCGGCACCGCACGTGAGGCTGCCCTGGACATCGTGGTACACACCGCCACGCTGCAGGGTGGCATGAGCGGTGGTCCGCTCATCAACAATCAAGGTCGCGTAGTTGGTGTAAACTATGCGGGCCGTAGAGACCATGAGATGAACAACAGCGCTATCGATGCCGGTGAGGTTCTGAAGTTCATTGCGCCTCGCGACGGCTCGCTGGAGGACATCGCTATTGTCGACAAGGACCCGGACAGCTTCATCTACACACTCCGCACCAAGCTCAACAATGCCGAGCCGCACGAGGTTGTCATCACCGTACTGTGCTCGGTTGTTATTATAGGCGCCGCAGTCACAGTACTTATGGTGCTGCTCAAGGACAAGAACCGCCGCACTCGCAGACAAATGATTAAAACGACCCCCAAATCCAAAACGCAGAATCCCACACCGGGAGATAACAAACCGACAACACGCTTCGAAGAAGAAGCCGGCCACACCATCCCGATGGGACGTGCCCCCAGCCTGCTCTTCACCGGCATTGACCCGAACGGCAAGGCTCTGCGCTTCCGCATTCCCTTCAAGGAACTGGAGAGCAAGCGTACCCTCCTTGTCGGTCGCTCCGAGGGCTGCGCCATCCGCTTTGATCGCGAGTACAAGGAGGTGTCCCGCCAGCACGCCAGTATCATGTACGAACAGGATGCCGAGGGTAACGGCTACCTCTACATCCGCGATGAACAGGCTACTAACCCCACCCTCGTGAATGGTACCCCCCTGCGCGAGAAGTGCCTGCTCATGGATGGCGATGAACTTACCTTCGCCAGCGTAACCCTTACCTTTAAACTGGATTAACATCTGTAGCCACTGAACTTACACCCCCATTCCGGCAATATGAACAGTCAACTGACAGCACATGTGCTCACGGCGACTGCCCGGCACCTCCCCCTTACTTTCAGGGTGGGGGTGCAGCCGGGGGTGTAAGTTCCCACTTTTCCCTGTCCTCCTTTTCTCTACATGGCATCCGCACCCGGCACATTTCTGAATAAACCATACAGCCTGCTCTTTGCCGGCATTGACCGGAACGGCAAGGCGCTGCGCTTCTGCATTCCCTTCGAGGAACTGCAGAGCAAGCGTACCATCTATATCGGGCGCTCCGGGGTCTGCGCCATCCGCTTTGATCGCGAGTACAAGGAAGTGTCCCGCCTGCACGTCAGAATCCGGTACGAAGAGTATACCGAGGGCAACGGCTACCTCTACATCCGCGAAGAACATGCTACTACTCCCACCCTCGTGAATGGTCACCCCCTGTACGATGAACACTTGCTCATGGATGGCGATGAACTGACTTTCGCCGGCATAACCCTTACCTTTAAACTGGCTTAACATCTGTAACCACTGAACTTACACCCCCATTCCGGCAATATGAACAGCCAACTGACAGCACATGTGCTCACGGCGACGCCCCGGCACCTCCCCCTGACTTTCCGGGCGGGAGTGTAAGTTCCCACTTTTCCCTGTCTTTCTTTTCTCTATATGGCATTAGCAACCGGCACATTTCTGAATAACCGATATAGCATCGAGCGAACACTCGGTAGCGGCGGCTTTGGCGTAACCTATATCGGTTGGGATTCTCATGAAGGATGCCGCGTCGCCATAAAGGAGAACTTTCCCTCCTTCCTGGTACAGCGGGATTCCGCCGGTCGAGTAGTGCTGTCCGGGGACATACGCTCCTACCGCTGTGTGCTGCGGCATTTCATAACCGAGGCCGAATTGCTCAGCAACAAACTCCATCACCCCAATATCGTGCGCGGGTACGGCATCGTGCAGTGCAATAACACGGCCTACTTCATCATGGAGTACATCGACGGCACACCGCTTGCCAACTATCGCCGCCCCAGCGAGTGGACCGAATCCTCGCTGCGCCGTATCCTCATCCCCCTGCTCGATGCCGTCTGCTACATGCAGAGCCGCAACATCAGCCACCGCGACATCAAACCGGCCAATATCATGATTCGCCCCAATGGTGAGCCCGTTCTTATTGATTTCGGGGCGGCCAAATATGAGCAATCAACGGCCTCCTACACGATAGGGTTCATGACGACCGGTTACTCTGCCCCCGAGCAGATTGCCGACTATGATTGCCTGCTGCCCTCCATCGATGTCTATGCTCTGGCAGCCACCTGTTATTGCCTGCTCACCGGGGCTGCCCCCGAGCCGGCTCCCAACCGCATGCTTTCCCCGGGGTACGACACCTACGCCCCGCTCACCTCATACTCTCACCTCACAAACTCATTCTCCCGGGAATTCCTGGGCTGCATTGACAGTGCGCTGCAGCTCGATTACCAATCCCGCCTCACAGCCCAGCAGTGGCTCAGCACCCTGCGCTCCGGCAATTCTCAACCTTCCTCAGCCGCCCCCTCCTGGTTCAGAAAACTTTTCGACTGGTTCTCTGCCTCGCCCGCAGCAGCTGCCGCCCCGGCTCCTCAACTGCCATCGGCGCCCCGCCCCGCTCCCGCCCCTAAGCCGATGCCCCGCCCCTATCAACCGGCCGGCTCTTTGGATGACGAAATCCCGCTCAGCGATATTCTGCTGTGGGTGGGCAGGTTCTGCTACATTGCGGGCGGGACATTATTCGTTGCCATTCTGTTCTCGCTCTTCTCGGGCACCTCAGCCGGCAGCTCGCTCGACTCCTTTTTCCCTCTGGCTCTCGCCTGCATCATCTGCGGGGTTATCTGTTCCTTCATTCTTCGTTTCTTCGACTTTTCTGACTGATTTCCCCATTCCCCCCTTGATTCCCCCGGCAACCGCTGCCGGCAACATCAACAACCAAACACAACCATACAATAACATGAAACCAAACGTACTCAGCTCAGCTGTCATCCTTTCGGCTCTGACCGCTACCGCTGCCCTCGCTACCGAGGGGGCCGATGACGCCCCCATCTACCTCGATAAAACCGCTATCACCCTCGATGCCGGTTACATGATGGATATCGACAACCTCTCCGTCGACCACCTCACCGGTGCTTCCATCGGTATGAGCTACATCTTCAACCGCACCGAAAAGAGCGCTCACAGCATCGGCCTTTCCTTCGGCTATTTCGATGGCAGCGAGTCCGAAACGTATGCGCCTTACTTGTCCGAAAGAATAGAATATCCCGCAGAAACAATAGTCGAGGGGTACCTTATACCTCTCAACGTAGTAGAGCAGAGCCAGTACTCTCCCTCACAAAAAATATCCCAACAAATCATTCCGGTTATACTCACCTACAAGTATCATCGTCATATCACAGACACCATCTCTGCCAATGTGGGTGTACGTGCCGGTGTATACATTTCAAAGACATCATCAAAGACTCGCGTCGGCACATTGGCCTTGACTAATTACTATTTGGACGATGCGAGTATGGGAAATCCCCTGGTGTTACAAGATTACATTGAGGGTCACGACTACGGCGAAAGCTCGCATACCTCCATTTCCCCGACAATAGGTCTTGAAATTGGCATGGAGTACAAGTTTGCTAAAAACTGGGCCTGGAATCTCAGTGCCAGTCTCGATGCCTCCTTCTGCCTGGATCGCGAAGTTCCCTGTATGGAAAATAGCAAGGGTGCCGAATGGGCCGCAGCTTACGCTGAAACAAGTAAAGAAACCGCCGTTTCTGCTACAATCCGCACCGGTTTTTCCTACCAATTCTAATCACATCAGCTTATCATGAAAAAATCCACCATCATTCTTACACTTCTGGCTTCCTGTAGTGCCTTCGCCGGTGAAACCACTACAGAGCCCGACATTATCCCCCCCGCAGAGAAAAAGACTCTTACCCTGTCCGTACAGGGGGGGCTCATGCATACCGACGCCGCAAATGCCACCATTACATCGACCTTCGATGTTTTTCAGGCTGTCGCTCCCGGTCAAAGAATAGACACCAACACCCAGATGGTTCCGACCGTTCTGTACGGCTTCACCATCGGTGCCGAAAAGAATCTGACCAGCCCCGGTCAGAGCAAGTATTTCCATTCGGTTGGTATGTCTGTAGGGTATTATACCGGTGATAAATCCAGCTATTTCAATTGCCCGGCAGATGCCTATTGGGATCACTTCAATCCTTCGCTTACCACCGAGCAAAGTAGCGCGTTGTCTGCCCAGTCAGATGTATCGGTCGACATGATTCCCATCATACTGACTTACAACCTGCAGTACGAGGCCACTGAGAGCCTGTATTTCTACGCCGGCGTACGCGGTGGTGTAGTGATTCGCAACACCGATGTATCGGGGCGCACGGCTTGGTCCGGCACTTTAACACAAAACGGGCAGACTACAGTAGTAGATAAGAGCGAACGCTTCGACGACTCCAGCACGAAGGTGCTCCCGACCTTGGGATTAGGCATTGGCATGCGCGCCTACATGACCGAGAAGCTGGCCGTTGACCTCTCCTACGACTTCGGCTGGACTTTCGGCGATGACTGCGACGACATCGTCGGCTCCGAGGGCTCTGTGCTCCCCGGCACATCTGAGAGTGGTCGCTACTACGGCACCCTGAAGGCCGGTGTAAGCTACTCGTTCTGATTTTTTTTCTGTAACCAACCACTAAAGTGAAGCGGGGCGGCGGGCACAGCTGCCGCCCCGCTGAACAGCTAAAAGCCTCCTCGGCACAAAACCGTACATCTCCACTACAGCATCAGCCATATCTGCAGAGGAAGGCTCAGCCATCAGCACAATCTCGATTCCATTCCCCCTTCGATACCCCGGCAGCCTTTGCCGGCAACGTCAACAACAAATACAACCATACAATAACATGAAACTGAACCACGTCAGCGCAGCAGTCATCCTTTCGGCCCTGACCGCTACTGCGGCCCTCGCAACCGAGGGGGCCGACTACGCCCCCATTTACCTCGACAAAACCGCTATCACCCTCGATGCCGGTTACATGATGGATATCGACGGTCTCACCGTGGACTCCCTCACCGGTGGCTCCATCAGCATGAGCTATGTCTTCAACCGTACAGCCAAGAGCGCTCACAGCATCGGCCTGACCTTCGGCTATTTTGAAGGGGATGATGATGGGGGAGAATCACATTATGACTCAGGTATTATTGGCGCAGAAACCCCTTATCCCTCCCGAGTGACTTATGATATAACAGAAACACTCTCACAAGAAATTTTGCCAATTATTGTAGCCTACAAATATCACCGAAACTTAACAGATTCCATTTCCTGCTATGCCGGTGCGCGTGCCGGTATTTATATTTCCAAGTCAAAGAGCTCCAGAAGTAGCCGATATTATTATAAGCATGATATAAGCCAAACTTTATACGAAACGAACGAAGTTGTAGAAAGAGCTACCAACTCACGCACTTCGGTTTCTCCTACGTTAGGTATGGAACTCGGGGTGGAATATCAGTTCGCTAAAAATTGGTCCTGGCACCTGAGTGGCAGCATCGATGCCTCATTTAATATGATGCGCCAGAAAACGATTCAAGAACACTCAGAAAATGCGTTGTGGGCAGTTCAGAATCCGGAAACATCCAAAGACACTGCTGTTTCCGCAACCATTCGCACCGGTTTCTCTTATCAATTCTAAAACATTAATTCAACATGAAAAAATCCATTATTCTCTTATCATTATTGACCGCTATTTCTTCCTTTGCCGGAGAAACAGAAGCCGTCACTATCGCCGAACCTACTATTCTGCCTCCCGTAGAAAGGCAGAAGAATTGTATCACTCTTCAGGCCGGTATTATGCATAGTTCCGGAGCTTACGAAGAAATGGTTGCAGAGAGACTGTACGGTCTCACTCTTTCTGCAGAACGTCAGATTGCGGTATCGGCTAACAACAAGTACATCCAGACTGTTGGCTGTTCTCTTGGTTTTTATACCGGCGATGAAAACGGTGGTTATCAGCGCGACAATGTTTCGGGATATTACTTTAAAGAGGACAATTCATTGTTGTTTTTGAATGGCACAAAGTATAACATTGGAGCAGATTCAACAATCTACGTCATTCCCATTATGGCGACATATAATATCATGTACGAGGCTACGGAGAGTTTATACTTCTATGCCGGCGTTCGTGGTGGTGTTGTCATTCGAAATACCGATGTAAATGCAAAGGCCCACAGAACTCTCTATGAAGCACTCGGTGATGAAGAATATAAGTACAAATTAAGCGAAGAAGACATTACCTACGATGATTCCTCCACGAAGGTTCTACCCACATTGGGTATTGGTATCGGCATGCGCGCCTACATGACGGAGCGCTGGGCCTTCGACCTTTCCTATGATTTCACCTGGACCTTCGGTGACGACTGCGATGACATCATCGGGTCCGATGGTTCCGTGCTCGAGGGCACCACTGAGAGCAACCGTTACTACGGCACCGTCAGAGCCGGTGTGAGCTACTCATTCTGATTTCTGTAACCAAGCACTAACATAAAGCGGAGCGGCGGGAGTAGCTGCCGCTCCGCTGAACAATCAAAGCTCCTTACCTACATGGAAAAGCAAAAGGCCATACCATTGCCACGCAAACGAGTGCTACACCACCGCTACAGCATCATACGCATGCTGGCGGAGGGCGGGTTCGGCGTGACATACCTGGCCAATGATGAACACGGGGTTACCCGAGTCATCAAAGAGCACTTTCCCACCTGGTATGCCAGGCGTGCCAAGGACGGCACCATCATACCGCTGGAGGGTAAGGAGCGCGACTATGAATGGAGCATGGCGGCCTTCCTGCAGGAGGCCAGCCAGCTCTCGGTGCTCAACCACCGCAATATAGTACACCTGGTGGATGCCTTCCGCGAGAACGGCACCGCCTATTATGTAATGCCCTACCTGAGCGGCGGTGACCTGACCCATGTGACCCGCCGTTTGTTTGAAGAGGGTAAGTGCCTGTCACAGGCCGCTGTGTTGAGCCTGCTGCGCGGACTGCTCGAGGCGCTGCAGCACATGCACAGTCGCCGACTGCGCGCATCGTCCACCCCCATCTACCACCTGGATATCAAACCGGCCAACGTGCTGCTGGCCACTACCCCCGATACTCTGGAGGCCGTACCTCAGCTCATTGACTTCGGCAGCCCGGATATGGGCACCCCGGGTTATGTACCCCACGAGCAGCGTGAGGACGGGGGCTACAACATAGGTCCCTGGACAGACCTTTTCTCCCTGGCGGCGACTATACACAAGCTCCTCATGGGCAGCGCGCCGCCCTCGCATCTGGACATAAAGAACAATCCCCTAACCACTCCGCCGGCACGCCAACTGCTCTCGCGCAACGAATACCTGCTGAGCCGCTATGACATCGTACTGCTGGAGAGCCTGGACAAGGCTCTGGAGTGGGATTATAGCCAGAGATTCAGCAGCGCAACCGAATGGCTGGACGCCCTCAGCGGCATTCCCCTGCGAATACCCGATGAGGGCAGCTCGCTGGATGAATTTGTTAAGGTGGAGAAGGAGGAAACCTCCCCGCTCGCACTGATTGGCATAAGCGGAGCCACTGCCCTTGTGGCTGCCGGCGTGTTGCTCTATACGTTCGGCCCCTTCAAAACAGATATCTACGAACCGGAGCCGCCCCGCCGTGAACCTGTAGAGGAGCCCCCTGCCCCCAAACCGCAGGAGCCCACTCCCGAAGAGGAGCATACCCACCTCGAGCCTACTGAGGAGAACAGAAAGGCGCTCGAAGAGGCCGCTAAATCATGCACGGAATGCGAGCGCAGGTTCAAGCAGCTGCCGCCGCCTCACGCTCACCCCGAGCCTACTGAGGAGAACAGACAGGCGCTCGAAGAGGCCGCTAAATCATGCAAGGAATGCGAGCGCAGGTTCAAGCAGCTGCCGCCGCCTCACACTCACCCCGAGCCTACTGAGGAGAACAGAAAGGCTCTCAAAGAGGCCGCTAAATCATGCAAGGAATGCGAGCGCAGGTTCAAGCAGCTGCCGCCGCCTCACACTCACCTCGAACCTACAGAGAAGAACAGACAGGCTCTCAAAGAGGCCGCTAAATCAT
>JAFURE010000116.1 GCA_017471985.1 Akkermansia sp. | reverse complement strand
ATATCGGTCAATGTTAGCTGCTTTATTTTCATCTTAACTTTTTAATAACAAGTCTATTATATCACAATTAAGAGGAAATAAAAGCCTTAACTATGACTTTTTTGATTAAATCAGCGTTTCCTTAGAAATGCACGGATCTTGAACCAAAAGAGCAGGAGCCGGTCATAAAATAACCGCATGCGGTTGTAACACGCTTTTCTGTCGCCCCGCATTTCTGCGGGGCTTTGATTATTTTTTCTCTTTACCCAGAGCTTCCGGCTTCTCTGCGATACGCCGAGACAGGGCGCGAGCTTGCACTGGGCTAATGCTCTGTCGCCCGCACAAGTGCGGGCTTATTAAATTCCGCTCACCTTCGGTTCGCCATACACCCCTACAAATTGCCTTTTGTCATTCAATGCGTCAGTCTATACCAGATTTCGGCATTGGCGGTGCCGGGGAGGGCATAGCGGCGCATGAAGGCAACATTTTCGGGGCTTACCTGAGTTGGGGCTGCAACGTCGAAGATGTTGAGTTCCGCCAGCAGGGTGCCATCTGCTGCGAGCAGTTGCAGACAGGCTGATTCGACCGGGGTGACGGTAGCAAGCTGTGTGCGCACGGGACGCATGCTGAGGAGCAGACGGCGGATTTCTGCGGTGTCGGTTGCGGACAGAGTGCGCTCGGTGCGCTTGTCGGTGTAGAAGTCGCAGCGTATCAGGCGAATTGTGGAGCAATGGGGGAGCGCTTGTCGGAGTTTCTCCAGAGCGGTGCTGTTGTGGTGGTAGGTTCGAGCACCGATGGGGTTGCTGCTCAGGGCACCCGGTGCGGGGTAACTGTCGCACAGACGCTTTTCTGTGGTGACATAGGGAGTGCCATCGGGGGTTAGCAGTTGCAGGCGCAGGCTGTAGTCCCAGGGACCGTAGGTGAGCTGCTCGGCATAGAGGGTGAGCTGTAGCTGCCCGGGGGCGATGTGGCCGGTCACGTATTCCAGCGACTCAGTGTGTTCGCAGCCCCACAGGCTGTGGTAGTCGCGGCGCACGAGAATGGGGTGCAGCTTGTAGCCTTTGGCCGCAAGTTCCGGGCTGAACCGTAACTCTACATGGCAACAGTTGGACTCAAACCGGCTCTTCAGGTGCAGGGTGGTGGCAGTTCCATCCTCCGTCTGAACATGAGTGGTGATGTTTTGTCCCTCGGCATTCGGAGCAAAGAAAGCCAGAGATTCGGTATGGGTGCTGCATGCGGTCAGCAACAGAAGACAGGCGGGAAGTATGAGGGCTTTCATAGCATGGTTTATCGGCGTTTGGAGCGCTGTTTTTTGTGAGCTTCCACTGCTTGTTTAATGCTTTGCTCGACGGCCGGGCTATAGATAATGGAGTACCAAGTGGCGGCATCTTCGTTGCTCAGGGCATAGCTGGTCATATCAGCCGCATTTTCGGGGCTGACATGTTTTTCTTTGGCTACATCGAATGGATCCATGGTGCACAATTCCTTACCTTGGCTATCCAGGAGCGTGAGCTCCATGTTCAGAATGGGGATGACTTCATGCAGGTGGGATTTTACGGGGCGCATGCGACCAATCAGGCGGCAGAGTTCCTTGGTATCGGTTCCGCTGAGTGGCAGGGGAACATCTTTGATGCAGTCCATGTGGTAAATCATAACCAGACGCATGGTGGCACAGCGCTCGGCTGCCGCCTGTAGTTTGAGCAGACTTTGCCGGTTTTCTTCTTCGTAGTATATATCTGCTCCCGGAGCGGGTATGTGTTCGGTGAGTCGGCAATCGCGACTATCGATTTCCTTGCCGTTTTGGTGGCTCAGGGTAAGGCGCACGCTGTAATCATAGGGGCCACCGTTTTTACGGAAGTCCTGTTCGGATAGTTTGAATCGGTAAGTTCCGGGTTTGGTGATGGTGGAGATGGGGGCAAACCATTCCCCGCCCGAGGATGTGCTGTAGGGTTTGCCGCAGAGCTGTAATTCCAGTTGATGACCGTCAGGTAATAATTTGCGATTGGCTTCTACCTTCAACAGGCAGGAATCGCCGCTGCGGTAATATTCCAGATGCAGCCAACTTTCCCCCAGCGGTATGCCGGCTGAAGTGGCATGTTGTTCATCGGGTGGTAGTGCCGGCAGTATGTCTGTCTGAGCGTGAGTGCATGCGGTCGCCATGAGGGCGCTTGCTGCCAAGGCGAGCAGTGTGCGGTGGTAGGTACTGTGCTTTTTCATGAGTGTTGGGGTGGTGGGAAAAAAGTTGGTTTTATGAGGCCGGTTGTTCCGGGGTGTCCGTTTCGCTTGTTTTGTCGGCGGCAGGGAGCAGGCCGATGGTGCGCAAATCACCGGCGAGTTCCTGTACGTCGTCGAGGTGAAGCACGTCGCTGCTGATACGCAGAGGAGCACCGGAATGCGGGTGCAGGATAATGTGGCAGCTGGCAATCCCCTGAGCCTCGCTTTCCTCGAGCTCAGCGCGCGCAACCTCGCTCCAGAGCAGGCGTTGGGTACAGCGCAGGTAGACGTGGCGGGATATGCCCTCGGCCGTCACTCGGTAGCGGAGCGTGACGTAATAGAGCCCCCACACGGTGCCGGCTATGCACAGGGCTACGGCGCTCCAAATCTGCCAGACGGGCATGTCTTTATACATGGCGCAGTACACCACAGCGGCTATGATGAGCAGGGTGCTGCTGGCGTACAGCAGGGCATTGGCGGCTTTGAGTGTGCGGGGGTACATGGGAAAATGAGTGGGCTTTATTGAGTGCTCCCGCGCCCTGTGGTGGGAGCGCGGGAGCTTTAGGGAGATTGTTCTGCAGTTTTACCCGAGGTGCGGGAGCGGCTGAGCCGTGGCGGGCTGGGCTGCGGGAGCCTGCGGAGTTGTGGTCGGCAGGGGCATGTCGGTGTGGTCACCACCCGGGCGGTATTTCACATCGATGGAGCGTACGGCGCCACCACGCGGGTAGTCCTCGACCGCGCGGGAGATGTAAGCGGGCATGCCTACTACGCTGTACTCGTAGAACTTCTGAATAGCCTTGCGCGGGGAGCGTATGCAGCCGTGCGACAGGCGCTTGCCGGGTACGACCTTACCCACGTGCAGACCCACGCCATCGAGGGTCAGGCGGTGCCAGTAGGGCATGGGCGAGGCCACGAAGGTGGTACCCTCAGGTACGCCCTTGCTGGCGTCGGCGTTGGAGTTGGTGGTCTTGCCGCCGGAGTTCACAAATCGGCCGTAGCGGTTCGACTTGTGGTCCTCTTTCTTTTCAATGATGCGGAAGGTGCCGGTGGGGGTCTCGTGCCCGTTGGTACCGGTGGAAACCGGCCAGTCCATGGCTACCTTGCCGTTCACGTACACGCGGGCGCGCTGCTGGGGCAGGCAAACAATGATTTTGGAGTTATTGGCGTTGAGCTGAGAGAGCAGCTTTTCGTCGCAATAGTCATCCATGGTGGTGGGGTAGGCCGGCTGAGCCACAAAGTGCTCGTAGGTGCCGGCCGGGAAGGGGTTCACGTAGGTGGGCACATCTTTGCCCGTCATGGTAAGTGGGTTAAAACCCAGCTCACCGGGAGCCGGGACAGTAGGCTGCAGCACGATAGGCTGCTGACCTGAGTGCACGTGGGCACCGGGGTATTGCACCTGATAGCAGGCGGTCAGCAGAGCCGCTGCGCCACAGAGTGCGAGGATATGAGTGATTTTCATAATCAGTTGTTGGGGATAATGATTTTCTGGCCAATGCTCAGTTTATGTGCCTGAGCGGCAGTCATATGATTGGCCTGCATGATTTTTGCAATTGTCGTGCCGTGTCGGCGGGCAATACCTGAGAGGGTATCTCCCTTACTCACAGTGTAATACCCGGTAGCAGTTATAGGGGCGGCAGGTGCCGGGGAAACCGTTGCTGCGGGTGTGGGATTCACCGGGGCGCTGACGGCAGGAGCCGCAGCTGCCGAACTGCTTGCTGCGGTGGGTATGGTAAGCACCTGACCTATGCGCAGGGCATTCGGGTTGGTAAGGTTGTTGGCCTGTGCCAGTGCTGCCAGACTGACGCCATGACGGCGTGCAATGACTGAGAGCGTATCTCCCGGGCGAACCGTGTAGGTGGTGGGCGTGGTAACCTTTGCGGCAGGTTGCGGGGCCGGCTGTTGCTGGCTGAACCAGTCGCGCCATCCCTTGTCGTTACCTGTGGGGGGAGTCTCGGGGCTCGGAGCGGCTGCAGGTGCTGTCGGTGTGGCAGCAGGCTGCGGAGCCGGTGCGGTAGCCACTACAGGCTCCGCAGGGGCGGGAACGGGCGCTGCGGCCTCTACCGCAGTCATGCCGCTCCCTTCCTCTACGGTTACCTGGTCATCCTGCGCAGCAACCATGGTGTCCCTGAACCAGCTGTAGTCTACACGTTGCCGTGTGCTGCAGGAACAGATGACGCCGCATGTGGCGGTAAGGAGTGCCAATCGGGTGAAAGTGGGTTTCATGCCGTGTTGCGTTGCAGGATTCTGTGCAGATTAAACTCAGCGCTTTTTGGCGGGAATAATCAGGCGCTTGCCGGGGCGCATACGCATGGCGTCCTTCTGGCTCATGCCGTTGGCCTTCATGATTTCGGTGTAGGACACGCCGTACTGCTTGGCAATACCGGAGATAGTCTGTCCCTTGGCCACAACGTGTGTGCGGGTCTTGCCCTTGCTGTTCTGAGCCTTGCTGTTCTTACCCTTGGAGGGCTTGTAGTCCTTGGGAATGTAGCGCACCTTGATAATCTGACCGGGGTAGATGGTGTCACCCTTCAGGCCGGAGTCCTTCTTAATCTGCTTAACTGTGGTGCGGCTGCGCTTGGCAATGTCGCTCAGGTTGTCACCCTTGCGCACCTTGTATGTCAGCAGAGTCGGCTCGGTGTAGCGCTTGGCACGCTTCTTGGCATCGGCCTTCTTGCCCTTCTTGGCGGTGGATTTGGCGGTAGCCTGCTTGGGCTTGGGTTTAGAAGTGGTGGCCTGCGGTCTGGTGGGAACCGGATCTATGCCGATATGCTGTGGGGTGCCGGGGGTATTGGCGGCAATAGCCTGAGAGGGGGTCTCGACCACAGTGTCGGCCGGGTTGGTATGAACCGTGGCGCCCTGGTGAGCTACTGTCGGCTGGTTCTGGCTGGCGCCGCTCCCATATACTTCGGCCACGCTCTCTTCGGGCTCGGGTATACGATAATGCTCGTGCGTGGTGGCACCGGCGGCAATCTGACCACCCCAACCATCGTCTTCATCGTCAATCAGCCACGGCGGAATTTCACCATCAGCAATGGTGTCGCTGGCTGTCGTGGCGGTCTCGTAGTCATACTCTGACATGCGGCCGCTGCTGCAGGAATTGAGCACCAAAAGCACACAGGCGCTCAGGCCAAGCAATGTAAGTGTTTTCTTCATACGCGGGAAGAGTACCAGATTTTGATGCCTCTTGCAAGCATTTAACGCGTCACGTCGCGCCAAGACGCGCCCGAACAATTAGGAAAAGAGCAATTAGCGGAAGTACCAGTTACGAGTTACAAAGGACCAGGTGTAAAGTTCCGCGGCTTGAGCCGCAGGGTTGCAGGGGGCTTAGCGTCTCGCTTCGCTCACTTGCTACGCCCACCCGGGGCGTGAACGGTAACTTAAGCCACGCATATTCGCGGGCGAAAGCCCGCCTGATTTATCACTTAGTCCTTTGTAACTCGAAATTAGTCCTTTTCTATAAGCTCCAATTTATCTGTCAAAACAGCCCTAACCTTCCCCCTCATTGTTGTCACCAGGCCGCGCTGCCCTCGCGCATGCCGAAAGCTGCGCGGTGGTGGCGTATATCGGGGCGCTGTCCGCCGATGAGGTAGACCTCGATGATATCGAAGCGTGTGGGGATGTCATCTCGCCGGAGCAGGGTAAGCCAGTTGTGCAGACCACGGCGCAGCAGTTCGCGCTTGTGGCGGTTGACTGCGCGCATGGGGGCGCCACTAGCGGGGGAGGAGCTGCTCTTGACCTCGCAGGCGACCAGCACATCCCCCTCACGGCATACGATGTCGAGCTCGCCGCTGTCGCCGTAGCGGAAATTGCGGCGCAGTATTTTGAGCCCCTGTGCCCGCAGGTAGGAGGCTGCTACCAACTCGCCGTACTCACCCAGTCGGGCGCGTGAGGGCGGGGAGTCAGAGCCCCAGGGGCAGCTCCATTTGTGCAACAGGTGCAAACGAGCGGCGATGGTGTGGAGTAATCCCATATTGGTGAATGGCTTGCAGGTGGGCCTTTGTGCCGTAGCCGGCATGGCGCTCAAAACCGTACTGCGGGTACTCGACTGCGAGCTCGGTCATGTAGCGGTCGCGGGTAACCTTGGCCAGCACACTGGCAGCGGCTATGCTCAGGCAGCGGGCATCCCCCTTGACCAGGTTGGCGGAGGGCAGGGGGAAGTTCGGTACGGCCAGACCGTCTATCAGGCAGAAATCCGCGGGCTGTGGCAGCCCCTGAGCGGCACGTGCCATGGCCAGATGGGTGGCGCGCAGGATGTTGAGCTCGTCTATCTCCTGCACGGTGGCAGTGGCGATGCACTTGAGCACGCTATCGTCGGCCATGAGGTGCTCGAAGAGCTGCTCGCGGCGGCGGGCGGTGAGTTTCTTCGAGTCATTGAGCCCGGGTAGCTCGTAGCTCATGGGCAGCACAACGGCGGCTGCCACGACAGGGCCTGCCAGCGGGCCGCGCCCGGCCTCATCTATTCCGCATACCCGGTTGCGCCCCTCAGCGTATGCCGCGGCCTCGGCGCTCATATTGGGAGCAGGTGGCAGAGTGAACTCTTGTTTTTTGCGCATGTCAGTTCTGGGGGCGGCTATTGTTCTTTCTTGCATTCCTTACTTCATCCTGCAGGCGCTGGGGGAGCTCCTCGCCCGATTTCAGGCCATAGAGTGTTTCGATGTCGTGTAGGTAGCGGCTCATGTGGGTATCTGGCCCTGTTTTTTCATCTCTGAGCAGGCGCATGGTCTCCAGATAGGCGGTAAAGCCCTCCTTGTGGCGGCTTTCGCCCAGGTGGGTGATTTCGTACCAATCGAGGTAGTCACGGGCGCGCAGTGAGGTGGTGATATAGGCCTTCCGCAGTTCGCGCAGCGGGCCGAGGATGTTCTGCACATCATCGGCTGTGGAGCCGTTGAGCAGGTCGCCGAAGGCTCGGCTGTACTCAATGATGATGGCTCGGTAGCCCGGGAAACTGCGCAGGTTCAGTTCCATCAGTCGCTCGATGAGCGGCTTCATCTGAGCGCGCCAATCCGGCAGCTCCAGCAGGGCGTAAACATTGTCGGCGCTGATGGCGCGCGGAACCTGCGTATCCTTGTCGTAGTGCAGGATGGTGAGCAATTCGGCCAGCTGCTTTTCGGTTTCCATGGGCGTGAGCATCTCGGTGGCCGGCGCCTGTGAGAGCCCTGCCAGCTCGAGTGCCCACCATTTGCTGAGCATGGTTGAGTCCACCCCCAGTTCATGGAAGTGGGCGGTTATGATTTCGCGGGGGCTGCCGTCGGTCAGGGCGGATTCTGATATGAGTTCGCGCAGCTGGGCGGGACCGCCCTCGCGGTTAATAAGGCACATGATAAGCACGCCGCACGAAACCTCGTACACCTGTCGGGAGCTGGCATCGAGCTTGCTGATGTCGGCGGTGGATATGATTTCCTCGGGTGTGAGCATGTCGGCCTTCTCGAAAAGGTTGCGGTATAGGCGGCGGTCGGCCTTGCCACTGCGCCAGAGCACGGCCTGTTGTATGCCGGTAATGAGCCACTGGGGTATATTGACGTTGTCGGGCAGGGCTTCGGCACGCTGGTCGCGGAGTGCCCGCTCGAAAAGGGTCATGGTGATGATGGCATTTGTGAGCCGCTCGACATCGATACCGCCGCCGGGGTAGATACGGATTTGAAAGTTGGGTTCCTGACCGATAATGCTGATGCGGGTGCGGATGGGATTGGGCTCGGCTCGGTCGGTGGAGCTGCCTATCAGGCGTATGGATATGCCGTACTTCCAGTCGGTGTCGACACCAAGCAGGCGGCAGACCGCACCCCGAACCTCATCGGCCTTGGTGGCTATGGCACCCATGCGCAGGGAATCGCCGCCACTTACCGAGAACATGCGTGACTGCGAGACCACGTGCTCGTCTGCCTCGCGCAGGCTTGCCTCCGCGCGGCGCAGCTCGCCCGGGGTGGGGTCGGGTTGGGTAGTGGCACTGCTCAGCGCTACCCCTTCATCCGGCTGTGTCGGGGTAGCAGCAGGCTCCTGCGCCATTGCCAGACCCAGCAGGGCAGCTGTGCTCCATGTTACGCATTTCAACATGGGGTGATTTTAGCATATTTTTGCTCTGTCTGCAAACGACAATCCTGCCTTATTGCTATTTTTTGACGTTTTTTTTGATTTTTTTGCATTTTTTTCTAAATTTTGCTTGACATCTGCTGTGAATGTGCTAATATCTCCTCGTTGCCACGCAACACTACATCGAAAGTCCCCATCGTCTAGGGGTTAGGACATATGATTCTCAGTCATAGAACCGCGGTTCGAATCCGCGTGGGGATGTAGGAGAAGCTCCGAGGTGAAAACCCCGGAGCTTTTTGCATGTTGAGGGATGAATAGGCTTGCTACTCCGTCGGTCGGGTGCTATAGTGGTGGGGTATGGATTTATCTGCGTTTCGAGAGGAATACCTGAAGGATACTTTGCACCGCAAGGATTTGGCGGATTCACCCTTTGAGCAGTTTGACCGCTGGTTCAAACAGGCGCTCAAGGCCGAGGTGCCCGAGCCGAATGCCATCAGCATAGCTACGGCTACGCCCGATGGGCGCCCCTCCCTGCGCACGGTGCTGCTCAAGTACTACGATGACCGTGGGTATGTGTTCTTCACCAACTATACCAGCCGCAAGGCCCGTGAGCTGGAGAGTAACCCCGAAATCTGCATGCTGCTACCCTGGGTGACTCTGGAGCGCCAGATTATCGTTTACGGCCGGGCTGAGAAGATTTCACGCGCCGAGACCCTCAAGTACTTTCTTTCCCGCCCTCGCGAGAGCCAGCTGGGAGCTTGGGTGTCGCACCAGAGCCAGGTGATATCGACCCGCAAGCTGCTGATGATGAAATTACAGGAACTGAAGCGCAAATTTGCGGAGGGGCAGGTGCCACTGCCTGACTTCTGGGGTGGTTATCGCATAGTCCCCCACCACGTTGAGTTCTGGCAGGGTGGCCCCGGCCGTGTGCATGACCGCTTTATGTACACCTTGCAGGCCGATGGCAGCTGGGATATTGAGCGCCTGCAGCCCTGATTTCTCATCCCCAAGGCGTCAGCCTTGGTCTTCACCATGCGCGTAGCGCATTCTTCACCACCGTGCATAGCACGGTTCTTTACCGCGGGCTTCAGCCCGCTTTTCACCCGGCCGTAGGCCGTTAAAAAGCATTTATCCCTTGCTCGCCAACGGCGAGCCATACTTTAAAACCTGCGCTTGCGCGGGTGACATATGAGAGCATGGGGCGTACCTGTCTCGGCGTAGCAAGCGAGCGCAGCGAGACGCGGAGACGGGTCCTTCGTACTTCTACAAATTGCCCTTTTTCTAATTACTCCAACTCGTAATCGGTGGGTTGACCGTTGCGCTGCTGCAGGCCGTTGTACATATTCTGCTGCATGATTTTACCCTGCCGGGAATTGCGGCCTTCATCGAGCCAGCTGGGAATGTAGTCATTCCACTTCCTGCCGCTCTTCACGAGGGCCCAGTGCTCCACGGGGTAGGCGTGCCCTTCGGGGTAAATCCAGTTGAGCATGTCGGTTGTGGAGGGGCGGTCGGCCCAGTCCTCCAAATCCAGTTCATCGGCTGTGAGTGCTACCAGACGTCCGTTCTTCTTCCAGGCATCGAGGGTAACGGCCTGCGGCCAGGTGCTGCCCTTGGCACATACGTATACGCAGTTGTGCTCTGAGCCCTTGCCTTGGTCGCGCACATTGCAGCCCAGAGTAAAGTAGCTGAGCTTGCGGCGGCGCAGTTCGCGGTATAGGTCGTGCTGGTAGTGCCAGCAGAGCCCACGCTCGCGTATGTTGAAGGGGGCGTTGACCAGACGGTTATTCATCCAGGCCGGCCAGAGCAGGGGATTATTGAGGCGCGCTATGCTGACGGCAGACTTGTAGGCCGTGTCGGAAATCCAGCGGGCTTCCTCCTGAGCGGCGGGCAGGGTGCGCTGCTCGGCAGGCAGCAGCGCCATGAGGTCATGGGCCAGTTCACCTCGCTGGGCTACAACGGGAGCTGTGGCGGCATACTGCGGCATGGGGGCACGCTGGCACGAGGGCAGTAGTACAGCCGCTGCAAATGCTATGCTGATGGTTGCAAGTGCTGAGGTGATGTCAGATTCAATCGTGGTGGAGAGGATTCGAGCCATGTCGTGCGGCGCATTCTGCCACAGCATATCGAAAAATACAAGTGGAATCTATGGCAGTCCCGAGATATGACACGCGGGAAATCGAGGGAGAACGCAGGCGGTGAACAGTGCTTGCCTGCGTTTCTGAATACCGCTCAATAAGATGTTGCGGAATTGGGGTGTTGTTGCTGACCTTTCTGTATGTTCTCGTACATGCGACGGTACTGAGCCGAAGCTCGGGCCTGATTGGAGGAGGAAATGAGGTAGCGGCCGTCATCGCAGCGTATGCTGAACCAGTGTTCCTCGGGGTAGGTGTGTCCCTCAGTATAGGTCATGCTGAGCATATCGCAGATTTCGGGCAGGTCTTTCCAGTCGTCGGCATCGAGCTCAGTGGCTCGGTCTACTTTCAAGCGCCCATTCCACATCCAGGCATCGAGCACCCAGGCCTGCGGCCAGAAGTCGCCGGCAGCGGCTATGTACACACAGTTGTGCTCCGTCAGCTCGGTGTGGTCGCGCACGCAGCAGCCAATGCGGAAAAAATGGAGGTTCCGGCGGCGCAGCTCGCGGTACATATCGTGCTGGTAGTGCCAGCAGAGCCCGCGGTCCTGCAGGTAGGCATTGATGAGGGCATTGCCTGCCCAGCCGGGGAAGTTTGAGTTGTTCAGGCGGGCAATGGCGGCAGCTGCCTTGTAGGCGGTATCTGCCAGCCAGCGGGCCTCTGCCTGAGCCGCCGGCAATTGTCGCTCCTGTTCCGGCAGCAGCTCAAGCAATTTGTCGTGCAGGGTGCTGCGGCGCTCGGTGACAAGCGGTGTGTAGGGGTACTGTGGCGGTGGCGGGTAACAGCCGACTACCAGCAGTGTAAGCGCGGCTAGTGTGGTTCTGAGCAGGGACTGACCGACAGGGATCTTCATATCGTGCCGACATTCTAACACGGAGGTTCCCCTTTGACAAGGCAAATGGCAATTTGCCGAGCAGAATCTACAATCTACCATTTACAATCTACAATGTAGGAGAATGCAGGCTTACGCCTGTGATAAGCGAAGCCGGAATCACACTTACCGCCGCCTGCGCCTGAAAGCGCGGCCTGTCACGGCGACCCGTCTCGGCGTATCGAAGAGAAGCCGGAAGCAAGCGAGCGTAGCGAGACGCGAAGACGGGGGCGTGAACGGTGGGATAGACACGCATATCCGCGGGCGAAAGCCCGCCTAGTTTTGCACTTTGTAAATTGTAGATTGTAGATTGTAAATGCTCACCAAGCTCCAATTTGTTGTTATGCAAGCACCCCTTTCCCCCGCGGAACTTAAAATCTGTCCTTCTGAATTCGCCGCTCGTATTTGTATCAATGTCTGTCGAGCCATTGCTCGATGTGGAATTCGAGGGTGGCGAGCAGGATTTGAAGGTAGCCGAGCAACTCGATGGGTTCCTCGATGATACGGCGCAGGTGGCCGGTGTTGACGGCTGGGTTGTTGATGAGGTCCTCCAGGAAACTGCGGTGCCCCAGCAACTGGGCAATGGGAATGATGATGATGGCGGCGGTAATCATCATATTGAAGCTGTTGGAACGCAGGAAGGCGATGAAGGAGGGCAGGCTGTTGCGGCGCAGTCGAATGATATTGATGATGGCAGCGATGGGGAATACCCAGCAGAAGTACCAGCTGATGCCGGGGAGCGCGTGCTCGAAAAAGGCGTCCTGCTCGCGGATGGCTGCGGCCAGGGTCAGAGAGCCCAGTAGCAGTAAGAGCGGGCGGTAAATCCTGTTGCCGCAGGCCTGTATGCCCAGACTGAGCGTGGCCAGCAGCAGTACGGCGGTCTGAGCGGTTTCGATGGGGCCGTATTCCCCTACAGAGACGGCGTTTTTATTGATGTCGGCAAGTTTCCACAACAGAATGACGGCCAGGCTCATGACAGCAACATAGCCTATCTGGCGTGCCTGAGTGAACAAGAGTTGGCGCGGGGTTTTGATGATG
The DNA here is from genome assembly GCA_017471985.1 of Akkermansia sp. Taxonomy (GTDB): domain Bacteria; phylum Verrucomicrobiota; class Verrucomicrobiia; order Verrucomicrobiales; family Akkermansiaceae; genus Akkermansia. The sequence goes on along the minus strand of JAFURE010000116.1, from coordinate 6,563 downwards.
GGCGAGTCCATTGTGGAAAATTGTTATATATTGTGAAATGGTTGAGGCACAAGGGAAACAGGAAAGGGAGAGCTTAACCGCGGCGGGTAATTTCGAGGGCACGCACCATGCACTGATTGAGTTTGCCGTTGGCATTGGTGCAGGTGGCAGAGTTGTAGCGCAGGGCGAAGGTATGGCGGCCGCTCTTGAGGTTGACGGTTACGGGGGCAGTGAGGGTGTAGTGCTCCCAGTTACCGGCCTCGGTATTGTGTGGCAGGGGAATGATGGCTACGGGTTCACCGTCGACCAGCAGTTCACGCAGCGCGCAGCTGTCGCCGTCCCGCAGGGAGGCTGTGGCGTTGCAGTACTGTACGCGCAGTCGGTATGTGCCTGTGGCCAGAGTAGTGCCGCCGTAGCTGAGCAGGGCGGTGCAAGGCTTGGTGTCGAGCCAGGCCTGGTTGTTCTCCACGTCGTATTCGGCCTCCTCGCCGATACTGAGGGGCTGCAGACGGCTGAAGGTGCCCTCAGGGCAACTCTGCCAGGGCTTGCCCAGACAGCCGGCATTCCCCGGGCCGATGGCTTGTACACGGTACTCTGTGCAACAGGTCGGGGGGCGCGTGATGGCGAAGCTGCAATCGGGGGTGGCACCCAGTGCTGAGCCGTTGGCGAAGATGTAGTAGCTGGTAGCTCCGGGTACAGGGTGCCAGCGCAGCAGGGTGGGGGTGGGGTTATCCCACTCCGGTTCGGGTAAATCCTCGTGTGCGGTGGGGAAATTACTGGCCGGCTCATCGCTGTCCTCGGGCATGAGCTCAATTTCTATCTGCAGGTTGCCCACGGTATCGAGCGGCAGAATGGGGGTGGCCGGTTTGCCGTTGATGCGTACGGAGCAGATGTCGGTGCCGTAGCCGTTGATTCGCACATTGAGCACCATATCGCGTATGTGCAGGTTGGTGAGCCAGTGGCTGCCGGCAAATCCCTTGGGTACGCAGGGGGTGAATACCAGGTTGTCGTGCTCGTAGTGTATGCCGAAAAGCCCGTAGTAGAAGAGCCCCAGCATGCCGGCGGTGCTCCAGAGCTGGCGGTCAGAGTTCTGCAGTGTACCCTCGGCCTCGCCGCTCTCGGCATGGAAATTCTCCTTATTGGTGCCGAATGCCAGTGCGGCTCGCAGGAGGGCTGCCATGGAGAAGGCTGCACCGGCAGGGTCACGCAGTTCGGCGTGCGCTATCAGGACGAAGGCCTCCTCGAACGGCCAGATGGCCCGGTTGTGGTAGGCGGCTGCCTGTCCCGATTTGTAGGGGGCAAAGACCGGCGTGCCCCAGGGGCTGCTGGGCAGGGTGGCCATGGCGCGGGTGGAGTGCTCGCCGGCCAGTCCGCAGATGACAGCCAGCGCGTTGGCCAGGGAGTCTATTCGCTCATCGGGGCAACCATCGGGGGTGCGCATCATGCAGTACTGGCTGTTGGCCTTGCTCCAGAACGCCTGCTCAATGGCTGCGGCCAGGGCTGTGGCGCGTTCGCGGTGGGGAGCAGCCTCCTTCTCGCGCTCCAGCTCGGTGAGCATGCGTACCAGCACCATGCGGGCTATGTAGTGCAGCACGTTGGTGCCAAAGGCGTAGCTGGCGCCGATGTCTGCCGGGGTCATCCAGTCGGGGTAGCTCTGCTCCCTCCAGTCGATGAATGAGGTTTCTCCCGGTCGCAAGGGGGTGTGCGATGGCAGCAGCGCGTCATCCTGCGCCAGAGTGGCGCTGATGACATCCACGCAGTATTTGAGCCATTCTGTGTCGCCCTCCGATTGGTACAGGCTCCATGCACCCATGGCCCAAACTACGCGGTCTGTTGAGATGGGCCAGCCGCCGCCGGTGCCGGTATCCTGCAGAATGATACCGTCCTTCACGCGGGATTGCAGGCTGGCACGCACCTCGGCCGGGGCGATGAGGGCTGCGCCCAGAGTGGCGGCATAGGCGATATCGCGGGTCCAGACGGTACTCCAGTTGGCACCGGCCAGCATGCTGCCGTCGGGCTGAACGTTGGCTTGCAGTTCGTGAGCGGCAAGGTTATACATGGCCGTGAGCACGGGTATGCTGCTGCGCATGCCCGTGCAGCCGTTGGGCGGCGGGGGAATGCTGATTTCGCGTTCCCCTTGCCCCTCGCGGCAGATGATGAGCTTGCCCGGCCCCTGCAGGCGGGCGGTCAGGCCCTCCTGCTGCAGGCCTGTCGACGTAAGCCGATAGGCTGCATTCTCAAAGAGAACCTGTTCTTTCTCATCTGCCATAAAAACCGGCCTTTGTTTTTACAGAATGGCACCGGGGGTGTAGCCCACGCCGGCGGGGTATTTGTCTGCCAGTTCGGTGACCATGGCGCAGAAGGCGTCCACCTGGTCGGCAGCCATGCCGGTATCGCCGGCGTTGGCGTCGTAAATCTCCTGAATTTCCTCGCGGCTGAGTTTCAGGCGGCCGTCTGTCCCCAGTCGATCCAGCAGGTCGTTGGTGGCAATGGTACCGCTGCGCAGCTCGTCGGATACTGCAACGGCGTGCTCCTTAATCACCTCGTGAGCTTCCTCTCGGCCAACACCGCGCTTCACAGCGGCCATCATGATGGTGGTGGTCATCAGGAAGGGCAGGTAGCGGTTCAGCTCGGTCTGAATGACCGGCTTGTAGACGCCCATCTGGTCCATGACGGTCAGGAAAGTCTCGAACAGGCCGTCGGCAGCCATGAAGGCATCGGGCAGCACGCAGCGGCGCACCACGGAGCAGGAGACATCGCCCTCGTTCCACTGGTCGCCCACAATGCCGCCAATCATGCTCAGGTGACCCTTCAGGATGGCATGGAAGCCGTTCACACGCTCGCAGGAGCGGGGGTTCTGCTTGTGGGGCATGGCGCTGGAACCGGTCTGTCCCTTGGCAAAGCCCTCGGTGCAGAGCTCGTGGCCCACCATCAGGCGCCAGGTTTTGCAGAAGCTGCTGGGGGCGCAGGAAAGCCCCACCAGGCCGGAAATGATTTCAAAGTCAAGTGAGCGGGGGTAGACCTGCCCTACGTTCATCCACTTGGTGGAGATGCCGAGATGGGCACAAATGCGGCTCTCGAGCTCGCGCACGGTGTCGGGGTTCTTGCCGAAGAGGGAGAGCTGGTCGAGCTGGGTACCCACGGCACCCTTCAGCCCGCGCACGCGGTAGCGCTCCATCATGCTCACCCAGGCCCAGGTCCAGTGTACCAGTTCCTCGCCGAACATAGCCACGCGCTTGCCCATGGTGCTGGCCTGAGCTGCCACGTTGTGAGTGCGGGCGGCAAATACGACATCGCGCCAGTCGGCGGCATGTTTGCTCATGCGATCGAGCACGGCCACAGCCTTGTCGCGTATAATCTGCATGCTGCGCCAGACCTGAAGCTGCTCTACGTTCTCGGTGAGGTCGCGGCTGGTCATGCCCTTGTGAATGTGCTGGTGCCCAGCGAGGTCGCAGAACTCCTCGATTCGGGCTTTCACATCGTGGCGGGTGATTCGCTCGCGGTTGTTAATGCTCTCGATATCAACGTTGCCTTTTACGCTTTCGTAGGCATCTATCGCCTCCTGCGGGATATCCAGTCCCAGGTCTTTCTGTGCCTTCATCACGGCAATCCAGAACTCGCGCTCCAGTACAATGCGGCCCTCGGCGGACCAGATGGCCTTCATCGCGTCAGAAGCATAGCGCCCTGCCAGTACGTTAGGTATTGCGTTCATATCTCGTTATAGCTGTTGAACCGTCAGTATACCATGTCGGGCATGAGATGGCAAGCATAAATAAATGGGCCGGAGTTCATCGTTGTTCGCACGCAGAACTCCGGCTCGGCTGTTCTTCAAAGATTGTTGAGGTTTTACCTCAGCAGGCGTATGCACTCCTTGTGCCCCTTCTCGGTCGCACAGTGCAGAGCGGTTTCGCCGGATTTATCCACCGCGTTTTTGTCGGCTCCGGCATCGAGCAGTAATTTCAGACAGGTTGAGTGACCGTTGCTTGCGGCCCAGATAAGCGGGGTTTCACCATATTCATCGGCGGCATTCACATCTGCTCCCACGGAAATGAGGTAGCGCACGCAATCGGCATGACCGGCGGCCGCTGCTCTGCTGATGGGGGTGGTCCCATAGGCTCCGCGGGCGTTGATGTCAGCCCCGGTATCGCGCAGCAAAGTTACGCAATCCAGATGTCCGCCGGCTGCGGCCTCGTGTAGCGGGGTGGCGCCCAGCTTGTTCTTGGCCAGAATCCACGCTCCGGCATTCAGCAGGGCTTTCACGCAGTCTGCGTGGCCGAACTCTGCGGCTAAGTGCAGCGGGGTTTCGCCCAGACCATTGCGCACATTCACGCGCACTCCGGCTGATATGAAGTAATTGAGCACATACAAATCGCCCACAACGGCAGCTGCTGCCAAATTGTTCACAGCCCCGGCGGCGACAAAGGCTTTCACACACTCGTCGTTGTCCGCCCGCGAGGCTGCCAGCAACGGGGTTACTCCCTCATCGTTGGCTATCTTTACGTCCGCACCGGCGGCCACCAGTGCCAGTACATTTTCGGTGTGGCCGAGTTTGATGGCTCGGTGCATGGGGGTATCGCCCACCACATCGGTGGCATTGGGATCGGCCTCCTCACTCAGCAGCAGGCGCAGGCACTCCGGGCTGTCATTCCAGGCTGCCAGGTGCATGGCTGTAGCGCGTGTGCGCGGGTTGCGGGCCTCGATATCGGCGCCGGCATCCAGCAGCATGTCCATGAAATGCGGCTGATTGGTCTTTACTGCCCAGTGCAGGGCGTATTCGCCGTTCGAGTCGCGCACGTTCGGGTCGGCTCCGGCTGCGAGCAGCAGCTCAAGTATGTGCTCGTCACCCGAGTTAATGGCCTGCAATAGATAGGAGGAATATTTGGCAGGCATGATTTCGAGGGCTGCCAGTTCCTGAGCGGCGGCTGCGCGCTCGGCTGCGGCCTCCTGAGCGGCGGCTCGTGCCGCTGCGCGTGCTGCCGCACGTTCAGCTCTTCTCTGCTGGCGCGGTGTAAGTGTGGGGACTGCCTGCTGTTCGGTTGCAGCAGGCTGCGTAGTCGTGGTGGCAGGGGGCGTAGCGGGTGCCTGCGCCTGAACTTCACTCACAGCGCCGACGGCGGCAACGCCGACTATAAGCGTACTCACTGTTTTCTTCATATACGTAAAAATGGTTAAAATTAAAAACTTCCGGGCAACGAGTTGTGCCGTTTCTCTTACCTCAAAGTATAACACCGTAGCAGTCATAGTCAAGATAAAATCGCTCTTTTACAGAGCTTGGTTTAGAGAATATCAGAAAAAGCAAAATCCCGCAGCGGTTAAGTGTTGATCTTAAAGGCTACGGGACGATTGTCCGGAAGTGGTAGAAAAGTTTGCTTATCTTCTTCTGCCGTGATGACGACCTCCACCACCACCGCGCGAGAAGCCTGCCGGGCGCGAGGCTCCGTGAATTCGGTTCATACTCGGGCGTGAGCCACCCATACTCGGGCGTGAGCCACCCATACTCGGGCGGGGGCCACTCATGTTCGGGCGGGGGCTACCCATGTTCGGGCGGGGGCCACTCATGTTCGGGCGGGTGCCACTCATGTTCGGGCGGGTGCCACCCATGTTCGGGCGGGAGCCACTCATGTTCGGGCGGGGGCCACTCATGTTCGGGCGGTGACCACCCATGTTCGGGCGTGATCCACCCATGTTAGGGCGGTGACCACCCACGCCGGGTTTGTGTGTTCCCACGTTGGGCTGGGGCGCTTTTATGTGGCCATGCGGGCCCTGAACATGATGTGAGGGCTTGTGTACGCCACCATGGTGGGGGGGCGAGTGGTGGCCATGGTGAGCCCCGCCACTTGGCCGGTGACCGGGATGGTGCCCGTGCGAATAGCGCGGCGGGCAGGATACACGGTGGATATGCGGCGGGTAATGCCAGTGGCCGCAGTACCAGGGAGCAGGACCCCAATCAGGCACAAAGCACAGAGCGGTCAGAGCCGCAATGCTGAAAATGGCTGCGCCGGCGGCTGTGTAACCATACACGGGTCGGCCGTATGAGTAGCCGTAAATCGGGAAACCGTTGGCATCGTAACTGGCGGACGTCCAGCCTACGCTCACGCCTGCGCTGTAACCATTCGTTGAGTAGGTGAAGGAGCCGTAGCCATCTGCCGGTGTAACCACACATGAGCTGAGCAGCAGGGCTGTCCCGGCCAGTGCGGCGATGGATATGTGGGGGATTTTCATGTTCTGTTCCTCTCCTTTTTTGTCTGATTGATTTGTGTGTGGGGCGGTGGCGCCGTGCTGTATGGGGGGGGCTTGCCGACGCGTAAGATGTATATCAGAGATATATTTTAAAAATAGCAATATTTTATTAAAAAGCAAGTATTTTTTATGCCTGCGTATCTTGTTTTTGTGTCTTGTGCCTTATTTTTGGCGTGTATTACCCTTATTTTTTCATTTTAGGCTTGCATGAATCTATATCTTGTGGTACAAAGCTCCCCGCAAGGCGCTTGCGCTTTGCGCCACATCTGTGTGGTCTCGTGGTGTAAAGGTAGCACAAGAGATTTTGATTCTCTTTGTCTTGGTTCGAATCCAGGCGAGACTAT